>NZ_JADPUN010000426.1 GCF_015690345.1 Plantactinospora alkalitolerans | reverse complement strand
CAAGGTGAAGATCGCCGACCCGGCCAACCCGAACCAGAGCGAGTACTGGATGAGCACCATCACGCTCGCCAACTGGGCCGCCGAACGCGGTTACTCGGCATAAGCGCCAAGCACCACCGGCACTACGACGAGAGGGCCAGCCCTGGAGGGCTGGCCCTCTCGTCCTCTCGTCGTACCCGGGTGCGACCGCACCGTGCGATGCTCGACGGCCGGGGCGGGCTGGCGTACCGCCGGACGTTGGAGGAGCGCGACATGGTGGACGCGGTGGACGCGATACAGGTGACGGATCCGTGCTGCGGACACGGCGAGGGACCGGTCTGGGATCCACGGACCGGCCGGCTGCTCTGGGTGGACATGCTCTCCGGTGACGTACTCGGCCTGACCCCCGGCCCGGACCAGGTGGTCCGGCATCATCTCGACACGGTCGCGGCGGTGGTCCGGCCCCGCGCGGCCGGCGGTTACCTCGTCGCGGTCGAGCGTGGGTTCCTTCTCACCGACCCGGAGCTGCGTCCGACGAGCCGACTTCCCGAACTCTGGTCCGACCCGGGACGGCGGATGAACGAGGGCGGCTGCGATCCGGCCGGCCGGTTCTTCTGCGGCTCGATGGCGTACGACATGCGCCCCGGTGCCGGCGAGCTCTACCGGCTCGACGGTGACCTCGTCTCCCGGCGGGTGCTCGACGACGTCACCATCTCCAACGGAATCGCCTGGTCTTCCGACGGCAGGTCCGCGTACTACGTCGACACGCCGACCCAGCGGGTCGACGTCTTCGACTACGACCCGGACAGCGCCGCGCTGACCGGCCGTCGCCCGTTCGCCCGGATCGACCCGGCGGACGGTGCCCCCGACGGGCTGACGCTCGACGCCGAGGGCGGGGTGTGGGTCGCGCTCTGGGGTGGCGGCGAGGTACGGCGCTACACCCCGACCGGACGGCTCGACGTCCGGATACCGCTTCCGGTCCGCCAGGTCACCGCCTGCGCCTTCGGCGGGGCCGACCTGCGTGACCTCTACATCACCACCTCCCGGTTGGGCCTGTCCGAGCCGGAGCCCGCCGCCGGCGCGTTGTTCCGGGCCACGCCCGGGGTGAGCGGCGTGCCGGTCACCCCGTTCGCGGGCTGACGGGCGGACTCGCGAGCGGCTCCCGCTACTCCTCGCCGCGGCCCGGATTGAACCGGATGATGAGCCGGCTGACCACGAGGGCGTAGCCGACCATCGCGGTGGCGAGCAGTGGCATCATGACGGTCGCCTCGGACACGAGGACGACGGCGCTGACCGTCCCGATGGCGATCGGCGCCAGGACGATCCTCGGCCGCGGTACGGTGCCGATCGCGAGCCACTGCAGGGCCAGGCCGCCGATGATCCAGCTTCCGAGCGACACCGCCGTCAGGAAGCGCAGCATCCCCGGCAACTCCGTCGTGCCGGTGGCCACCAACCGGACAGCCTGGCCCAGACACCAGCCGAGGAGCAGCAGGGCGGCGCCGAGTATCCCCTGCACCATGGCGTAGCCGGACCCGGCGCTCAGCCGGGACGTGGTCAGGCCCATGGTCACGTAGGTGGTGTAGACCCACCACACCGATGCCGGGATGACGAACGCCGTGATCGCGGTCACGCTGACCGCGAGTGACGGCCGGGTCGGCACCGCGCCGATCAGGTCGCTCAGGCTCACTCCGAGCAGGATGATCGTGAACTGGCCGATCCGTTCGGGCAGGTGCAACGGATGGACCGGATGCTGCCTCAGCCAGCGCCTGCCGAGCCAGGGTGTCAGTAGCTCGATGGTGAGCCCGGCGAGCCACAGCAGCGGCCGTAGGTGCCCCGGTACGGCGAGCGAGATGGCCCAGACCAGCGATCCGGCGCCGAACCCGCTGAGGTAGACGCCGGACAGCCGGCGTGCGGTCGGGCTGGTGCCACGGACCCGGAGGTAGAGGGCCAGCAACGTCGCGCGGACCACGAGGTAGCCGACCGGCAGGAGCAGGGTGTCCGGGGCGTCCCGGACACCGACCGCCATGGTCCCGGCGCCCAGCATGCCGACGAGTACGGAGACCCGATGGGCAAAGTCGTCGGGGTCGAACCGGGTGTCGTAGAACGCCTGCCCGACCCAGGCCCACCAGACGACGACGAAGAGTCCGGCGGTCCGGAGGATCTCGTCCGCGCTCGGTACCTCGTCGGCGAGCCGGCTCTGTACGGCGGCGAGGGCGAGCACGAACACCAGGTCGAAGAAGAGTTCCAGCCAGGTGGCGTGTCGCGCCTCCTCACTCGGCAACGCGGACGGTTCCAGCCCCCAGCGGACGGACAGCCGGGGCAGTCGGATCACGCCGCGTCCTCGTCCGGGCGTACCCGGTCGTTCACGCCGTTCCGCTGCCAGTTCACAGCCGGTAATCATCTCGTGGCGGGCGGGCCCACGGTGCGTTTCAACAAATCTCGGATTCGGTGGCGACAAAAGTTGAGGATGAGTCGCGATTGTGTGGCGATAGCCACGCTTTCGCCCCTTTAATCCATCAGCCGTTCGGCTAGCTTTTGCCGAGACGATCGGGCTAAGGTGGTGCCTGAACGGATAGCCACCACGATCACCACCACAGCCGACCAGGACGACCACCACCACGAAGCGCCACCAGGCGCAGGTCGCTGAGAGGTGCAGGGAGGACCACCATGACCGCACCGACCACCACCCGGGCCGCCGCCACCGCGTCCGAGGCTCCGGCCGCGTCCGAGGCTCCGGCCCCCGCCGCCGTCGAGACCGGCACCCGGTTCTCCGTGAAGCCCGACGCACTGGCCGACAG
>NZ_JADPUN010000425.1 GCF_015690345.1 Plantactinospora alkalitolerans | reverse complement strand
CGCCCCAGGAGCCGCCGACAGCTCCCCCGCCAGCTCGACGGCGCGCTCGTAGCTGTCGACATCGATCACCATCCAGCCGGCGATGAGGTCCTTGGTCTCGGCGAACGGGCCGTCCGTGACCGGCGGGCGACCCTCGCCGTCGTACCGGACGAACGTCCCCTCCGGGGCGAGCGCCTGGCCGTCGACGAACTCGCCGGTTCCCTCGAGCCTGGCAGCGAAGTCGCGCATGTACTGCACGTGGGCCGAGATCTCTTCCGGCGTCCACTGGTCCATGGGCACGTCGTTGACCGCGATCGGGGCGCCACGGTAGTGCTTGAGCAGCAGGTACTTGGCCATCGTGCTTCTCCTCGGTGCTGGTTGCGACCCATTCTGATCGCGCTTCCTGACGGGGGACGGAGCCGGTCACGACTTCTCGACATCACCATCGACATCGACATCGACATCGACGTCGACGTCGGAATCCTTGGGCCTTCCTCAGCCGAGCTGTTCGGCCAGCCCGACGACGATGCCCTCCGGCCCCCGGACGTAGCAGAGCCGATAGCTCTCCTCGTACTGCGCCAACTCGCCGACGAGTTCCGCGCCGTGGGTACGCAGGCGGGCAACGACGTCCTCGATGTCGTCGACGGCGAACATGACGCGGCGGATGCCCAGGGTGTTCGCCGGCGCGTTCTCCGGCTCGGCGCTGATCGCCCTCGGCGTGTGGAACATCGCCAACTCGATCCGGCCGTGGCCGTCCGGGGTCCGCAGCATTGCGACGTCCTGCCGGACGTCGTCGATCCCGATGACACGCTCCACCCAGCGTCCCTCGACCGGCCCCCTGCCCTCCAGTTCCATGCCCAGTTCGACGAAGAACGAGATAACGGCGTCAAGGTCGTCGACGACGATGAGGACGTTGTCCATCCGGTGGATCGTCATGCGGGTGTCTCCTCGGTGTCGGGCGACCACGGTGGCCGCATCCGCTCCCGGGACGGAGTCGCCGGGCCGTTCTCGACAGTCTTCGCGACGTCTGCTCCGGAAGCCGCCTGACCAGGAAAGTGCCGCAGGTCATCGGCTGTGGTCAGGCGGCGGTGGCCGAACCGGAAGCCGCGGCTGACGGCACGTCGCGCCGCCCGGCAGGCGCGTGGCGCGAGGTGGCCGAGAGCTGTATGCTGCCCGCGATGATTACCTCCCTCACCGGATCGGGGGTCCTGTCCACAAAAGGTGAGTGCTGATGCACTCCCGGACTGTGAACGGGGATTCCCGACCTTCCTTCTGGCCGCACGTGCGCGAGTTCGCCGTGCCGCTGTCCATGATCGAGTCTGCGACGGCCCGCCGTGCCACCGGGGACTGGGCGGGGGCCTGCGCCGCCGCACGCGTCGACGTCGATCTGAACCTTCGCTCCGTGGCCGACACCCACGGCCGGGAACTCGCGTCCCGAGTCCGGACCGACCTCCGCCATCTGGCCCCTGACCTGCTGCGCTGGCACATGCCGAGGATCGCTCCGGACGGGCTGCTGCGTCCGGGCCTGACCATGTCCCTGGCCCGGTACCACGCGGCGGAACGATCGGGTGGCAACGCGCTGCACCTCGTGGCCCGAACACCACCGGCCTGGGCGGATGCCGGTCAACGGATCAGCCTTGCCCTCTGGGGCGGAACAGGACCGAGGACCGCACCCGGCCCGCATCCGCACCCCCGTCCCGACCGACGGTTCCGACTCGACCTGCACCGCCACCTCTGGGACGCGCGCAGAACCGACGAGCTGCGGATACGGTCCGGGGCGGACCAGCCGCCCGCCGACGGCCGTACCGCTGCCCACCAGGATCTGCGGCAGGCGCATGGCTGTGCCGTGGACCGCTGGGCGGCCGAGGCGGAGATACTGCTCCGCGCGGACGGACGGGTCGGCGCTGCCGTGGCCGTACGGCTCGGAGCCCGACATCGGCTCGTACTGGAGCTGGCACCGGAGGCCGCTGCCGGTGCGGCGTCCGGCCTACGGATCAGGACGGCACCGGCCAGGGGTGGCGCCGCCGAACTCCCGGTGCTGCCCGACGCGGCGGTGTGGGTGCTACCCGACCTGGCGTTGCTCCGCGCCGGGCTGGTCGAGGCCGACCGGCTGCACCCCCTTGTCACGTCGGCGCTCGTACCGGGCCACCCACCGGACGTCCCGCCGCGCGTCCCGGACGGCCGAGCCACTCCGCGTCTCGTTCCCTGCCGTGGCGCCCAGCACCGGATCGGCCTCGTGAACGGCACGCTCGTCCCGTTCGACCACGATCCGGCCGAGATCCGCCGCGAGGAACTGCTGGCCGCACTGACCGGCACCCCGCTGCCATGTCTACAGGTGATCGACGAGGCGCACCGTCGCCCGGAGTGCCTCGTCGACGTCCGGGCCCGACTGGACCACGGCGACACCGCCGGTGCCCTGGCCGCCGTCGAGGAACTACTCGGCCCCGAGGCACTGTTGCGCGACGGCGCCCTGCGGGACGAACTGGAGACGGCGGCTCTCCGACGGGTCAGGCACGGGCTGTTCCGGGCCGGACTGGCCGGGCTCGGAGCGGGGCCGGTCAGCCGCTCCGGACCCCGCCGGAGACAGCCGCGCCGCGCCACCACACCCTGACCCGGGCGCCTCGTCCGCCATCCGCTCCCGGCTGCCAACCGGCTGGTCCCGGCTGCCAACCGGCCGCTCCCGCCTCCGAACCAGCCGCTCCCGCCTCCGCACCGGACAGGGGCGCCTTCCGGCACGGCCCTTCCCGGCCCCGACTCGAAACCACAGGTGATCGAATATGCGCATCTCCGTTCCGTCCGCGTCCCCG
>NZ_JADPUN010000424.1 GCF_015690345.1 Plantactinospora alkalitolerans | reverse complement strand
GCCGGCCAGGCGATCGTCGGCTCGCCACGCCCCGCGGCGGCCCCCGCCATGACCCCGGCACCCGCGGCCCGGTCGGCACCGGCGTCCGGCGGAACCGCCCGGGAGGCCACCCAGCCCCTGTCGATGAGCGCCGCCCGCGCCACCGCCGGATTCGGCCCGCCCGATCGGCTCGGCGCACACTCCGCCGACGATCGGGGCCCCGCCCCGGACCGGACCGGCGAGCGGGCGGGCCCGGGCGGCCCGGACCGGGCGGAGTTCCGCAACGGCACGCCGTCCGACGAGACCGTCCTGCTGACCACTGTCCGCAACCCCGCCGACGAGCCGTCCCAATGACCAGCGGGAACCCCACGAGCGCCGGCTGACGGTGCAGGGACGAGACGAGCGACGTGCCGACCTACCTATCCGCGCGGCGGTCCGACACGGTGTACGACGGCATCGCCCCCGCCGTACGCCACTTCCCGGACGCGACGGCCGCGGTCATCGCGTCGATCATGCTGGCCTACCTGCTCCCCTTCCGGTTGGTCTTTCCGCCGCTGAGTGACCTGGGCAAGCCGGGGCTGATGGTGGGGTTCGGCCTGCTGGTCTGGTGGGCGCTGAGTCGGCTGCATCCCACCCTGCTCACCCGGGGACAGCAGCCGATGCGTTGGGCGATGGCGATCTACCTCGTCAGCCTCTTCCTGTCGTACGTCGCCGGGCAGGGCCGGGGCATGCCTCCGCTGGAGGCGAACGGCGCCGAACGGACCCTGTTGATGGCGCTGGCCGGCGCGGGGATCCTGCTCGCCACGGCCGACGGGGTACTGACCCGGGAACGCGTCGACAAGGTGCTCAGGTGGTTCTGTTGGGGCTGTTCGTTCATGGCCTTCGTCGCGCTGACCCAGTTCATGTTCCGGATCGACCTGACGACGTACATGAAGCTGCCCCCGTTGCTGACCTTCCACAAGGAGGTCGTCGGGTTCCGCGACCGGGGCGGCGACGGGCTGGTCCGGGTCGCCGGCACCGCCGGGCACTACATCGAGTTCAGCGTGCTGATGGTGATCGGCCTGGTGGTGGCGATCCACTTCGCCCGGTTCTCGACGAGCCGGCGGGACCGGCAGATCTACGGGGCGCTGGCGATGTTCCAGGCCGGCGTCATCCCGATCTCGCTGTCCCGGACCGGTGTGCTCGCCCTGGGCGCCGCCATCCTGCTGTTCATCCTGGTCTGGCCGCTGCGTACCACCTTCAACGTCCTGGTGGTCGGCTGCTTTCTCACCGCGTTGATCCAGGTCGTCCGGCCCGGTCTGCTGGCCGCGATCAAGTCGTTGCTGCTGGCCGGCGAGAACGACCCCAGTGTGCAGGCCCGGGTGGAGGACTACGACTACGTCACGCCGTTCATCCACGAACGGCCGTGGCTCGGGCGCGGCATCGGCACCTTCCTGCCCGAGCTGTACCAGCTCCTCGACAACCAGTGGCTGACCACCCTCGTCCAGGGCGGCATCATCGGGGTGGTCGGGCTCGCCGCCTTCTTCCTGTCCGGTGTGGTGGTCGCGGGTCGGGTCCGCCGGTTCGCCCGGACGGAGCGGGACCGGGATCTCGCGTCGGTGCTCGCGGTGGCGATCGGGGTCGCCGGGGTCTCCGGCTTCACCTTCGACTCGATGTACTTCACGACCTTCTTCATCACGGTGCACGTGCTCCTCGGGCTGATCGGGGCGCTGTGGCGGCTCACCAGGGCGGAACGCACCAATCGGATCGAGTCGGGGCGCCCGGGCCGCCCGGCCGACGGGGTGGAGGCAACGGCATGACCGAGCGGAGGTGGGCGGTCGGATGACCGGCGACGGCGGCATCGACATCCTCATGATCACGTACGACCGACCGGAGTACGTCCGGTTGTCGCTGCCCCACCTGCTCCGTACGTGCCCGGCGGACGCCCGCGTCTGGCTCTGGCACAACGGCACCGACCGGCCGACCCTGGACGCGGTCGAGGTGTTTCGCCATCACCCACGGGTGCACCGGTTCCGGCACAGCCCGGCCAACGCGGGGCTGACCGAGCCCACCAACTGGCTGTGGCAGTCCGCGACCGGGACGTACCTGAGCAAGGTGGACGACGACTGCCTGCCCGATCCGGACTGGCTGAGGATCCTGCGCCGGGCGCACCGGGACGTACCGGAGTTCGGCGTGATCGGCACCTGGCGCTTCCCCGACGAGGACGTCGACGACGACCTGGTCGCGGCCAAGCTGGCCGACTATCCCGGCGGGCACCGCCTGTTCCGCAACCACTGGGTGCAGGGCAGCGGTTACCTGCTCCGGCGCGAGACCCTGGACCAGGTCGGCCCGCTCACCGGCGGGGAGACCTTCACCGCCTGGTGCCTGCGCGCGGCCCGGCTCGGCTGGGTGAACGGCTGGTACCACCCGTTCCTGCCCGAGGACCACATGGACGACCCACGCAGTCCGCACACCATCTACCGCACCGATGCCGACTTCATGGCCCGCCGGCCGCTCTCGGCCCGCCGTACCGGGGTGACCACCGTCGCGGACTGGACGGCCCAGATGCGGCACTCGGCCCGGGTGGTCCAGGCGGCCCCACTGGACCTGCGGGAATACCGGGGTTGGCGACTGCGCCGACGCAACGCCACCCGCCGGCTCCGGCTCGCGTTGACCGGGCGGGCACCGTGGTGACCAGCGTGGTCATTGCCGCGCACAACGAGGCGGCGGTGCTCGGCCGGACCCTGCGGACGCTGTTGTCGGACGCCGAACCGGGCGAGTTCGACGTGGTCGTGGCGGCCAACGGCTGCACCGACACGACGGCCCAGGTGGCCGGCTCGGTGCCCGGGGTCACCGTGTGCGAACTGGCCGCGCCGTCGAAACCGGCCGCGCTGAACGCGGGTGACCGGGCGGCGCGGGGCTTCCCCCGGATCTACCTCGACGCCGACATCGAACTGACCACGGCCGGCGCCCGCGCCCTCGCCGCCGCGG
>NZ_JADPUN010000423.1 GCF_015690345.1 Plantactinospora alkalitolerans | reverse complement strand
GGCGAAACCGGTCCGGCGCCGTCGGCCGGGCGCCGCCGGACCGGTTTCGCCACGTCGCCGCCCCGGACCGGGCGCGGGGTGATGGTGCGTCCGGTGCCCGTCGCGGCGGTCCGCCGGGTGGCCCGCGAGGTGCCGGACCGGCCGCCGTCGAGCACCTGCAACGCGGGTCGGAACGGGTCCGTCGAGCGGCCGGACCGGGGAGTACGGCGGGACCTGGCGGCGTCGCCGCCGGTCGGCACCCGCCGGGTCGGTTCGGGGTTGTCGCGCACAGTTCGACCGCGCGGGGTGTAGGCGCGGGCGTCGGAGATGCCCCCGAGGCCCGACCCGGAGCCGGAGCGCCCGCCGTGGCCGGCGCCGCGTTCGTCCGGCTCCCGGCCGGCACCCGTACGTGACGAGCCGCGCCGGGACACCGAAGCGTCCCGGCGCGGCTCCTCGGACCGCGGCGCCATCGGCGTTATCCCCCGGCACCCTGCGGGCTGGTGATGGCGGGCTCGCCGCCGGCCGGCTGCGGTACTCCGATCACCTGGCCGTCGGGCAGCCGGATGAAGGCGGGTGGCCCGGAGTCGACCATGCCCAGCTTGCGGGCCCGGGCGGCCAGGTTGCCCGGCACCTCCGCCTCGGCGATCTTCTGCTCCAGCTCCTGCTGCTGGACGTCCAACGTGGACTGCTGTTGCTGTAGCCGTTCCTGCCGGAAGGCGTTCTCGTTGATCTTGCTGTTGACCACCAGGATGCCGAGCATCCCGCCGACCACCAGCACCAGGACCAGCACCACGAACGAGACCCGGGGCCGGGCGACCGGACGCGGTGGCGTCACCCGGAGCCGGGTACGCCGCGCGGGCGCGTCGGACTCCGGGGAGCGGTCGGGCCGCTCCTCGGAACTGTCCCAGACCCGCAGTTCCGGCGTGGCTTCGTCCGGCTGTTCCCAGGCCCGCTCCCGCAGTGCGGCGCTGCCCTGTGTCGGATACTGTCGCGCCCCCCGGCCGCGAGTTCCCGATGCCGGCTTCGACCGGCTGTTGCCCGCCTGCGAAGCCCGCTCCACCGTGGTCCGGCCCCCCGACCGCGGTGTACGCTGCTCTGCGCCGCGCGACGCGTCGGGTTGGCCCCCGCGGTCGCGCTTGTTGACGTTCATCATCCCTCCCCCTGTACTGTCGTGCCGCTGCCGTCCCCTGGCGATCGCGGCATCTCCCGTCGTACTGCCCCTGACCCGTCCGCTACCCCCGCACCGGACGTGCGTACTTCCCCGGCGACTCGGCGGGGCCGTTCGCGGGCGGCCCTCCTCGTCGTCGTCTCCGTACCGTTCGTGCCGTCCTGCTCGATCCGCTCCGCCGCCCGCAGCCGCACCGATGCGGCGCGCGGATTGGCCTCGACCTCCGACTCGCCCGCCAGCTCGGCCCCCCGGCTGAGCAGCCGCAGCATCGGCCCGGTGCCGGGCAGCTCGACGGGAAGGTCGACCGGTCCCGTGCTCCGGGCCCGGCCGGCGAGCGCCTGCTTGGTGATCCGGTCCTCCAGGGAGTGGTAGGACAGCACCACCGCGCGACCGCCGGGTGACAACGCGTCCAGGGCGGCCGGCAGCGCCGTCTCCAGCGCGGCCAGCTCCCGGTTTACCTCGATCCGCAAAGCCTGAAACGTCCTCTTCGCCGGATGTCCACCGGTTCGTCGGGCCGGTGCCGGAATCGAGTCCCGGACCAGCTCGGCCAGCCGCGCCGACGAGGTGAGCCGGGTCCGCTCCCGTTCCCGGATGATCGCCGAGGCGATCCGACCGGCGAACCGCTCCTCGCCGTAGACCCGTAGTACCCGGGCCAACTCACCGTGCGTGTAGGTGTTGACCACCTCTTCGGCGGTCGTACCGGTCGACTGGTCCATCCGCATGTCCAGCGGCGCGTCCTGGGCGTAGGCGAACCCGCGGTCGGGCGCGTCGAGTTGGAGCGAGGAGACACCGAGGTCGAACAGCACGCCGTCGACCCGGGCGTAACCGAGCCCGTCCAGTACCTCGGCGAACTCGTCGTAGACCGCGTGCACCAGGTGGATCCGGTCGGCGTACCGGTCGAGGCGGGCCCGCGCGTGGGCGAGCGCCTCCGTGTCCCGGTCCAGTCCGATCAGGACGGTACGCGGATGCGCGGCCAGCACCGCCTCGGCGTGCCCGGCCAGGCCGAGCGTGGCGTCGACGTACACGGTCGTCCGGTCGTCCCGGTCCAGCGCGGGGGCGAGCAGCTCGAGACATCGCTCAAGCAGCACCGGCACGTGCGTACCGCGTAGCTCCCCCATGTCGACCCCCACTGACTGCTGTTCCGTCCGGACGTGCCCTGGTTACCGTTGCTGCTCGTCGTACCGCCAGATCCCCATCCGCTCTGGTCTCCCGGGTCCGACCGTCGGACCGTGTCGGGAGATCGCGCCTGGCACCGGGGAAGAGGCGCCAGGAACTTCGAGCGGGTGGAGATCTCGCAGTACGTCGGGCGTTGGCAGGCAGCGCCCTACAGTCCGCCCGGCAGCACCCCCTCCTCGATGTCGGCGAAGTCTCCTTCGCTGTCGGCGAGGTAGCTCTCCCAGGCCCGCTTGTCCCAGATCTCCACCCGGGTGCTCGCCCCGATCACCACCAGCTCCCGGTCCAACGCCGCGTACTCCCGGAGGTGGATCGGAATGGTGACCCGGCCCTGCTTGTCCGGGATCTCGTCATGGGCGCTGGCGAAGAACACCCGGCCGTACGCCCGGGCCGCCTTGTGTGTCATCGGCTGCTCGCGCAACTGCCCCGCGATGCGCTGGAACTCGGGCATCGGGAAGACGTAGAGGCAGCGCTCCTGCCCTTTGGTGATCACGACACCTCCCGCCAGCTCATCCCGGAACTTGGCCGGAAGGATCAGCCGGCCCTTTTCGTCCAGGCGCGGAGTGTGCGTGCCGAGAAACACCGGCCCAACCCCCTCGCCCTTCCAGCGACGTTCGCGGCGCCGCTGTCCCCCGGGCCGGCTGATCCTTCCGGCCAAGTTCCGGGA
>NZ_JADPUN010000173.1 GCF_015690345.1 Plantactinospora alkalitolerans | reverse complement strand
ACCCCCCACCTCATCCACAGGCGATTTCTCCGTGATCCGGTAACGTCCGGCCTGCGCGGGCAGGCCGAACTCTTCGTGATCACGGGAGGGTCCGGGGTCAGGCGAGGGGGGCAGGCGAGGGGTCAGGCCAGCACTGAGTGGTAGAGGGTCATCGTCCGGTCGGCGATCGAGTCCCAGGAGAAGTGCTCGACGGCGCGGCGTCGGCCGGCCCGGCCGAACTCGACGGCCCGCTTCGGGTCGGCCAGCACCTCGATGATCGCGGCGGCGAGGTCGGCGACGAAACGGTCCGGGTCCAGCGGGGTGCCCGTACCGTCGGTGGCCTGTGCGATCGGCACCAGCAGGCCGGTGGAGCCGTCCGCGACCACCTCGGGAATGCCGCCGGTGGCCGTGGCGACCACGGCGGTCTCGCAGGCCATCGCCTCCAGGTTGACGATGCCCATCGGCTCGTAGATCGACGGGCAGACGAAGACCGTGCTGTGGGTGAGGATCTGGATCACCTCGGGCTTGGGCAGCATCTCGGCGACCCAGACCACGCCCTCCCTGCTGTTCCGCAGTTCGGCGACGAGTTCCTCGACCTCGGCGGCGATCTCCGCCGTGTCAGGGGCGCCGGCCAGCAGGACGAGTTGCGCCTCCGGCGGTAGCGTCCGGGCCGCCCGGAGCAGGTAGGGCAGCCCCTTCTGCCGGGTGATCCGGCCGACGTACGTCACGCTGGGCCGGTCCGGGTCGATACCGAGCCGGGCCAGCACGTCGGTGCCGGGGTCCGGGGCGTACTGGTGTGTGTCGATGCCGTTGTGCACCACCCGGACCCGGTCCGGGGAGACCGACGGGTAGGCGGCGAGCAGGTCCCGCATCATCCCGGCGGAGACCGCGATCACCGCGTCGGCGGCCTCCAGCGCGGTCCGCTCGCACCAGGAGGAGAGCGCGTAGCCGCCGCCGAGCTGCTCGGCCTTCCATGGTCGCAGCGGCTCCAGGCTGTGTACGGTCACCACGTGCGGCACGCCGTGCAGCAGCTTGGCGACGTGGCCGGCGAGGTTGGCGTACCAGGTGTGGCTGTGTACGACGTCGGTGCCGGCGCAACCGGCCGCCATCTCCAGGTCCACGCCCATCGTGCGCAGCGCGGCGTTCGCGCCGGCCAGGGTCGCCGGTTCGGGGTACGCGGTGACGCCCGGCTCGGCGTACGGCGGCTGTCGGGGCGCGCCGAAGCAGTGCACCCGGGTGTCGGCGCGGGAGCGGAGTTCCCGGGCGAGGTACTCGACGTGTACTCCGGCTCCGCCGTACACCTCCGGGGGGTACTCCCGGGTCAACAGGTCCACCCGGAGCCGCCGGTCGTCGGGCGTCGTATCGGTCACAGCCGGCACCCTAGTGCAGCCGGAACCGATCCGCCCGAGAGGAGCCGGCCGGGTCGGACGCCACGGGTTCGGCGGGTCGGACGCCACGGGTTCGGCGGGTTGCCGGACCGGTGGGACGGCGGAGGCGTACCGGGGCGAGGACGCCGGCCCGGGGTCAGCCGTTGGCGACCAGGCTGACGCCGATGGTGACCATGACGATCGCGATCAGGGCGTCGAGGACCCGCCACGCCACCGGGCGGGCGAAGACCCGCCACGCCACCGGGCGGGCGAAGACCCGCCCGAGCAGGCGGGCGCCGTAGCCGAGCGCGGCGAACCAGGCGAAGCTGGCGAGCGCCGCTCCGGCGCCGAACGTCCAGCGGCCGGACCCTTCGTGTGTGTTGGCGATCGAGCCGAGCAGCAGCACGGTGTCGAGGTAGACGTGCGGGTTGAGCCAGGTCATTGCCAGCATGGTGAGCACGGCGGTACGCCTCGACGCGGCGCCGCCACCGCTCGCGGTGTCCAGGCTCTGGGTGCCGACGGCCCGGCGGGCCGCGAGGAGCCCGTAACCGACCAGGAACGCGGCGCCGGCCCAGCGGACGACGGTGAGCGTGGCCGGGGCGTGCGCGACGACGGTCCCGATCCCGGTGATGCCGGCCAGGATCAGGACGGCGTCCGAGACCGCGCAGATGGCGACGAGCGGAAGGACGTGCTCGGCCCGGATGCCCTGCCGGAGCACGTACGCGTTCTGGGCGCCGATCGCCACGATCAGGGACAGCCCGACGCCGAACCCGGTCGCCAGGACGGGCACCAGTTCGGTGACGGGCGCGAGGCCCGAGGAGATAGGCACAGACCCGACCCTAGGGAGCCGGTTCGGCGTACTCCAGCTAATGTTTTTCACGACTCATTAGAGTTGCTTATCATGGACGTACAGTTCGAGCAGCTCCGTACCTTTGTCGCGGTGGTCGACCACGGATCGTTCGAGGCCGCCGCCCGGCAGCTTCACGTCACCCCGTCCGCCGTCAGCCAGCGGATGAAGGCCCTGGAGACGAGCGTGGGGCGGATCCTGGTCGAGCGGGCCAAGCCGACCCGGCCGACCCGATCCGGCCAGGTCGTGCTGCGGCTGGCCCGCCAGGTCGCCCTGCTGGAAACCGACGCGGTCCAGGAACTGGGGTACGACTCCGCCGCCGGTCCGGCCGAGTTCACCCGGATCCCGGTCGTGGTCAACGGGGACTCCCTGAACACGTGGGTGCTGCCCGCGCTGGCAGCGGCAGCCCGGCAGCGGGTCTGCGTCGACGTCTACCGCGAGGACCAGGACCATTCCGTGGAACTCCTCCGGCAGGGCACCGTGATGGCCGCGATCACCTCCGAGGACCGGCCGGTGCAGGGCTGCGCGGTCCGGCCGCTCGGACGGATGCGCTACCGACCGATGGCCAGTACCGAATTCGTCCGGACCTGGCTGCCCGACGGGCCGACGATCGACGACCTGGCCCGGGCGCCGATGCTCGTCTTCGACCGGCGGGACGACCTCCAGGACCGCTACCTCCGCCAGCGGGCCCCCCGGGCCTGGGACCCGCCCCGCAGCTACCTTCCGTCGACCGGGGACTTCCCGGAGGCGATCCGGCTCGGCCTCGGCTGGGGGATGCTGCCGTACCAGCAGACCGACCGTTACGAGGCGGCCGGTCCGCTGGTTCCGGTCGACCCGGAGGCGTTCATCGACGTGCCGCTCTACTGGCAGCAGTGGCGGCTCGACTCCCGGTCCCTCGGCGTACTGGCCGACGCCGTCGTCACGGCGGCCGGCGAGGCGCTGGAGCGGTGATCTGGAGCGGTGATCTGGAGCGGTAACCGGCGCGGTGATCTGGAGCGGTGATCTGGAGCGGTGACCGGCGCGGTGAGCTGGAGCGGTGACCGGCCGGACCGGTCATCCGATCGCCCGCAGGTCGAGAAGGTAGAACCCGCCCGCGCCGTCCCACCACTGCACCGTCGCCGCGTCGGCGCCGAGCAGCGCCCGGCCCAGGAGCGTCGCCGGGGCGTCCCGAGCCGGCTTCGCCCCGCCCGGGGACACCGTCGTGATCGGGTTCGGCGGCACCGTCGTGATCAACGCCGTCCGCCCGGTCGAGCGGTCCCAGACGAAGGGTGCCGGCCCACCGTCGACGCGTACCGCGCCCACCCCGAACCGACCGTCGACGGCGGGGTACATCTGGAAATTGAACGAGCCACGGTACGGGAGCAACTGGTAGCCGCTGCCGTCGAGCCGCTGCACGAACGGCTGTCCGTCCCGCGTCTGGCCGGAGCACAGGACCGGGTCGCACGAGACGTTCGCGGACGGCTGTGTCGTCCAGCGCAGGCGCTGGCCGGTGACCAGGTTCCACAGCTCGCCAGAGGTCGGCGACGGGACGTCCGCGTTGTCCACCCAGGGTGACAGCCCGTCATGGCCGGGGCCGGACACGGCGGGGTAGAAGCCTTCGGCGCCCGGAACGGGCGTCGGGGTGCCGCCAGCGGCGGAAAGTCGGTAGATCCCGGCCGGAGCGCCCTCCTGGTACCAGTAGACATGGTCGCCGGCGACGCCGAGAGTGGGCAACGCGCGATCGGCCGGGGCCGGGGTGTGCAGCAGGCGCGGGGCGGCGGTGCCGTCGAGGCGGGCGGACCACAGCTCCCGCACGAAGATGTCTCCCCTGATGTAGGTCGCCCACCAGAGCAACTCGTCGCCGAGCACGGCGAAGTCGGGAACGCCGTAGCGGGTCTTCCCGGCCGCCGCCGTCGGATCGCCCAGCGCGCGCACCGTACCGGCCCGTACGTCGAAGACCGAGGGCGGCGCCTGCGGGGACACGTACGAGGCGAGTTGGTTCTCGGGGATCGACCGCGCACCCCACCTCGGGGACTCCACCAGGTACCTGTCGTCGTCGAGTATCGCGAGGACTCCGTACTCCCGGCCGTCCGGAAGCGTTCCTGGGAGCCGGCGTACCGCCTCCGGCCAGACCCGCTCCGGCGATTCCAGGGCGGTGGTGAAGGCCGGTACCGTGCCGGACCAGGCGGCCACCGCCGGTGCCGGGTCGGTCAGCGTCGGCGGTGGCGCGCCCAGGCGTACCACGGTCAGGCTGGCGACGACGGTGAGCGCGACCCCGCAGGCGGCGGCGACGGCGGTACGTCGACGTCGGCGTCGCTGCTGCCGCCCGCGTACTCCGGCCAGGAATTCTCCGTCCGGCGTCGGCGCCGAGGCGGCCGCGCCGTCCAGGGTACGAACCAGTTCCCGCTCCAACTGGTCGCTCATCTCCCCGCCCGTCACCGCTTCCTCCCGGTTGTCTCCGGCGTCGGCTCCCCGGCCCCGGCCGACGCGACGGCGGTGTCCCCGGACGAGGTGACGGCACCGCCCTCGGCCACGGCGGGGCCCGGCAGCCAGGCCGCGCGCAGCTTGTCCAGCCCTCGGGCCGCCTGGCTGCGTACCGTTCCCCGGGAGATGCCGAGCAGGCGGGCGATCTCCTCGTCGTCGCGGTGCTCGTAGTAGCGCAGTACCAGTACCGTGCGCTGCCGCCGGGGCAGGCCGGCGAGGGCCCGCCAGAGCCCACCGTCCCCGTCCGCGCGGGCGAACCCCGGATCGAGGTGCTCCCGCTCCGGAATCTCGTCGACGAGGCGTTCGTGCCGTCGTCGTCGCCACCAACTGATCTGCAGCCGAGCCATCGTCGTCCGTACGTACCCCTCCGGGTCGTCCCGCCGGCGGACCCTGGACCAGGCGGACCCGAGCCGGGCCAACGCCTCCTGCGTCAGGTCGGCGGCGTCGTGCGGGTTGCCGGTCAGCACGTACCCGTAGCGCATCAGTGCCTCGGAACGGGCGCGGACGAAGTCCTCGAAACCGTGGTCGACTGCATCGTTCATGACACCTCCTTCCACCCCGGGACGCGGGCGACCGTCGAACTGTTGCACGGAACGGCGGACCCACGGCGATCCTCCCGCCCGGACCAGTCGGACGAACTGGCCGTTAGCGATCTTGGTGGGATGAACACGACGAGCCCTGTGCGGAGCGCCCCCGGCTCCGTTACCGTCGGGACATGTCAGCCAAGGTCCTCGCGATCGTCCTGGCCGGAGGCGAGGGCAAGCGCCTGATGCCCCTCACCGCGGACCGGGCCAAGCCGGCCGTCCCGTTCGGTGGCATGTACCGGATGGTCGATTTCGTGCTGTCCAACCTGGCCAATGGTGGCTTCCTGAAGATCGTGGTGCTGACCCAGTACAAGTCGCACTCGCTCGACCGGCACGTCACCAAGACCTGGCGGATGTCGAACCTGCTGGGCAACTACGTGACGCCGGTACCGGCGCAGCAGCGGCGCGGGCCGTGGTGGTTCGCCGGATCGGCGGACGCGATCTACCAGAGCTTCAACCTGATCAACGACGAGCAGCCGGACTACGTCATCGTGTTCGGCGCCGACCACATCTACCGGATGGATCCCCGGCAGATGATGGACGACCACATCGCCTCCGGCGCCGGGGTCACGGTGGCCGGCATCCGCCAGCCGCTCGCCTCGGCCGATCAGTTCGGGGTGATCGAGGTGGCCGAGGACGGCCGGCGGATCCGGGCGTTCCGGGAGAAGCCGACCGACGCCCAGGGGCTGCCGGACGCGCCGGACGAGATCTACGCGTCGATGGGCAACTACGTCTTCTCCACCAAGGTGCTCTGTGAGGCGGTCGAGCGCGACGCGGCCGACCGGACCAGCAAACACGACATGGGCGGCAGCATCATCCCGATGCTGGTGGAGCGGGGCGAGGCCAACGTCTACGACTTCCGGGACAACGAGGTGCCGGGCAGCACCGACCGGGACCGGGGCTACTGGCGGGACGTGGGAACGCTGGACTCGTTCTACGAGGCGCACATGGACCTGATCGCGGTTCACCCCGTCTTCAACCTCTACAACTACGACTGGCCGATCTACACCGACCATCCGCCGTGGCCGCCGGCCAAGTTCGTCCACGGTCTGGAGGAGCGGGTGGGCCGGGCGGTCGATTCGATGATCTCTCCCGGCGTGGTGATCTCCGGATCGCTGGTGGAGAATTCCGTGGTCTCGCCGAATGTCCGGGTGCACTCCTGGGCCCACGTGGAAGGCTCGGTACTGATGGAGGGGGTGCAGATCGGCCGGCACGCGGTGGTCCGCAACGCCATCCTCGACAAGAACGTGGTGGTACCCGAGGGCGCGGAGATCGGCGTGGACCTGGAACGGGACCGCGAGCGGTACACGGTCTCCGACCGTGGGATCGTGGTCGTCGGCAAGGGGCAGCGCATCGAGCCCTGACGTCGCCGGTCACCACCGGGCGATCCGGCTCCCGCCGGTCACCACCGGGCGATCGGGCTCCCGCCGATCGGCCGGAGAGCGTGCACAGTTCCGTGTCAGAAGGAGGCCCCACCGATGTCGGTCCACGCCCGCGCCGGCCAGCCCGCCGAGCCCGAGGACCTGGTCGACGTGCCCCGGCTCGTCACCGCGTACTACGCCGAGCACCCCGACCCCGCCGACCCGGCGCAGCAGGTCGCGTTCGGCACCTCGGGGCACCGGGGGTCGAGCCTGCGGGGCGCGTTCAACTCCGACCACATCCTGGCCATCACCCAGGCGACCTGTGACTACCGCCGGGCGCAGGGGATCGACGGGCCGCTGTTCCTGGCCCGCGACACCCACGCCCTCTCGGAACCCGCCTCCGTGAGCGCGATCGAGGTACTCGCCGCCAACGAGGTGACCGTGCTGGTCGACAGCAGGGACGGGTACACGCCGACGCCGGCGCTGTCACACGCCATCCTCACGCACAACCGGGGTCGTACCGGCGGGCTCGCCGACGGGGTGGTGATCACCCCGTCGCACAACCCGCCCTCGGACGGCGGCTTCAAGTACAACCCGACGCACGGCGGGCCGGCGGACACCGACGCGACCAGGTGGATCCAGGACCGGGCCAACGCACTACTGGCCGACGGCCTCCGCGAGGTACGCCGGATCCCGTACGCCCGGGCGCGGGCCGCCGAGACCACCGGCCGGTACGACTTCCTGGCCGCGTACGTCGACGATCTTCCCTCGGCGGTGGACCTGTCGGCGGTCCGGGCGGCCGGGGTACGGATCGGCGCGGACCCGCTGGGTGGGGCCAGCGTGGCGTACTGGGGAGAGATCGCGTCCCGGCACGGGCTGGACCTGACCGTGGTGAACCCGCTGGTGGACCCCGCCTGGCGGTTCATGACCCTGGACTGGGACGGCAAGATCCGGATGGACTGCTCGTCCCCGCACGCGATGGCCTCGCTGATCGCGCGCCGCTCGGAGTACCAGGTCGCCACCGGCAACGATGCGGACGCCGACCGGCACGGCATCGTCACCCCCGACGGCGGCCTGATGAACCCGAACCACTACCTGGCGGTGGCGATCTCCTACCTGTACCGCAACCGGCCGGAGTGGGCCGCCGACGCGGCGATCGGCAAGACACTGGTGTCGTCCTCGATGATCGACCGGGTGGCCGCCGACCTGGGACGTCGGCTACTCGAGGTCCCGGTGGGCTTCAAGTGGTTCGTGCCGGGGCTGCTGGACGGCTCGGTCGGATTCGGTGGCGAGGAGAGCGCCGGGGCGTCGTTCCTGGCCCGCGACGGCAGGACCTGGACCACCGACAAGGACGGCATCCTGCTCTGCCTGTTGGCCTCCGAGATCATCGCGGTGACCGGGCGGTCGCCCAGCGAGCACTACGCCGACCTGGTGGCCCGGTTCGGCGAGCCGGCGTACGCCCGGATCGACGCGCCGGCCAACCGGGACGAGAAGGCGGTGCTCGGGCGACTCTCGCCGGACCAGGTCACCGCCACCGAGCTGGCCGGGGAACCGATCACGGCAACCCTGACCAACGCTCCGGGCAACGGTGCCGCGATCGGCGGTCTGAAGGTCACCACCGAGTCGGGGTGGTTCGCGGCCCGGCCGTCCGGCACCGAGGACGTCTACAAGATCTACGCCGAGTCCTTCCGGGGGCCGGAGCATCTCGGTCGGCTCCAGGAGGAGGCGCGGTCGCTGGTCACCGAGGTGCTCAAGGGCGCCTGACCACTGCCGCCCCGGTCACGGCCAGGTGTCTCCCGCGTCGAGCCGCCTGCGGAGCATCGCGTGCAGCGGCATCGACTGACCGTCCGGTCCGCCCTCACCGACGATCAGCTTCGGTGACGACGGCTCCGGCGTCGCCCCGGTCAGCCGGGCCCGTAGGCTGGCCGGCACCGTGAGCACGTAGAACGCCCCGTCCCCGTCGACCGCGTGGATCAGCGCGATGTCGAGGTACCAGCCGGTCAACGGGGTGCGGTAGCGGCTCCGTCCGTTGTAGGCGATCGCGATCAGCGGCGTCTGCCGCAGTCCGCGTTCCCGAGCCTCCCGGACGAACGACACGACGAGTTGCCGGGCCTGTTCCGTCTCCGCGTTCCGACGACGCTCGTCGGCCGCCGCGTGCGCGGCCACCGCCTGTCGTCGCTGTTCGGCCCAGTCCTCGGGCCCGCCCTCCGCCATGCCTGGACGGTACGCCCACCCCGTCGACGCCCGGCCCGTGAACCCCGGGTTCCGGCCGTGCCGGCGCTGTCAGCTGCTACCCGCCCGGATGTGGAGCACCGGGATGCGTCGGTGGGCGGGGCTGACCGGACTGGCCGTACCCCGGAGTCGGCTGGTGCGGTGCGCCCGGATGGCCCGGAGGCGGATATCCGGACGGCGGATACCCGGACGGCGGATACCCGGAGCCGGGCGGGCCGGTCGTCGGCGTCGCCGGATAATTCCCCGGCGGTGCGGGCGGATGCGGGGGAGTGCTCGACTGGCCGGGCGGACCGCGCCGACGGCGGCCGGAGCGTACGAGCAGCCAGACGAGTACGCCGACGCCGGCCAGCACCAGCAGCAGGCAGAGCGCGCCGACGACGTATGCGACCGGGCTCAGCGTGATGCCGGGCGACGCCCCGGCGTCCGGTGGTGCGGCCGCCGGCTCGGACGGATCGTCCGCCGCTGGCGTGGACACGTCGGGCGACGGTTGCGACTCGGCGGGCTTGACGTCGGCGGTGAGCGCCTCGACGAGATTGAGTACGCCGTAGCCGTACTCGGGGTCGCGGCCGGGTGCGCCCCTGTCGGTGGCGGTCGCGGTGAGCCGGTGTTCGACCTCGGTCGCCGAGAGGTTCGGATACTTCGCCCGGACCAACGCCGCCGCGCCGGCCACGATCGCCGTCGAGTCACTCGTTCCGGTCGCGGACTTGTAGTCACCGGTGCGGCTGGTGGTCGCGATGTCCTCGCCCGGCGCGACGATCCCCACCGCCTTTCCGGTAACGCTGACCGGCGCCAGTTTTCCGTCCTGGCCACTGGCGCCGACCGCCAGCACACCCGGGTACGACGCCGGGTAGCCGACGAACCTGGCGTCGGGCCGGTTGCCAACGGCTGCCACCAGGACGACGTCGGCGGCGAGCGCCTTGTCGACCGACTCCCGGAGCCGGTCGAAGGCTCCGCTGCTCAGCGACAGCGAGATCACTTTCGCCCCCCGCTGTACCGCCTGGTCGATGGCAGTTGGGAGGTTCTGGGCATTGCCGACCTCCGATTTCGCGTCACGAATGGGGAGGATCTTGGCCTTTGGCGCGATGCCCAGCGCGCCGTCGGCGTTGCCCGGTCCGTGTCCGTGCGCGGCGATCAATCCGGCCATCGCGGTGCCGTGCCCGTGGGCGTCCTGCTGGCCGTTGCCGCCCTCTCCGGTCAGGTCGACTCCGGGCAGGACGTTGCCGACCAGGTCGCGATGGCTCGCCCGGACCCCCGTGTCGATCACCGCGACCACCACACCGGCGCCCTGGGTGATCCGGTGTGCCTCGGCGACGTTGAGGGCGCGTAGGTGCCACTGCCGGTCCCGCTCCGCGTCCGCGAACGCCGGCGGTGCACCGACCAGAACCGTGAGGATTCCGCAGGCGGTCGCCGCGCACCAGCGCGGCAGCCACGTTCCGCGTCGGCCGCGAACCCTCACCGATCCTTCCCGATGACCCCGGTGCCGGGCTCGTGCCGCCCGACGGTCCGGTTCGGCTCGATCTCGGGGGCGACGCCCTCCTCGACTGCCCACGGATTGTCCGGGTCCCAGTGACGCGTGTCCTGCTCGTCCCCGCTCTTTCGGCCGCGCTGGCTGCCGACCATGCCGGAGGAACCAGATCCTCCGGCCGCGCCGGCCCGGCCCGTCCCCGACCCGCGACCTGCTCCAGCGCCACCGGCCGCACCGGCCGCCCCGGGCCGACCCGCGCCCTGGCCGGACTGTCCGATCACGCCACCGACCGGGTTCGCCCGGGGTGCGCCACCAGCTCTGCCCGATCCGCCTGGTACACCGCCGACGTTTCCGCCGGGCTTGGCCCCAATGACCCCACCCGGCGGTACCCCCGCGCTGAGGGCGGTCGGGCCCAGGCCGACCTTGCCCGTGCCGCCGGGTCCCCGGGGAACGCCGCCGGTGCTGATGGGGCCGACCGGCGGTCCTCCGATCAGTGGAGGCCCGATCGGGAGGCCGGGAGTGACGGTGGGCGGTGGTGTGGGCACCGGAGGAGCGGGCGGAAGCGTCGGTCCGGGCAGGGTGGTCGTCGGTGGGGTGACCCCGGTCAGGCTCGGACCATCCGGCGGGTAGATCGGTGTCGTGACGTTCGTCGGAGTGTGTTCGGTGTGCAGGTCCGGCGGGGATGTGCCTTCGATGTAGCCGGGCTTGTCGGTGTCCTCCGGCTCACCCCGACGGTGCGGCGGCGGGTTGACCTCGGGGGGAATCCTCGCCCGGCTCCTCTTGGCAGAGCGTTCCTTACTCTCCTGCTCCTCGACGTTCCTCGGTGGGAGATACTCCGGCGGGGGTTGGACCCGGTTGCTGCCGTCCCGGGCCGCGCCGTCCACCTCCACCTGCACCGCACGGGCCCGCGCGACCAGCGCCGCCTGTTGCGCGTCGCTCACCGGTGGCGAGGTGAACGTCTCCATGGCGTTCTCGCCCAGGAAGTCGCCGGCCTTCCGGCCGAGGGCGCCGAGCCCCCATTTCTGACCGGCGGCCCCGCCGAGCAGTCCGCCCACGTCGCCGGCCTTCTCGACCTGCTTCTGGTAGTCCGCCAGCGCTGCCTGGTTCTTGACGTACTCGTCGTAGATCGGCTTCAACTTGCCCCGCGCCTGGTCGATCGCGTCCGCCACATGGCCGATGTGCGTCGCGTTGTTCTGGGCGGCGGTCGACGTCTGTTGGGCCGCCACGATCAGCCGGTCCAACTCGGCCATGTACGCGGCCGAGGCGGCGTTCTGCTCCGGTGGCCAGAGCGCGGCGAGCTGAGCACGGCAATCCTGCAGTCTCGAGGCGTGGTTGCTGAGCATTCCCGAGGCCCGCTCCCATGCCGAGACCTGGTCCCGGCTCGGTTGGAGCTTCTGCTGGGCCGCGTCGATCATCTGCCACAGGTGGGGGATGTAGGCCGCGTCAGCCATTGTCGCCGCCTCCCGTCTGGCTGGCCGGGGCGGTCTGCGGTGCCGGCTGCTCGGGCGGTGGCAGTACCTTCTGGACGTCGCTCACGGTGGCGTGGGCGAACGCGTCGGAGCCGCGGTAGTTGGCGGCGATCTTGTCGGCGGCCTGGGCCACGGCGTCGGTGCCCATGTCCAGGTTGTACAGCGACTCCAGGGTCTTCTGGATGCACTCGTCGTAGCGGTCCTGCAAGTGCCGCCAGTCGTCGCCCTCGATCCGATCGCCGATCGTGGCGCCGGGCTGCATGGCGTCGTGCACCTGGGGCACCTGGGAGCGGTAGCCCTGTTCCAGTTCGTCGCGCATCACCGCCGCCGCGCTGACCAGACCGTCGATCTCGACGTTGATCTGGCCGATGACGGCAGCGGCTGCCGCACCGATCGCCACGCCGCCCGACTCAACCGGAATCATCGCAACCCCTCCCCGTGGTGGTCGTCAGATATGGGCGGGGCTCATTGTAGCCGAGGCACAACACCGGGTACCTGTCAAATCGTCGTACTCGATCATCATCCGAAAGTGGACCCGACTCGCCGACCGTCCTACCCCGACGCTGGCTACCGTACCCCTGGGGATCGTCCCATCCGGTGTCGGCCGTCGATTTCGGTTCACGGCGATGTTGCCCGCCGCACGCCTGCCGGACGCCGATCGCCGTGATGCTGTGCCCGACCGCCGGGGCCCCGCCCGGCGCGACCTCCGACAACGCATCCGGACGGAGGTCAGGCCGACCTCCGGAGCACACCACTGTGGAACGGGAGATACCCATGTCCCGACGACGTAACGTCCTCGGCGCGCTGCTGGTGACGGCAACCGTGCTGGCCGGGGTGCCGACCGGCGTCCAGGCCGGCGAGCGGCACCGGCCGGAGTCCGCGCGCGGATTCGACCTCCAGGCCCACCGTGGCGGGCTCGGCCTGCGGGTGGAGAACACGCTCGCGTCGTTCGGCAACGCGCTGCAACTCGGGGTCAGCACCCTCGAACTCGACGTGCAGATCACCGAGGACCGGCAGGCGGTGGTCACCCACGACCGCCGGATCAGCGGTACCAAGTGTGCGGACACCAGGCCGGCGGAACCCGGGGACACCGAGTTTCCCTACGTCGGCAGGTACGTCAACACCCTGACCCTGGCGCAGGTGCGTACGCTCGACTGCCGCAGCCGTACGCTGGCCGACAAGCCGGGACAGCTCGCCGTTCCGGGTGCCCGGATGCCGTTGCTCCGGGAGGTCTTCGCGCTCGTCCGGCGGTACGGCGCGGACGACGTGACGCTCAACGTGGAGACCAAGGTGGAGGCCGGCGCACCGATCGAGACCGCACCCCGGGAACAGTTCGTCCAGGTCACCGCGGCCGAGATCCGGGCCGCCGGACTGCTGGACCAGGTCACCATCCAGAGTTTCGACTGGGGCGCGTTGATGCGGATGCGTCAGATCGAGCCCCGGCTGCCCCTGGTGGCGCTGACCAACTACGACTTCCTGCAGACCGGTGCACCGGGGGCGTCACCCTGGCTCGGCGGCCTGGATATCGACGACTTCGGCGGCGATCCGATCAGGGCGATCAGGACCTTCGGCGCCCGCACCTTCTCGCCGGTGCACGGCTTTCCGCAGAACGGCACGGTCACCGACCCCGGCTACCGGCCGTACGTGACGAAGGAGCTGGTCGCGCACGCGCACCGAAACGGCGTCCGGGTCGTGCCGTGGACGGTGGACGACGTACCGACCATGGCCAAGCTGCTGGACGACGGGGTGGACGGCATCATCACCGACTACCCGGACCGGCTGCGTACGCTGCTCGCCCAGCGCCGGATCGCGCTGCCCCGGGGGTACGTGGCGCCGTTCGACATCCAGGCGCACCGGGGTGGCCGGGCGACCAGGCCGGAGAACACCCTGCCGGCGTTCCGGAACGCGCTGGACAATTCGGCGATCTCCACCCTGGAGCTCGACACCGGGGTGACCCGGGACGGCCACCTCGTGGTGCTGCACGACCGGACGATCAACGGCAGCCACTGCGAGGACACCGCGCCGGCCCGGCCGGGAGACAAGGCGTTCCCGTACGTCGGAAAACTGGTCCACGACCTGACGTGGAAGCAGATCAGGACCGTCGACTGCGGGTCGAAGACGCTGCCGGAGCTGCCGGAGCAGGTGGCCGTGCCGGGGGCTCGGATCCCGAGTCTCGACGAGGTGTTCGACCTGGTGAAGGCGAGCGGGCGGCGGGACGTACGGCTGAACATCGAGACGAAGCTCAGCCCACTGGTGGCGGACACCGAGCCGTACCGCAACTTCACCGCCAAGCTGGTCCGGGAGATCGAGAAGGCCGGCTTCACCGACCGGGTGACGATCCAGTCGTTCGACTGGCGGACCATCACGTACGCCCGGCAGCTCAACCGGAAGATCGAGACCGCGGCCCTGGTCTGGCAGTACGGCCCGGCCGAGTGCGCCAGCCTGGCCGACGAGTGCTCCCTGCGGGCGGTGTACGGCGACCGCTCGGTGCGCAGCCCGTGGACCGCCGGCCTGGACTGGTGGCGGTACCAGGACCTGGGCAAGCTGGTCCGGGCGGCCGGTGCGGGAACGGTCTCCGCGAACTGGCAGGTGCACGACCCGGCGCAGGGCACCGTGCGGTCGACCGACTGGTACCTGCGGCAGGATCCGGCCTACTTCCACGGACCAACGGTGCCGGAGCTGCAACGCCGGTACGGGCTCAAGGTGGTCCCGTACACGGTCGACGATCCAGCGGTCATGCAGCGGGTCATCGACCTCGGTGTGGACGGCATCATCACCGACCACCCCGAGCGGCTGGTGGCGGTGGCGATCCGCAACGGTCTCCGCTGACCTGTTAGGAGGGGACCCTTCTTCTACAGAAAACGATAAGAAGGGGCCCTTCCTTACACACCGTTGAAGTAGGAGCGGACCTCGGCGGCGACGGCTTCCAGGTGCTCGTCGGGGAGTTCGGGGTAGATGGGGAGGGACAGGCACTCCCTGGCCCAGGCCTCGGTCACCGGGAGGTCGCCGGCCCGGTGGCCGAGCGAGGCGTACGCGGGTTGCAGGTGCAGGGGGATCGGGTAGTGCACGCCGGCGCCGATGCCAGCGTTCCGCAGGTGGGCCAGCAGCCCTTCCCGGTGGCGGGTGCGCACGACGAACAGGTGGTGGACGCCGCGCCGGTTCGGTGGCTCGACCGGCAGGACCAGGTCGCCGACGCCGTCGAGTCGGGAGCGGTAGGCGGCGGCCAGGTCCCGTCGTCGTCGGTTGCCCTCCGCCAGCGTGGTCAGCTTCACCGCCAGCACGGCCGCCTGGAGCGTGTCGAGGCGCGCCGCGTAGCCGACGGTGAGGTGCTCGTACTTGGTGGTGCGACCGTGGTCGGCCAGGCGCCGGATCCGGTCGGCGAGTGCCGGGTCCGAGGTGGTGACGGCTCCGGCGTCGCCGAACGCGCCGAGGTTCTTGCCCGGGTAGAAGGAGAAGCATCCGATCCGGCCGTACGCCCCGGCGCGGATCGTCGAGCCGTCGTCGCGGACGTACTCCGCCCCGTGGGCCTGTGCGGCGTCCTCGATCAGCGGCACGCCGGCCGCCGAGGCGAGTGCGCCGATCGCGCTCAGGTTGACCGGTAGCCCGTAGAGGTGCACCGGCACTACCGCGCGGACCCGGTCGATGACCGCCTTCAGCGCGTCGGGGTCCATGCCGCCGGTCTCCTCGTCCACCTCGACGAAGCGCGGCCGGGCGCCGAGCCAGCTCACCGGCTCGGCGGTGGCGACGAAGGTGTGTGCCGGGACGGCCACCTCGTCACCGGGGCCCACGCCGAGGGCGGCCAGGCTCAGGGGATCGCCGCGGTGCCGGAGGAGACCCCGATGGCGTGGCTGGTGCCGCAGAAGTCGGCGAAGGCCGACTCGAACTCGCCGACGTCCCGGCCGAGGATGAACCGGGTGTCGTCGACGACGGATCGGATGGCGGCGTCGATCGCGTCGCGGTGCCGGGCGTACGCGGCGGCCAGGTCGACCAGTGGGATTCGGGGCATGACGGGCTCCTGTGTGTTCACGCTGCGGGGAGCTGTGCTGGGGCGATCTGCGCTGGGCGATCTGCGCTGGGCGATCTGCGCTGGACGGAGTACGCCGGGCGCGGGGTGGTTCAGTGCGCGGCGGGGGTGAGGTCCGGGTGCGGACCGTCGGTGTGCCGCCGTCCTACCGGTGCCGGGGTGACCGTCGACTGCGCGATGTCCGGCGAACCGGGAATGCGGGGCACGGTCACCGTCACGCCACCGGCCCGCAGCGACGCGTCGGCCGCCTCCAGTACGGCCACCACGCGCGCACCGTTCCAGCCGTCCGTACGGGGCCGGGCGCCGGTGCGTACGCAGTCGAGGAAGTGTCCCAGTTCCACCGCCAGCGGTTCCGCCGTGGACAGCACCGGTACGTGCGTCGCGTCGTCGCGCAGCCGGTACCGGCGGTTCCCGTGTCCGTCCGGCTCCAGGGGATCCGCGCCCTTGTCGAAGACGGTGAGCCGGGCGTCGGTGTTCAGGTCGTCGTAGACGAGCATCCGGCGGGTGCCGACGACGGTGGTGCGTCGGGTCTTCGCCGGATCCAGCCAGCTCACGTGCATGTGTGCCACCACGTCGTCCGGATACCCGACGGTGACGAACATGACGTCCTCGACACCGTCGTGCAGGTACCGGCCGCCCTGCGCGGCGACCCAGCGTGGCTCGGCGCCGAGCAGGTAGTTGGCGATGGAGACGTCGTGTGGGCCGATGGACCAGAACGTGTGCAGGTCGCTCTGGATCCGGCCGAGGTTGAGACGTTGGGAGTGCAGGTAGAGGACGTCACCGATCTCGCCGGCCCGGATGAACTCGCGCATCCGTTCCACCGCCGGGACGTACTCGAAGGTGTGACCCACCATCAGGACCAGGCCGTGGCGGTCGGCCGTCTCGGTAAGCGTGACCGCGTCGGCGACGGACATCGCCAGCGGCTTCTCGACGAAGACGTGCTTGCCGGCCGCCAGTGCCCGGCGGGCCAGCGGTGCGTGGCTCGGCGCCGGGGTGGCGATCAGGACCGCGCTGACGTCGTCGTCGTCGAGAACCTCGTCCAGGTCGTCGGTGGCCCGCACCTGCGGGTACAGCTCTGTCGCGGCGTGCCGGCGTTCGGGACTGGCATCCACCAGATAGCGCCACTGCGACTGTGCCAGTTGGTCGAGGTTCCGGGCGAGATTGGTGCCCCAGTAGCCGAAGCCGATCAGGCCGAACTTCTCGGTCACGATACTGTCTCCAATGGATCGGGGACGGTGACGGGTCGCCGGAAATGCCGCCGTGGTCCGCTTGCGCGACGTGAATTACTTTCGTCGATGAGAGCTTGCGATCGATTGTCGTAAATCGTCGTGACAGGCCCCTGTCCCGACCCAGCCGGCGCCGCCCGGTCGAAAAGTCAATAGGCGGGGCCATTGATTTTATTGGGTACGCGATGACAATTCTTCGGGGATCCTGCTACGAGTGCCCGCGACTCGCCATACCGCTGTCCAGTTCCCGACCTCGTCAGGTCGATCGGAACGAGGAAGGGCGAGCGTTTCGCGTATTCGGCACCAGTGCCGAGGCGCGGAGTGTCTGGTCCGGGTGGTCGCAGAGCCAGGCGAGGCGTTCGATCACCTTCTCCGGGTCGTCGAAGGGATCCAGCGCGGTCGCCTCGGTCGGATTCAACGGGGGAACCGAGACGTGCGAGATCAGCGGGTGCAGCGGTCGGACGTCGGTTTCGCCCTCGCCGAGCAGGTCCTCGTGTAGCTTCTCGCCGGGTCGCAGACCGGTGTAGACGATCCGGGGCTCGCCGGGTGCCTGGGCGGCGAGCTGTCGGGCCAGGTCGTCGATGCGTACGGGCTTGCCCATGTCGAGCACCAGTGCCTCGCCGTCCCGCCCCAGCGCCGCGGCCTGGAGTACGAGCTGCACCGCCTCCTGCACGCTCATCAGGTAGCGGGTCACGTCGGGGTGCGTGACGGTGATCGGTAGCCCGGCGTCGATCTGCGCCCGGAAGGCGGTGACCACCGAGCCCCGGCTGCTGAGCACGTTGCCGAACCGTACGCTCAGGAACGTGCCGGCCTCGTTGGCGCCGGCGTACGCGGTCAGGCGCTCGGTGATCCGCTTGGAGTAGCCGAGAACGCTTATCGGGTTGGCCGCCTTGTCGGTGGAGATGTTCACGAACCTGGCCACGTCGCGAGCGGCGTTCAGGACGGACAGGGTGCCCCAGACGTTGGTTTTGATCGCCTCCCCGGGGTGCCGCTGCAACAGGGTGAGGTGCTTGAGGGCGGCGGCGTGGAAGATGACGTCCGGGCGTCGGTCCCGGATCGTCCGCGCGATCCCCTCGCTGTCGCGCAGGTCGGCCAGGATCAGTTCCGGCCCGTCCAGCAGCGCCCGACCGGACAGCGACAACTGGAGGCTGTGCAGGGCCGACTCGTCCCGGTCGAGCATCATCAGCTCGCCGGGGTCCGCCCGGAGGATCTGCCGGCACAACTCGGAGCCGATCGATCCGCCGGCCCCGGTGACCAGCACCCGCCGGCCGGTCAGGGCGGAGTCCGCGTTGCCGAGGTCGGCGACGACCTGACGCCGGCCGAGCAGGTCGTCGATCTGCGCGTCCCGTACGTCGGCGACGCTGATCCGGTGGTTGACCAGCTCCCGTACGGGTGGCAGCACCTTGAACTCGGCACCGGCGGCGAGCGTGGCGGCCCGGACCGCACGGATCAGTTCCCCGTCCGCGTTGGCCACTGAGAAGATCACGGTGGTGGCCCCGGTCTGGCCCACCGCCTCGCGGATCTCGCATCGGCCACCGAGCACCCGTACGTCGTCGATCCGCAGGTGCCGCTTGTCCGGGTCGTCGTCGAGGAGGCCGACCGGCAGGTAGCCGCCCCGAGGGTCGCTGACCATGGCCCGCAGCAGTGCCTGGCCGGCCGAACCGAGGCCGAAGAGCAGCACCGGGATCGCCGAGCCGGTGTTCGGGCGTAGTGCCCGGTCGCGCCGGTGGCGGTAGGCGGACCGAACGCAGAGCATCAGGAGCAGGGCCACCGCCGCGCCGACCGGCGGGGTGCTGGCCGGGATCGGGCGGTCCGCCACGGCGAGGACGGCGAGCAGCATGATCGCCGCGCTCGTGGCCACCGTCACGGCCAGGGACCGGATCTCCTGCAGGCTGCCGAGCGGGTGTCGTCCCCAGTGTCTGCGCTGCACCGAGGCGAGCGCGGGATGCAGGCTGGCGGCGATCAGTCCGGCGCCGACCACCTGGACGAACTGGCCGGTGGTGAGCTCGAACTCGTATCTGGTCCACGCTGCTGCGGTGAAGCCGCCGATCCACGCGACGGCGTCACCGACGACCAGAGCCGCGGCGCGGCGCTGGGCCTTCCGACGACGACGGACGTTGTGGAGGGGTGGCGCATCTGAGCTGAGCGACATGTACGACTCCTGGTGCGGCTCTGTCTCGTTGGCACCTGGCGGAACGCAAGGTCCCTATTCCTCAGGTGATAAACACTTACCCGAGTGAAAAGCGGACCGAGGGCTTTTTCCGATTTTTTTCCGCCCATGCGCGTTCTGTGCGTCACCGGACGACTCCTTCCTCGTTGACGTGTCGGGCGGATTGGGTCGGCGGTACCGGTGCCCCGGTGCCGAACAGGAAATGAAAAAGCTACGCCTAGGTGAATTGGGAAAGCATTGAAGATCGTCGTGACTGGCGGAGCCGGCTTCATCGGCTCCAATGTGGTACGCGCGCTCGCGGACGCCCCACGGGTCAATGAGATCGTCGTTGTCGATGACTTCTCGACCGGGATACTCGAGAATCTCGTGGAGTTGCCGGCCCGGTTGCTGCCCGGCACGATTCTCGACCCCGGGACCCTCGACGAGGCGTTCGGAGGGGCGTCGAGTGTGATCCACCTGGCCGCCATACCCTCGGTCCAGCGGTCGGTGGACGATCCGCTGCGCAGTCACCAGGCCAACGCGACCGGCACCCTGATGGTGCTCGAGGCGGCGCGGCGGCACCGGGTACCCCATGTCGTCCTCGCCTCCTCCTCGTCGGTGTACGGCGCCAACCTGGCCCTGCCGAAGGTGGAGACGCTGCGGCCGATGCCGCTGAGTCCGTACGCCGTGTCGAAGCTGGCGACCGAGGCGTACGCGTTGGCGTACTCCTCCTGTTTCCGGCTTCCGGTGCTTCCGTTCCGGTTCTTCAACGTGTTCGGCCCCGGCCAGGCCGCCGGGCACGCCTACGCGGCGGTGGTGCCCGCGTTCGCCTCGGCGGCGCTCGAAGGCCGACCGCTGCGGGTGTTCGGCGACGGGCAGCAGACCCGGGACTTCACCTTCGTCGGCAGCGTCGCCTCGGTGATCGTCGACGCGGTGCTCCGCAGGGTGTCGGCGCCGGACGCGGTGAACCTCGCCTTCGGGTCGCGGATCTCCCTGCTCGGCCTCGTCGCCGAGTTGGAAGCGGTGCTGGGGCGGAGTCTCGAGGTCGTCCACGAGCCGCCCCGTCCGGGCGACGTGCGGGACTCGCAGGCCGATCGCACGCGACTGACCGCCCTGTTCCCGTCGGTGCGGCCCCATTCGCTGCGGATGGGGCTGGAGGCCACCGTCGACTGGATGTCCGGCCGCGTCCTCGCCGGTCGCTAGCCCCGCAGGACATGGGTTCCCTGGGACACGACGTCGTCGAGCGCGACGAGTCGGCGGTCGGGCGGCCGGGCGAGGATACTGCGGCGGTGGGCGGGGTCGGCCGGGACCGGAGCCGGCGGCTGGTCTCCGGCATCGCCACGGCGGCGGTGAGCCGGGGGACCGGGGTGGTGGTCCCGCTCGTTCTGATCCCGGTCACGTTGTCGTACCTCGGTGCGGACCGGTACGGCCTGTGGATGGCGGTCACGGCGCTCACCGGAATGGCCGCCTTCGCCGACCTGGGGCTCGGGAACGGGTTGATGACCAAGCTCGCGCCCTGCTACTCCAGCGGGGACGCGGCGAAGGCCCGCGGCTACGTCTCCAGCGCCTACCTGGTGCTGACGGTGATCTCGGTCGGGACCTGCACCCTCCTCTGGCTTCTCTCCGGTGTCATCCCGTGGTCATCGCTGCTCAACGTCTCCGGCACCGCTACGCCGGCGGATGCCCGGGCGGTCACCCTGGTCTGCCTGACCGCCTTCGTCCTGAACATTCCGCTCTCGCTGGTCATCCGCGTCCAGTACGCGTACCAGCAGGTCGGCAGGAGCAACATCTGGCAGGCGGCGGGAAGCCTGTCGTCGCTGCCGCTCACGCTGGGGGCGGTGCAGGCATCCCTGCCGCCGGTCGCGGTCATCGCGGCCAGCGTGTCGGGTCCGGTGCTGGTCAACCTGGTCAACACCGGGTGGACGTACGCCCGGCAGATGCCGGAGATCGGGCCGCGGATCGGTGCCGTCGACCGCCGGCTCGCCCGGGAGCTGCTGGGGCTGAGCGGGCTGTTCTTCGTCCTGACCATCGTCTGGTCGCTGGGGATGAACGCGGACAGTCTGGTCGTCGCGCACGCGCTCGGCCTGGAGGCCGTCACCGCGTACGCGGTACCCGCCCGGCTGTTCACCCTGCTCGGTTTCCTCGTCGTCCTGGTGAACCTTCCGCTCTGGTCCGCCAACGGGGACGCGCTGGCCCAGGGGCATCTCGACTGGGTCAGGCGGATCACCCGGTGGATGACGCTGATCTCCGCGCTCACGTTGCTGCTGCCGGCCGCCGTCCTGCTGATCGCGGGCGACCGTCTGCTGGCGGCCTGGCTGCCGGTGCCGCTGGGCGGGGACCGCTGGCTGCTCGGCGGTCTCGCGCTGTGGATGGTGGTGCTCGCGGCCACCTCGCCGATCGCCATGGTGCAGAACGCCGCCGGCGTCGTCCGTCCGCAGTTGCTGGGCGTGTCGCTGTACCTGGTGCTGTCGGTGCTCGGGAAGTGGTACGGCGCGACGCGGTACGGGATCGCCGCGGTGCCGTACGCCTCGGTGGTCGGTTACACGCTGACCGTGCTTCCGTTCACCTGGTACGGATACCGGCGGGTGCTCCGTACGCATGCGGCGAAGGCGCTCCAGGGCGACGTGGATTCGGAGGGCGATTCGCATTCACGGGTACGGGAGCGACTGCCGGGATAACGACGCAGGAACAATTTTCGGATTGCTTTCCCGATTTTCGAAGTCCCTATCGGACCGAACTGACTGGACTATGGTTGGCGGGCTATGAACAGACACTCAGTGATGGCGCGGCTACGCACGTTGATGCCGGGAGTTCCCCGTACCCGTGCCGAGGCGCTGGCGTCCCTGCACCTCCTGGCGACCCTGCGGGCACAGGGTTGGCAGCGGTCGACGAGCGGCGGGGCGCCCGTCAACGCGAGCGGTGAGCCACAGCCGTGGCTGACCTATCCGGCGGTGGACTGGCTCGAGCGGGCGCTGACGCCGAGCGTCCGGGTCTTCGAGTACGGCGCCGGTTCGTCGACCACCTGGTTCGCCCAGGCGGGCCGGGTCAAGGAGATCGTTTCCGTCGAGCACGACCCGGGATGGTTCGCCCGGCTGCCGCAGCCGCCCAACGGGCGGATCCGTTACGTGCCGTGCGAGGGCACGTGGTGGGAGACGGACGAGCGGGCGCCGTACGTGCGGGCCGTCGCCGACGGGGCGCCCTGGGACGTGATCGTCATCGACGGCATGGCCCGGAACACGTGTGCCCGGATCGCCGCCAACCATCTCTCCCCGACCGGAATGGTGGTCCTCGACGACACCGACAACGTCGCCTCCCTGCCGGCGCAGGTCGCGCTGGCCGAGCGGGGGCTCGGCCGACTGGACCTCTGGGGATTCAAGCCCGGGATCGGCACCCGCCTGTGCACGTCGGTGTTCGGTCGGGACATCGACGCCTGGCTGCCCAGATGACCCGGCGCGGAGCCTGGGTGGCGCAGGTCGGCCCGTTCCTCTTTCCCTGGGGGCAGCCCGGGTCCCGGCGGGTCTACGGGGTGGCCAGGTCCCTGGCCGCCGCCGGCTACGACGTGGTGGTGGCGAGCGGCGAGGACGGGCCTCGGGCGCCGACCCGGCTCGACGAGGTCGACGGCCCGGGATCGGTCCGCTACCTCGGGCTGGGCGAGATTCCGCCGGCCGGAGCCAGTCGGCTCACCCGGTCCGTGCAGTGGTTCCTGCGCTGGGGGCAGCGGACGGCCCACTGGCTCGACGCCCAGCCCACGTTGCCGTCACACGTCGTGGTCGCCGGCGGCGACGCGCCGTACATGGTGCACCTGCGGCGGTGGTGCCGCCGCAACCGGGTTCCGCTGATCGCCGACGTGGTCGACTGGTACAGCCCGCGGCAGCTCCGGGGCGGTGTCCTCGGCCCTCCGCACCTCAGCGCCCAGGCGGCGTTGCGCTACTACTATCCCCGCTGCGACGGCATCATCGCGGTGAGTTCCTTCCTGGAACGGCACTACCGCAGCCGGGGGAGTCGGGTCCTGCGCGTGCCGCCGACCCTCGACGTCCGGAACCTGGCCGTGCAGCCCACCGGGGCCGGCACCGGCAGGACCGATCTCACCCTGGTCTACGCGGGCACGCCCGGCCGGAAGGACCTGATCATCGACATGATCCGCGCGGTGGACCGGTTGGACCGGGAGGGCGCCCGGATCGAGCTGCGGATCTACGGTCCGTCACCGCAACAGGTGCGGGGGCTGCTCGGCGGTGAGCCGCCGCCCGGCAGTGTGCGGTCGCTGGGGCGGCTGCCGCAGCAGGACATCCCGCGCGCGTTGCAGGAAGCGGACTTCAGTGTGCTGCTGCGCCGGCCGGAACGGGGCAACCAGGCGGGCTTTCCGACGAAGTTCTGCGAGAGCCTCGCCAACGGCACGCCGGTGATCGCCAACCTCACCAGTGACCTGGGTGGCTACCTGGTCGACGGCCGGGAGGGACTCGTCTGCGCCGACCACTCGGTGACCGGGCTCGGCGAGACGCTCCGGACGGCGTTGCGACTGACCGCCGCGCAGCGGCGGCAGATGCGTGAGGCCGCGCGGCGGCGGGCGCTCGACTCGTTCGACTTCCGGGCGTACGCGGAGCCGCTCGGCACGTTCCTCGACACGGTCCGGCTCTGACCGTCACCGGTACGAGGAGACGGTCCGGCTCCGACCGTCACCGGTACAGTCGCTCGGCCCGGTGCCCGGCGTCCACGGTCGCGTCCCGCAGGGCGTGGTAGAAGACGTCCCGCCGCCGCGCCAGCGGCTCGTCGGCGAAGTCGGCGGCCCGGCCGAGGTTGCGGGCCGAGGCGGCCGCCATCCGGGCCGGATCGGTCAGGAACTGCCGGATCGACCCGGCGAGTCCCTCCGGGTCGTCCGGCGGCACGAGGTCGTCCGGCGGCAGCAACTCCGGTATGCCGCCCACCGCCGTGCCGACGGCGGGCAGCCCCCGGGCCATCGCCTCGAGAAGTGCCTTCGGTAGTCCCTCCGTCCGGGACGGCATGACGAACAGGTCCGCCTCGTCGAGCCGGCGCCGTACCTCGGCACCGGCCGGCAGCGCGCCGGTCAGCACCACCCGGTCCGCGACGCCCAGCCGCTCGGCGATCCGTTCGACCCGAGGGCGGCACCGGCCGTCGCCGACGTGCACGAGCCGCAGCGGAAGTCCGGTCGCGACGAGCCGGGCGAGCGCCTCGACGAGGGTGTCGACGCCCTTGTACATCTGCTCCAGGGTGCCGACCGACACCAGCGTGTGGCCCTGCCGTCCGGGATCGGGGCGGCGCGGTCCCTCCCGGTACGCCTCGGCGGGAAGTTCGATGCTCGAATAGGCCGCCGTGACCGCCCCGGTCCGGGCCGGGTAGCGGGCCTGGAGATACCGGTCGGTCACGTAGGCCGCCCCGACCGCGGTGCGGCACTGGTGCCGCAACCGCGCCGTCTCCCGCTTGCGCAGCAGTGGGCGCAGCGGATGCCGGATCACCCCCGGGGCGAACACGTCGTACGGGTCACCCACCACCTCGACCGCATACGGCAGACCCGCGCGTTCGCGCGAGGCCGCCAGGAGCGAGCCGAGCGGGGACGGCACCCGCAGCACGACGGCGTCCCCGTCCTCCGCCGCCGCGCGCACCGCCCGGACGACCGCCGCCCGGCGCGTCAGATACTGCGCCGGCCCGATGTAACAGGGCACCGGCCACACCTCGACCCCGGCGCCGTCCACCCGCTTCGCGCCGTCGTCGCGGCCGGGGACGTCGGCCACCCGGGCGACCACCCGGACCCGGTCGAAGGCCGACAGGTATCGGGTGAAGAAACGGTATGACGGGCCGCCCCGGGTCCAGATCGTCCCGTCCGGAGAACGGCTGAACCGTGCCTCGACGGTCACCACCACTCTGGTCCCGGAATATTGAGAAGCGTTCACTTCAGGAGCCTCCACATCCGTATTCGGGACGAGCCGGGACCGCGATATCGCCATAGGACTAAATCAGATTAGGGATGGCCTTTGGTGATAACCGCGGATGTCCCGCATTTCTGCGTGTCTTTCGTCTTGTCACCTCGTTGACCCCGATGTTGTTGACGAACGGGAGTACGGATGACCTTCCTGCCCGCCGGCCGCCGGGTGCTGATCACCGGAGGCACCGGTTCCTTCGGTCGGACCATGGCACGCCGGCTCCTGCACCAGGACGTGGGCGAAGTCCGGATACTCAGCCGCGACGAGGCCAAACAGGACGCCATGCGCCGCACCCTCGGCGACGACCGGGTGCGCTACCACGTGGGCGACGTACGGGACTACGACACGGTGCTGCGGGCGAGTCGCGAGGTGGACTTCGTGTTCCACGCCGCAGCGCTCAAGCAGGTGCCGTCCTGCGAGTTCTTCCCGCTGGAGGCGGTCCGGACGAACGTCCTCGGCAGCGCCAACGTGATCGAGGCGGCCGACCGCAACGGGGTCGGCTCGGTGGTCGTACTCAGCACCGACAAGGCGGTCTATCCGGTCAACGCGATGGGGATGAGCAAGGCGTTGATGGAGAAGGTGGCCCAGGCCCACGCCCGTAACAACCCCCGCAGCCGTACCACGGTGTCGTGCGTGCGGTACGGCAACGTGATGTACTCGCGCGGTTCGGTGATCCCGCTCTTCGTGGAGCAGATCAAGGCGGGGCGGGCGCTGACGGTCACCAACCCGGCCATGACCCGGTTCCTGATGTCGCTGTCCGACTCGGTGGAACTCGTGGAGCACGCGTTCTCGCACGCCCGGCCGGGTGACGTGTTCATCCGCAAGACGAGCGCCTGCACCCTCGGCGATCTGGCCGCCGCGCTCTGCCAGCTTTTCGACGCGCCCGCCAAGCTCGACGTGATCGGGGTACGGCACGGCGAGAAGCTGGACGAGACGCTCGCCAGCCGGGAGGAGTTGGCCCAGGCCGAGGACTTCGGCGAGTTCTTCCGGGTGCCGGTCGACGCCCGCGACCTCAACTACGCCCTCTACGTATCCGAGGGTGATCCGTGCACTGACACCGTCGACTTCAACTCCGCCAACGCGCCCCGGCTGGGCGTACCCGAGATCGTCGCGTTGCTGCGTACCCTGCCCGAGATACGCGCGGAGCTGGCCCTGCGCGAACCGGTGCTGATCTCGTGAACCTGGCCCTCACCGGAGCCGACGGTTTCCTCGGCTGGCACGTACGCGTGCTGGTCCGGGCGTTGGGCTGGCCCGACCCGACGGTGCTGACCCGGGCCGACCTGACCGATCCGGACGCGGTGGCGGCGAAGCTCGACGGCGTCGACCGGCTGCTCCACCTGGCCGGCGTCAACCGGGGCGACCCGGCCGACGTGGCCGCCGGCAACGTGGAGCTGGCCGCGGCGCTCGCCCGGGGCCTGCGCCGCTGTGCGGAGCCGCCGGCGACGGTCGTCTTCGCCAACTCCACGCAGGCCGGAAACGGCACCCCGTACGGCGACTCGAAGGCGGTCGCGGCGGCCACCCTGGCCACCGCGACCGGACCCAGTGGGCACTTCGTCGACCTCCGGCTGCCCAACCTGTACGGCGAGCACGGCCGGCCGCACTACAACTCCGTCGTCGCGACCTTCTGCCGGCTGCTCGCGCGGGCCGGCGACCCCGAGGTGCGAGACGACCGGGAGCTGGAACTCGTGCACGTGGGCGATGCGGCGGCGCTGCTGGTCGACGCGCCCGGCGAGGGCGCCTGGGACAGCACGATGCCGAGCCTGCGGATCGGCGTACGGGCCCTCGCCGACCGGCTCGGCGACTTCGCGGCGACGTACCGCAGGGGCGAGATTCCGGCACTGCGGGACCGGCACGACGTCCGACTCTTCAACACCTACCGGTCGCACTGCTTTCCGGCGCACTATCCGCTGCCGCTGACCCGGCACGCCGACCGGCGCGGCGAGCTGGTCGAGGTGGTCAAGACCCACGGCGGTGCCGGCCAGACCTTCTGCTCCACCAGCCGTCCCGGGATCACCCGGGGCGAGCACTTCCATCTGGCCAAGGTGGAACGCTTCGCGGTGCTGCGCGGCACCGCCGAGATCAGCCTGCGTCGGGTCGGCCACACCGAGGTGACCCGGTTCGCGGTCGGCGGTGACGAGCCGGTCGTGGTGGACATGCCGACGATGTGGGCACACCAGATCACCAACACCGGGCCGGACGAACTCCTCACCCTCTTCTGGGCCAACGAGATCTTCGATCCGGCCCGTCCGGACACCTATCCGGAGCCGGTGGACGGCGCGGCCCGGGTGCCGGCGGTGGTGGGATGAGCGGCTCCGCCGCGACCCGGGTGATGACCGTGGTCGGCACCCGCCCGGAGATCATCCGGCTGTCCCGGGTGCTCGACCGGCTGGACCGCACCCTGGACCACGTGCTCGTGCACACCGGGCAGAACTGGGACCGGTCCCTGTCGGACGTGTTCTTCACCGAGCTGCGGCTGCGGAAGCCGGACCGCTTCCTCCGGGTCGACACGTCGTCGCTGGGCCGGGTCCTCGGCGGGGTGCTGATCGGCATGGAGGAGGCGATCGAGGACCTGCGCCCGGACGCGCTGCTGGTGCTGGGCGACACGAACAGTTGCATCGCCGCACTGATGGCCCGGCGGATGCGGATCCCCGTCTACCACATGGAGGCCGGCAACCGGTGCTTCGACCTCAACGTGCCGGAGGAGACGAACCGGCGGCTGGTGGACCACGTCGCCGACTTCAACCTGGTCTACACCGAGCACGCCCGACGCAACCTGCTCGCCGAGGGGCTGCATCCGAGGCGGATCCTGCACACCGGCTCGCCGATGCGCGAGGTGCTGGAGCACCACCGTACGGACATCGAGGGTTCGTCGATCCTCGACCAGTTGGAACTGCGGCCGGACGGCTACTTCGTGGTGAGTGCGCATCGCGAGGAGAACGTCGACGACCCGAACCGGCTCCGGCGCCTGCTGGACTGCCTCCGCGCGGTACGTGACACCTGGCAGTTGCCGGTGCTGGTCTCCACCCACCCCCGTACCCGCAAACGCCTGGAGGCGTTGACCGTCGACGCCACCACCCTGGACGGGGTCGCGTTCCACGACCCGTTCGGACTGTTCGACTACGTACACCTTCAGACGCGTGCCCGCTGCACGCTCTCGGACAGCGGCACCATCAGCGAGGAGTCCGCCATCCTCGGATTTCCGGCGGTGACCCTGCGGGAGTCGATCGAGCGCCCCGAGGCGCTGGACTCCGGCGGAATCATCATGACCGGGCTGGATCCCGCCGGGGTGGTCGAGGCGGTCTCGGTCGCGGTCGACCAGGTCCGCGCCGAGGGCGTGCCCTGTCCGGTGGACTACCGCGTTCCGGACACCTCCCGCCGGGTCGTCGACTTCATCCTCTCCACGGTCCGTCGTTCCCACGACTGGGCCGGCATCCGGCGGTGACGCCGGTGGGACGTTCAATGGCGACAGATCGGACGACGAGATGCACGCAGTGATAATGGCCGGCGGCAAGGGCACCCGGCTGCGGCCGTACACGACCGCGCTGCCGAAGCCGCTGGTGCCGATCGGTGACAGCCACGCCATTCTGGAGATCGTCCTGCACCAGCTGGCGGCGCAGGGGTTCGCCGACGTCACCCTGGCGATCAACCACATGGGTTCGCTGATCCGCGCCTTCGTCGGCGACGGCTCGCGGTTCGGCCTGCGGGTCGACTACGTCGAGGAGCGGGTCCCGCTCTCGACCATCGGACCGCTGTTCGGCCTCCGGGACCGGCTGCCGGAGCACTTCCTGGTGATGAACGGGGACGTCCTCACCAACCTCAACTACGCGGACCTGCTGCACACGCACGCCGCCTCGGGTGCCCCGCTGACCGTCGCGACCTGCCACCGCACCGTCAACGTCGACTTCGGCGTGCTCTCGGTCGAGGGCGGCAGGATCGTCAGCTTCAGCGAGAAACCCAACCTCGACTACCAGGTCAGCATGGGCGTCTACGGGCTCTCCGCCCGCACCATCGCCGCGTACCCGGAGGGGTTGGCGTTCGGGTTCGACCAGCTGATGCTGGAGCTGCTCGATCGGGGTGAGTTGCCGGCCAGCTACGACTTCAGCGGCTACTGGCTGGACATCGGCCGCCCCGAGGACTACGACGAGGCCAACCGCCGGTTCGACGCGCTGAAGCCGATCCTGCTGCCGAGCCCGGTACCGGAGCCGGTATGACCGGGCAGAGCGGAGCGGCCGTGACCGGGCAGAGCGGAGCGGCCGTGACCGGGCAGAGCGGAGACACCGGCCAGCCGAGGGTGCTGCTGTTCGGCGCGTCCGGATTCATCGGCGGCCAGGTACGCCGGACGCTCGGCTCGGTGGCCGCGCTGCGCTGCCCGCGCCGCGACGAGTTCGACCTGGTCCGGTGCGAGGTCGACGAGTTGGGTGCGCTGCTGCGCGCGGAACGCCCCGACGTGGTGGTCAACTGCACCGGTCGGCTGGCCGGCGGTACCCACGACCTGGTCCGGGCGAACACCGGGGTCACGGCCAAGCTTCTCGACGCGGTCGCGAAGGAGGCCCCCGACGCCCGGCTGGTCCGGTTGGGGTCGGCGGCCGAGTACGGCCCGGTGCCGCCGGGGCACGCGGTGACCGAGACCGATCCGGCGTTGCCGATCAGCGGGTACGGCGTGAGCCAACTCGCCGCGACCCGGCTGGTCGAACTCGCCGCCGCGGCCGGTCGGATCGACGGGGTCGTGCTGCGGGTGTTCAACCCGATCGGCCCCGGCACGCCGGAGGAGACCCTGCTCGGCCGGGCCGCCGCACTGCTGCGCCATCCACCGGTAGCGGCCGGGGCCGCCGGAGACGTCTCGCTGGGCTCGCTCGCGGCGTACCGGGACTTCGTGGACGTCCGCGACGTGGCGTCCGCGGTCGCCGCCGCGGCCCTGACCGGGACGCTGACCGAGCGGGTGTTCAACGTCGCCAGTGGCCGCGCCGTGTCGGCGCGGGAGGCGGTACGCCTGGTCGCCGAGGCGGCCGGGTTCGCCGGGAGGATCCGGGAGGACCATCCGGCACCGGAACGGTCGGCGGACGTCGGGTGGATGTGCGGCGACATCCGGCGCGCCGGCCGACTGCTCGGCTGGACGCCCTCGTACGACCTGGAGGGGTCGGTCAAGGCGATCTGGTCCGGCGGACTCGACTAGGTCCGCCCCGGGCGGTTCCCGCCATCAGGTCGGACCGCCGGAGAAACCCGACCGGTGCTCCGGCGACGGAACCGGCCGGGGGAGTCTACTTTCGCAAGGAGGCAGGAGTTTGTACCGGAAGATTGGCGTCGTCGGGCTCGGCTATGTCGGCCTGACCCTCGCCGCCTCGTTGGCCCGCAAGGGCTACCAGGTGTTCGGGGTCGACGCGCAGCAGCAGGTGCTGGAGTCGTTGCGTGAAGGCCGGGTGCACATCTTCGAGCCCGGCATCGCCGAGGTGCTCGCGGAGCACATCGGACGGTCCCTGCGGGTCGGCACCACGCTGCCGCCGGACGTCGACGTCGCGGTGCTCTGCGTGTCCACGCCGGTCGACGACCACGCACACCGGCCCAACCTGGCCAACCTGGCCGCCGCCGCCGAGCAGGTGGCGCGGTGGTGCGGACCGGAGACCCTGGTGGTGGTGCGCAGCACGGTGCCGGTCGGGACGAGCCGCGCGGTGGTGCTGCCGCCACTTCTCGCGGCCTGGGGTCGGGCCCGGCTGGTGATGGCGCCGGAGCGGACCATCCAGGGGCAGGCGCTGCGCGAACTGGTCGAGCTGCCGCAGGTCGTCGGTGGGCTGGACGAGCCGAGCCGCCTTGCCGGACTGGAGTTCTTCGGCGGGCTGGCCACCCAGGTGGTGCCGGTCTCCAGCCTGGAGGCGGCCGAGCTGGTCAAGCTGGCGAACAACTGCCACACCGACCTGATCTACTCGTTCGGCAACGAGCTGGCCCTGATCGCCGAGCGGCACCGGCTCGACCCGTTGGAGGTCATCGGCGCGGCGAACCTGGACTACCCCCGGCCGGACCTGAGCCGGCCCGGGTACGTCGGTGGCGGCTGCCTCTCGAAGGACCCGTACCTGATGGTCGAGAGTGCCGGCGGTCCGGGACCGTTCCTGGTCGGCGCGGCCCGGCGGCTCAACGAGTACCTGCCGGTGCACGTCGCCAACCGGGTCGTGGAGCTGATCCGGCAGGAGCGCGGCGCGACCGCCGGTGCCCGGCTGGCCGTACTGGGCTGGGCCTACAAGGGATGGCCGCCGACCGACGACATGCGGGGCACCCCGATCGCGGCGATGACGACGCTGTTCCGCGAGGCGGGACTGGTGGTGCTCGGCCACGACCCGATGGTCTCCGACGACGTGATCCGGGACCATGGCGGGGAGCCGACCAGCCTCGACAAGGCATTCGCCGACGCCGACGCCGTCCTCGTGATCAACGATCATCCCGACTACCGGGCGATCGAGATCGGCTCGGTGCTCGGTGCCCGACGACCGGTGCTGATCTACGACTCGTGGCGGATCCTCGACGAGCCGGCGATCAGGGCCGCCGGCATCCGCTACGCCGGCATCGGCTACCTGCCGGAACCGGGCGGCACCGACCGTCCGGAGCGGGACCTCTCGGAGGGTCGGATCTGATGCGGGTACTCGTCCTCGGCGGTGCCGGCTTCATCGGCAGGCATCTCGCCGACCGACTGGTCGCCGACGGGCACCGGGTGACCATCGTCGACGACTTCTCCCGGGGCCGGGACGACCGGCACCTGGCCGCGCTGCGCCGGCACCCGGCGGTCCAGGTCCGCTCCGCCGACCTGACCAGCCCCGATTCCTGGGCTGTCCTGCCCCGGGGGTGGGACCAGATCTACCTGCTGGCCGCGGTCGTCGGGGTCCGCAACGTCGAGGCCGACCCGGCCCGGGTGGTCCGGGTCAACACCCTCACCGCGTTGCACCTGCTGGACTGGATCGCGCCCGGCGAGCGGGTGTTCTTCAGCTCCACCAGCGAGGTGTACGCCGGCGGGGTGGACGCCGGCATCGTGCCGGTGCCCACCTCCGAGGACGTACCGGTGATGGTCACCGACGTCACCTCGCCCCGGTTCGCGTACGCGATCAGCAAGCTACTCGGCGAGGCGGCCTTCGTGCACGGTGCACGGGCGAAGGGCTGTCCGGCGGTCATCGGGCGGTTCCACAACGTATACGGCCCACGGATGGGCACCGACCATGTCGTTCCGGAGCTGGCGATGCGCGCGCTGGGCGGGGAGGACCCGTTCCGGGTGTGGGGCTTCGACCAGTACCGGGCGTTCTGCTACGTCGACGACGCGGTCGAGGCGATGCTCCGCCTGATGGACTGTCCCGACGCGGCCGGCCGGATCGTCCACATCGGAAACGACACGGCCCACACGAGCATCGGCGAGCTGGCGGCGCTGGTGCTGCGGATCGCCGGGGTGAGTCCGGTGGTGCAACCGCTACCGGCGCCCCGGGGGTCGGTGAACCGGCGCTGTCCCGACCTCGGCCTGCTCCGCCGGCTGACCGGGTTCGAGCCGACGGTCTCGCTGGAGGAGGGGGTGCGGCGCACCTTCGACTGGTACCGGGAGTGGCAGGCGCCTTCCGTCGGTCCGTCCGTCGGCGCCCCGGTCGCTGGCGTTCAGGGTGCTGGTGCTGGTGCTGGTGCCCGGGTCGCCGACGCCCCGGTCGGTGTCCATCGACGCGAACCCTGACGCGGTCACGCCACCTCGGCCCCGGAACCCTGCCGCCACGACGGCATCGGGATCCGGGGCCTCGCGCTCGCCGGGGCCCCGGCCCGGATCCGGGTCCCGCCGAGGTGGCGCCCCCGGATCCCGGAGCCGCAGCCTCAGCGGCGGGACGGGTCCGGTAACGGCCAGGCACCGGGTGCGGCTGCCGGGCGGCGGGTGCGGACCGCCGTGGCGCTTCCGGCGTACTTCGCCGGGCGGGCCGCCCGGTCGACCGACCTGCGGCCCTGCCGTGCCAGCCACACCACCGCGGCGACCGGGAGTACGTACTTGAGCAGGAACCAGGTGTTGTTGTCGAGGTCGGCGGTGGGCAGGAACGCGCACACCAGTGCCATCGGCCCGAGCAGCTTCGCGGTGAGCGACCCCTGCTGCCGCGCCCGTGCGTAGTACCGCCGGCCGAACCGCACGAGCATGCCGAGGAAGGCGAAGGAGAGCACTCCGCCGGCCGGGCCGAAGTTCATGATGGCCTCCCCGGCGAGGCCGTAGACCCGGCTCGACCGCATCCCCGACTCGTACGCCCCGGGACCGAAGAGCAGGTCGGTGCCGGCCGCGACCTTGTCCGTGGGGCGTACGGGCAGGACCGCGCCGGGTACCAGGAACGAGACGTCGCCCAGATAGGTGACTCCGTACGCGAGTTCGGCGTCGCTCCGAAGCTGCCGGTCGAGCACCAGGGCCTGGATGTCGGCCCGGGAGAGATCTCCCAACAGCAGCGAGGGCACGTCCCGACCGGTCTCCGACGAGATGTCCCCGACACTGCGGGTACCCCGCGCGGCGTCCAGCACCTCCAGCCCGGCGGACTTGTAGAGGCCGTACGTGTAGATGAACAGGCCGACCACCAGGAGGAATACGAGCAGGGCCTTTCTGGAGACCCGGGCGACGAGGAGGTGGACGAGGGTCAGGCCGATCAGGATGGGCCAGATGGTGTTGCTCCGACTTCCTCGCAGCCCGCCCACGAAGAACTGCATCAACGCCAGGCCGACCAGCAGGAGGAGGATCACCGACCGGTGCCCGGCGAGCCAGCTCCGCCACCGTACGAGGACGAGCGCGAAGATGATCATCGGGAAGGCCTCGCCGAGGATGAGGAGCCAACCCAGCCCGGTCAGCTCGACCCGGTCCGACTCGCCGGTCATCGTGTTCAGATATCCGGACAGCCCGCCGAACATGGCGACCTCGCCGCAGAAGGCCAGCACACTGACCAGCACCGCGGCCAGGCCGACCCGGTGGAAGGCCCGCTCGTCGAACCGGGAGGCCCGCCGGGGGCGGGGCTGCGGCCGGTCCCGGAAACCCAGCACCACCCGGTAGAGGCAGAGGCCGAGGACGTTCAGCAGGGCCATGGTGCCGAGGGCGGCCCGCCAGTCGGGTGGCCCGACGAGATGGCGGGGCCAGTGGTCGAGCATCACGTTGAGGATCGGCGCCAGATAGAAGAAGTGCATGCCGAGCAGGCCCAGGATCGCCTGCGGATCGAAGATGTCACGCCGCCGACGGACCCACTCGATCGCGTCGACGCCGATCAGCACGCCACACACCGTCACGGGAATCACGAACCAGTGCCGCAGGCGCGGATCGAGGAGCGCCAGGGTCGTGCTGACCGACGTCACCAGGACGGCGGACATCGCCCAACTGGCGGCCTCGGCGCCGAGTCCGGGACCGATCACGGCGACCCGTACCGGTGGGGTGGCCGGCGGCGTTCCTTCGTCCGGAACGGGTTCGGCGGTCGGTTCGACCGATGGCGTGGCTCCGTTCGCCGGACTGCCCGGCGCCGGGTACCTGGTCCGGATCACCGCGCACCCGCCCGCCACAACGTCTTCCACTCCCGTACCGCGTGCTCCAGGACGAACGGCGACGACCGCAGGCTCCGGCTGATCCGCCGGCGCCCGTCGGCATCCGTCCGGGCCTGTGCCGTCGCGGTGCCCGCCCAGCTACGCGCCCCGGCCGACAATGGCAGCAGGGTGAGCCCGTGCAGGTGGGCGGCGAGTTCCCGCAGGCAGGGCAGGTCCGTCGCCACCACCGGGACGCCGGCCGCCAGGGCCTCCAGCACCACGCCGGGCAGCCCCTCCCGCCGCGAGGGCAGCACCAGCACGTCGGCGGTGGCCAGCACCGAGGCGATCTCCTCGGTCTCGCCGCCGAGGACGACGTACGGGTCGTACGCGGCATCGGGATATGCGGTGACGATGTCGTCGACGCCTCCCGGGCCGACGGCGAGCAGCCGCGCGTCCGGCTCCTCCAGCCGGACGGCCCGGTGCACCTCGACCAGGAACGGGCGGTTCTTCGCCGAGGCGGCCCGACCGATGTGCACCAGGACCGGAACCTCGGCCGGAAGGTTCCACCGCCGCCGCGCCGGCTCGCGCTGCCAGCCGTCTACCCGGTCGGTGGAGACGCTGTTGTAGAGCACCCGGTAGCGGCCGTCACCGGACCGGGGTGCGGCGAGGTCGAGCGCCGCCGAGGTCACCCCGACGACGTCGGTGGCGGTGCGGCGGAGCAGTTGCCGCAGGAGCGCCCGGCGGGCCCGCTGGGGCCACGTGTCGGGTCTGCCGTCCCCCTCGCTCCAGAGCCGGGCCACCCGTACCGGCACCCTGGCGGCCCGCGCCACCAGCAGGACGGCCGCGCTGACCAGGCTGACGTGCGAGACGACGATGTCGGGCCGGAGTGCCCGCAGGCTCCGCCACAGGCGCGGTCCGAAGGTCGGGCCCGGCCGGAGCGGGCACTGCCGTACCAGGGCGCCGGCCGCCCGGAACTCGTCGACCAGTCGCCCCTCCCGGCCGGCGAGGGTGAGGAAGACCTGCTCGACCTCTGTGGACGGCACCGAACGACAGATGTCCAGGGTCACCGTCTCGGCGCCGCCGCGATCCAGGCTGCCGATGACGTGCGCCACCCGGACGGGTGCGAACGGGTACGCCCCGGCGGCCCGGTCCGGGAGCCGGTCCGCGCGGTCCCGGGCGACCTTCTCGATGACGTCGGCGACCCGGACCGCCGAGGCCCGGTTGTCGAAGAGCCGGACGGCGCGGAGCCGGGCCTGCTCGCCGCGCCCGGCCAGACGCCCGCTCTCGAACTCGCGGTACGCCGAGTCGAGCGCGGTGGCCAGCGCCGTCGGGTCGCCCCGGGGCACGATCCAGCCGGACGACTCGTCGACGGTCTCGGGCAGCCCTCCGGCGTCGCTGACGATGCTGGGTACGCCCATCGCGCTCGCCTCGACGGCGGCACCGTGTCCCTCGGAGAGCGACGGGCTGACGCTCAGGTCGGCGGCCTGGTGGCAGGGGCGTACGTCGGCGACCGACTCGAGCCAGGTCACGCTCGGGTCCGCGTCGACGCCGAAGCGGCGGACGAGTTCACGGCGGTGTGCCTCGCCGGCGGCGGTCCAGCCGCCACCGACCAGCAGCAGGTGGGCCCGGGGGTGCCGGGACCGGAAGGTCTGCCAGGCCGTGAGGAGGACGTCGTGCCCCTTGATGGCCCGGCCCTTGTGGGCCAGTCGTTTCGGCGGATAGACGTAGGCGATCATGACGACGAGGAAGGCGTCGGAGTCGACGCCGAGTTCGGCACGGGACTTCGCCCGCAGCTCGTCCCGGCTCGGGACGTCCGGATCGCCCGACCGGACCCCGTCCGCCGGGTTGCCCGACCGGTCCCCGTCCGGCGGATGGGCCATGGCGAAGTGGGCCGGGTCGACGCCGTAGGTCGCCACGGGCCGCCGCTCGGGTGGGCACCCGAGCGCGCCGTAGAGCCCTGACGTGTGTTCGGTGCCGCAGATGGTGGCGTGGTCCAGCCGCCACAGCAGACGCTCGACCGGCCGGATCAGCGGCGACTCGAGGAACAGCGGCCCGGCGACCATGTGCACCCGGCGTACCGGCAGCCCCAGGGTGCCGAACCGGGCCGCGAGCGCCGAGGCGTACAGGTGGTAGTGCAGCACGTCGGGCCGGAGCCGGCGGAGCAGCCGGCGGAGCCGCCACAGCCCCCGCAGCGTCGCCAGCCCCGGCCGGAACCGGAAGTCGAAAGGCGATTCGAGTACGTCGAATCCGCGCCGGGTCAGCTCCGCCGTCAGCCGACCGGGGCCCGGGGGCAACACGACGTCGACCTCGTGGCCACGGCGACGCAGCTCCTCCACCTGAGGGAGAATCCACATTCCACCGCTGTTCGTCTTCAGCAGGACCGCGACGCGAAGTCTTCCCACCACTGCTGGTCCTCTCTCTTGCCCGGGCTGTTCCCGCTCAGGCCTGGTCGCGCCCGGTCGGCCGGCGGGGTGCCGGCGTGACCAGGCGCGGATGTCACCTCGCCGGCACTCCCTTGACCACCGCACCGGCCGGCACGTCCCGGACGACGCAGGCGCTGGCGCCGACGGTGGCGTCCGCGCCGACCCGGAGGCCCTGGAGTACCACCGCGCCGGCACCGATCAGCACGCCGGCCTGGAGCCGGCACTCCCCGGAGACCGCGGCGAGGGGGTTGACCGAGACGTAGTCCGCCAGCACGCAGTCGTGCGCGACTGTCGAGTTCTGGTTCAGGTGCACGTGCCGGCCGAGCGTCACGTTGGTGGTCACCCGCGCACCGGCGAAGACGACCAGGCCGTCTCCGGAGACGGTGTCCGGGCCGACGACGGCGGCGGGGTGCACCAGGCTCGCGGCCGGCAGCCCGTACCCGTCGATCCGCCGGGCGACCGTGCGGCGGACCCGGGGATCGCCGAGTCCGAGTACGACGTGTGTGCCCGGCCCGGCCTCCCGTAGCCACTCGACCGTGCCGAGGTACGGGACCGCCAGGCGTTGCAGTCGCTTGTGGTTGGCCTCCGAGGGGCGATCGTCGACGAAGCCGAGCACCCGCCACCGTGGGCCGGCCGGTGACGAGGCGTTGATCGCGCGGATGATGTCGAGGGCCTCGCGGCCGTGGCCGCCGCAGCCCACGAGAACGACGTCCACTGTCATCCGGTCCGCCAGTCCGCCGGCCAGTGCCCGGCAGCTCCCCGGCTGCCGGTGAGGTCGCCGAGGGGAGCCGTCCGGCCGTCCGGACCGCTCGGCGCCGGCGCGTCGTGGTCGGCGCCACCCTGGCCCGGTAGTTCGGTGCCGCCGAGGAATTCCGGCATGGTGGGGTTGCCGAGGAATTCCGGCATGGTGGGGTTGCCCGGTGCCGTGATGCCGCGCCTGTGCAGGACGGCACCGACGGTCTCGACGAGGATGTGCAGGTCCATGCGGAGGCTGCGGTTGTCGACGTACCACACGTCGTGCGCGAAGCGCTCCGGAAAGGGCATCGCGTTGCGGCCCCGGACCTGCGCCAGTCCGGTGATTCCGGGCCGTACCTCGTGGCGGCGCGCCTGCGCCGGGGTGTACCTGTCGAGGTAGTCGACGAGCAGCGGGCGCGGCCCCACCAGGCTCATCTCGCCCCGGACCACGTTCCAGAGTGTGGGCAGTTCGTCCATGCTGGTGGCCCGGAGCCGCCGGCCCAGCCGGGTCAGCCGGTCGCGGTCGGTCACCACGCCTCCGGCGACGTCGACCGGCCGCATGGTCCGGAACTTGACCAGCTCGAACAGCTCGCCGTGCCGGCCCGGCCGGGCCTGCCGGAACAGCACCGGCCGCCCCAGCGTCACGGCGATCACGACGGCGACCGCGAGCATGACCGGCGACGCGACGAGGAGCAGCAGAATCGCCAGCACGACGTCGAGGAGGCGCTTGGTCCGGTCGTACCGGGTCCGGCCGACGGGGGTGACCGGCCCGCTGGGTCCGATCACCGCCGTGCCTCAACGAACTCCGCGGTGGCGTCGAGCACCCGTCCGATCTGCGGCTCGGTCAGGGCGGAGCCGCTGGGCAGGGTGAGTCCCTGGTCGAACAGCCGCGCGGCGGCACCGGTCAGGGCGGCCCGGGCCGTGCCGAAGACGGGTTGCAGGTGCATCGGTTTCCAGACCGGTCGGGTCTCGATCTGCCGTTCCGCGAGGTGGGCGGCGAGTTCGTCGGCCCGCCATCCGGCTCGGGCCGGGTCGACCACGACGATGGTGAGCCAGCAGTTCGCCCCGGGATCACCGTCGCCGAGCAGGCGTACGCCGGGTGTGGCGGCGAACAGCTTGGCGTACCGCTCCCGCAGGTCCCGGCGGCGGGCCATCATCTCGTCGAGCCGGCACAGCTGGGCGCGGCCGAGGGCGGCGAGCAGGTTGCTGAGCCGGTAGTTGTAGCCGACGTCGGTGTGTTCGTAGTGCGGCACCGGCTGGCGGGCCTGGGTCGACAGGTAGCGGCACCGCTCGATCAGCGTGGCGTCGTCGGAGACCAGCATGCCGCCGCCGGAGGTGGTGATGATCTTGTTGCCGTTGAAGGAGAGGGCGGCGACCCGTCCGAACGACCCGGCCGGTCGCCCCCGGTACGTGGCGCCGAGCGCCTCCGCCGCGTCCTCGACGACCGGCACCTGGGCGGCCGCGCACAGCGGAAGCAGCGTGTCGTAGTCCGCGCAGGCGCCGAACATGTCGACCGGGATCACGGCGGCGACCCGCTCGCCGGCGGCGGCCAGCCGGCGGAGCAGGTCCGCCAGCAGCCCGACGTCGATGTTTCCGGTGGCCGGATCGCAGTCCACGAATACCGGCTCCGCGCCGGTGTACGCCACGGCGTTTGCCGTCGCGACGAAGGTCAGCGTTGGTACCACGACCACCTGGCCGGGCCCGGCGCCGAGGGCCAGCAACGCCAGGTGCAGGGCGGCCGTTCCCGAACTCAGCGCCACCGCGTGCCGGGTGCCGGCGCGTTCGGCGATCTCCTGTTCGAACGCGGCGAGGTCCGGACCGGCGGGCGCGATCCATCCGGAGCGGATCGCCCGCAGGACGTACGACTCCTCCAGCGCTCCGACGTCGGGGGGCGACAGCAGTATCTGGGCGGTCATCGGGTGGCGGCTCCGGGGGGATGAAAACCATGAAAATGGCTCAAAAGGTTCTACGGGTCCAACTACCGCTCTAACGGTGTCGACCGACTTTTTTCCCCTGATGTCACCGAGAATTCGGCTACAGCGCACGATATAAGTGATATCCGCCCAGGGCGTGTGATGATCCAGCTACCCTGACGGGTTGCCCGGACCGGCGCCGTCCGGTCCCCGCCGCGACCGGACGGGCGATCGCTCAGACCGACACGACGGGCAGGGTGAGGATGACGGCGGTACCCACCCCGAGCTGGCTGGTGACCCTGATCGATCCGCCGTGGTCGGTCAGGATCTGCCGGACGATGGCCAGGCCCAGTCCGCTGCCACCGGTCTGCCGGCCACGTGCCGAGTCGGCCCGCCAGAACCGGTCGAAGACGTGTGGCAGCGCGTCGGGGGCGATTCCCGAGCCGGTGTCGACGACCCGTACGACGGCGGAGTGCGCGTCGCGCTCCAACGTGAGCGTCACCCCACCCCCCGGACGGGTGGCGCGGAGCGCGTTCGTGATCAGGTTGCCCAGCACCTGCCGGAGCCGGTCGGGATCGGCGTACACGGCCACCGGTGCGGCGGTGACGGTCAGCGACACCCCGGCGGCGTCGGCGCTGGCCCCGTGGGCGGTGCGGCAGGTCTCCAGCAGTTCCGCCAGGTCGACGGTGGTCCGGTGGTAGGCCAGGCTCCCCGCCTCGGCCAGTGCGAGTTCCTGGAGGTCGTCGACGATGCGCTGCTGCAGGACCGCCTCCTCGTGCAGCGAGGCGAACAGCTCCGGATCGGGCTCGATCACACCGTCGGAGAGCGCCTCCAGATAACCGCGCAGGTTGGCCAGCGGGGTACGCAGTTCGTGCGCGACGTCGGCGACCAGCCGACGCTGACGTTCCTCGCCGCGTTGCAGTGAGTCGGCCATCCGGTTGAACGAGCGGGCCAGCGTGGCGAGTTCGTCGTTGCCCCGGACCGGTACCCGGCTGCTCAGGTCGCCCCGTCCGAGCCGCTGCGACGCGGTGGTGAGGATGCCGATCGGCCGCAGCACCCGGTGGCTGAGCAGCGCGGTCGCGATGATCGCCACCGCCGCCACCCCGGCCGCCGCGGCCAGCAGCGGACCGACGACGAGTCCCGCCCCGCCCTCCTCGCCGACCCCGACGATGACCCGGGCCGGCTCGGGCGCCGCCTCGTCGATCCCGGCGTTGAACGCCTGGGCCAGGCAGTACTTCATCGACTGGGAGTCCACCGACGTGCCGCAGGCGGCCAGTTGGGTCTCATCCGTCTGGGAGGCCTGCGGAGAGTCGCGCGCCTGGTCCTGACAGTTCCGGACGGTAAGAAGATCCGGGGACGTACCGGGGGCGACGTCGTGGGTCGGGATGCCGTACGGGCCGGGTGTCTGGACGACCTCGACGCCGTTGCGGGTCAGGCAGGCCGCGTACCGTATTCCGGTCCGGTACGCGTGGAGCTGTTTCGCGGTGACCGCCACCGCTTCGGGGCCGGCACCGGACAGGTCGAGCGTCGGCCGGGGGTTGACGAGCCCGACCACCGTGCCGAGGCGCCGGGTCGCCTCCGCCGGATTCGCCTCACGATCGGTGTCCACGAGCACCCAGCCGGACTCGGAGACCAGGTGGATCCGTTGTCCGGTCTGCTTGCCCAACCGCACGACGACGTCCCGGACGCCCTCCCAGGTGCCGTGCCGGCTGCCGTAGTCGGCGAGCTGCCCGGTGATCCGGTCCAGCGTCGTACCGGGGACGGCGGACTCGTCGATCTGCTGTGAGGCCTGGCGCAGGACCAGCCAGAGAGTGGCGGCGGTCGCGCTGACCGCGACGAGCATGACCAGGGCGAGCACCCGGAACCGGAAACTCACGCCGACAGTTCCGCCCCGTCGGCGGTCGGCTCGGCCAGCCGGTAGCCACGGCCGAACACGGTCTGTACGTAGCGCGGCTCGGCGGGATCGATCTCGATCTTGCGGCGCAGGTTCATCACGTGCGCGTCGACGGTGCGTTCGAGCACGTAACGGTCGAAGCCGAAGGCCCGGTCGATGATCTGCGCCCGGGTGAACGCCCGTCCGGGCTCGCCGGCCAGCACCTCGAGGATGCCGAACTCCTTCGCGGTGAGCGTGATCAGGCGCCCGTCGATCCGTACCTCGAACCGGCCGGGATCGACCTCCAGGTCGCCCACCCGCAGCACCGCCTGGTTGCCCGCACTCAGTACGCCGGACCGGCGCAGCAGGGCGCGCACCCGGGCGGTCAGTTCACGCGGACTGTACGGCTTGGTGAGGTAGTCGTCGGCCCCGATGTCCAGACCCAGCAGTACGTCGTCCTCCGTCGTCCGGGCGGTCAGCAGCAGGATCGGGAGGGTGGATTCGGCCCGCAGGATCCGGCAGACGTCGAGCCCGTCCACCACCGGCATCATCACGTCGAGGATCGCCAGGTCGGGGCGGCGGGTCCGGCACTGCTCCAGCGCCGCTCGGCCGTCGCCGACGACAAGCACGCTGTGGCCCTCCCGTTCGAGATAGACCCGGACCAGGTTGGCCTGTTTCGGGTCGTCCTCGGCGACCAGTATCCGCGCGCTCATGATTCCCCATTCTGCCTGCTCCCGGCGGCACCGATTAGAGGCCGGCGGCGGTGAAGAATCGATGAAAACCGGATGGGAAAGCTGTCGGGGGACGCTTCGCACCGGGCGGGGACGGCTTCTTCACCGATTCCGCACATCCGCTGGCTACATTCGTCGCCATGGCAGTCGAATTGTTGCTCATGGCCGGGTCGGTCGGCGGAGCCGGTGATCAGGAGCGGAGCCGCCGCCGGGCGGTACGTCGACGGATCCGGGAAACCGTGGCGCTCCGCCGGGCCTGCGCGGCCGCCGGAGCGGATGCGCGGGATGCGGCGGGGCCGCGCCCCGAGGTGGCCGGGTCGCACCTGCCCTGAGCCAACCGGCCACCCGCCCGCCCTCGGTCCGGCTGAGCCAACCGGCCACGCACCCGCCCTCGGCCCGGCTGAGCGAATCGGCCACGGGCCTGCGCTCGGTCCGGCTGAGTGAATCGGCCACGGGCCTGCGCTCGGCGGACCGGAGCCGGCTACCGGCGGACGGAGTCGGGCGCCGGCCGGCCGCGCTGACTAGAGTCGTCGCCTGGCGGCCGGCCCGGTCGGGCCGGCCCGGGTGAAGGGTGGCGGCGTGCTGCACCTGCGGATCATCGTGCCGACCGACCGGTCGGCCGAGGTACTCGACCTGCTCGATCGCGAAGCGGCGGTGACACACGTCATCGTGCTGCCACAGGCCGCCCGTACGCCGCCGGGTGACGTGGTCCTCTGCGACGTCGCCCGGGAAGGCGCCGACGAGGTGCTCGACGCGCTCCAGGCGCTCGGTGTGCACCGTTCCGGCGCTGTCGTCGGCGAGGCAGTCGACGTGACGCTCTCCGCCGCCGCCGACCGGGCGGCCGACGCGGCTCCCGGGCTCGGCACCGACGCGGTGGTCTGGGAGGAGATCGCCCAGAAGACCGGTGAGGAGACCCGGCTCTCGGCGACGTACCTGATGCTCATCACCCTCGCCACCATCATCGCCGGCATCGCGGTCCTGCTCGACCAGCCGATCCTGATCATCGGCGCGATGGTGGTCGGCCCGGAGTTCGGCCCGCTGGCCGCGCTCAGCGTGGCGCTGCTGCGGTGGCGACCGTCGGTGATCCGCCGCTCACTGCTGGCCCTGGTGGTCGGGTTCCTGGTCGCGGTGGCGGTCACCGTGCTCGCCACCTGGGCGCTGACCGCCGCCGACCTCATCGACGAGTCGATGCTGCTCGCCGAGCGGCCGATGACCGACTTCATCTGGCGACCGGACGCCCTCTCCTGGGTGGTCGGTTTCCTCGCCGGGGTGGCCGGCATGCTCGCGGTCACCTCCAACAAGTCCGGCTCACTGGTCGGCGTACTGATCTCGGTCACCACCGTGCCAGCAGCGGCGAACGGCGCCGTGGCGCTCGCCTACGGCGTGTTCGACGAGGCGGCCGGCTCGGCCGTCCAACTGCTGATCAACGTCTGCGCGATAGTGCTGGCCGGGGTGCTCACCCTGCTGGTCCAGCGGCTCTGGTGGCACCGGGTGACCGAGATCAGTACGCCGACCAGTGAGCCGGACTTGTTGGAGGTGACCGCGAGCATGCCGGCCACCCCGGCGAGGAAACCGACCACCCGGGAGAGGGCGTCCGGTCGCCAGATGAAGTCGGTCA
>NZ_JADPUN010000431.1 GCF_015690345.1 Plantactinospora alkalitolerans | reverse complement strand
AGATCGTCGGAAGCGTCAGATGTGTATAAGGGACAGGGAAGGGTGGGCGTGACCACCTCAAGCGCCTCGAGGAGCAACTCCTGTACGCAGTACGGGTCGGCCAGCCGCCACCGGGTCTCCTCCGGCGACACCGCCCAGCGGACCGTGCCCTCCGGCAGCCGGGTCGGCGGGGCCGGAATCCACGAGCCGGGGCCGTGCCGGACCACGTAGAGGGAGTCGTCCAGTTCCGGGCGCAGCGGCTCGCCGGACCGCACCAGGAACATCCACTGCCCGGCCGGGGTGGTCGCGACCGGGCCGCGGGTCTGACCGGAGACGGCGCCGTGCAATCGGGGGCGGGCCTGTTCGAGCGCGTACCGGCCCAGGTAGGCGGGGACCTCCAGGACGTCGAAGGCCCGTCCGGTGGCCAGCAGGATGGCGTGCGGGCGGATCCGCCACCAGGTGGCGACCCGGGCCGGATCGGCGGTGGCGGTCTGTTCCCACTGCTCCAGGGCGGGATGGCAGCCGGTGGTGGGACAGCCGGCCCGGCCGCAGACGAATCGATGTCGGGCCAGGCAGGCGCCGGGGGTGACATCCCAGCCGTGCCCCGCGTACCGGACGGCGACCCGGCGCAGCCGGATCCGGTCGAGTTGGCTGAGCCGGACTGTGGGTGGACGGACTCTTCCCCACATCATGGCGAACCCCCTAAATTGACGATCTCGGCCAGTTATGCGAGTTGAAGCCCGTCACTGGCGTCACGGCGCGGTCGTTTGTCCGGTCAGACAGCCGCAAGTTGCATCGAAAGTTACGAGCGGCCGCCTGCGGGGTGACGTACATGCTGTGCGACCAGCGCAGATGCGAGGTCACCACGCTTTGGCCGGGGTTTACCACCGGCCACTGGATGGAGTCGTCGGACGCAGAGAGGAGGGGCGGACGTGGATGAGCTGCCGATCGGCCGCCGTGTCGCCTACTGGCGCGGTCGCCGCAAGATGTCGCAGCAGGTCTTCGCCGATCGGCTCGGAAAATCGAAGAGCTGGGTCGACAAGGTCGAGCGGGGCGTACGCCGGCTGGACAAGTTCTCCGTGCTCTACGAGATCGCCGACGTCCTGCAACTCGACGCCTCACTGCTGCTCGGCAAGGAGCCGGAACGCCGGGCCGACGGACTCACCTGCATCGACGAGGTCGAGGTGGAGGAGATCCGCTCGGCTCTGGAGCGGTACGACTCGATGAGTTCGTTCTTCGCCGCGACACCCCAGCCGCCGTCGCTGGCCGAGATGACCAAGTCGGTGAACCACGCCTGGCTGACCTTCCAGTACGCCCGGTACGGGGTGCTGACCCGGGCGCTGCCGAAGCTCGTCCGGGACGCCCAGGCGCTGGACAGCGTCGCCAGCGGTGACGATGCCCAGCGGGCCGCCCACCTGCTGGGGCAGGTGTACCAGATCGCCTCCTCGGCGCTGCGCAAGCTGGGCGAGTACGAGTTGGCCTGGCTCGCCGCCGACCGCTCGATGGCGGTGTCGCAGCGGGCCGAGGATCCGTTGCTGGCCGGCGTGGCGACCTATCGGGTCGGCAGTGCGCTGCTCGCGCTCGGCCGGGCCAGGCCGGCGTTGGAGGTCAACGTCAGCGTCGCCAACCGGCTCGCGCCGGGCGGGGGCAACGACTCGAACCCGGAGCGGCTCTCGGTCTACGGGATGCTGCTGTTGCAGGGCGCGATGGCGGCGGCCCGGATGGGTGACAACAACACGGTCCGGGACCTGGTGAACGGCGCCGAGGAGGTGGCCGGGGCGCTCGGCAGCGACCAGAACCACTACTGGACCAGTTTCGGGCCGACGAACCTGGAGCTGCACCGGGCCGCGGCGGCGGTGGAGCTCGGCGAGGGCGGGCAGGCGGTCAACACCCACGAGCAGAAGATCATGCGGCAGGACGGGTTCAACGCGCTGCTGCCCGAGCGGCGCGCCCATCACATGCTGGACCTGGCCCGGGGGTTCGCGCAGATCGGCGATCTGGACAAGGCCGGCGAGGCGCTGGTCGACGGCGACCGGCTCGCCCCGTCCGAGATCCGGTGCCGGCCGATCGCGCACGAGGTGATGTCAAACGTGCTACGTCGCACAAGGGGTGCGCCGCCGGCGCCGTTTGCGGAGTTGGCTGAGCACATGGGAGTAGGAATATGACCGCGCCGCGCGGGATCGTCCCGTGACGGAGTCGACGGGGTCACGGGTGCTGTACGTGCTCGCCTGCGGTTCGCCGGTGACGCGGGACGTCGGCCGGCTCGTGACCTCCGCGCAGCGCGACGGGTGGGACGTGTGCGTGATTCTGACCCCGGACGGGACGAAGTTCGTCGACGTACCGGCCTTGACCCGACAGACCGGGCATCCGGTGCGGTCGACGTACAAGAATCCCGGGGATCCGGACGTGCTGCCCGACGCGGACGCCATGATCGTTTCGCCGGCCACGGTCAACACGATCAACAAGTGGGCCGCCGGCATCGCCGACACCCTCGCCCTCGGCCTCCTGGTCGAGGGGCTGGGCAAGCGGCTGCCGATCGTGGCGATGCCGTTCACGAACGCCGCCATGGCGGCCCATCCGGCCTTCCGGGAGAGCATCGCCCGACTCCGGGACTGGAACGTCACGGTGCTCTTCGGCGACCATGTCATGCCGCTGCATCCACCCGGCATGGGCGAGCGTCAGCTGGAGAATTTTCCGTGGGAGATGGCCGTGACGGCACTGCGGAGCAGATTTTCGGTCAGCGGCCAGCGCGGCTGAGTCTCCGGCGGACGGCGGCGGCAACGCGGCTGGGCCTCCGGCGGACGGCGGCGGCAACGCGGCTGAGTCTCCGGCGGACGGCGGCGGCAACGCGGCTGGGTCTCCGGCCGACGGAAGCAACGAGGGCCGCAGCGACGCCGCCGACGCCGCTGCGTCGCCGTCGCCGGTAAGCTGGGCCGCCGTGGATGCATCCGGATCTCCGAAGGTCAGTGTGGCCGACGTCGTGGCGACGCTCGACGAGCGTTATCCGCCGGCCTGGGCGCAGGGGTGGGAC
>NZ_JADPUN010000154.1 GCF_015690345.1 Plantactinospora alkalitolerans | reverse complement strand
ATCGTCGGGGGCATGACGGAACCTCTGCGCAAGGTGGCGGGGCCGGCGGGCGGTGGGCCGGTACATCCGGTCGAGACCCGGGGCCTGACCAAGCGGTACGGCGAACTCACCGCCGTCGACGGCATCGACCTGACGGTACGGGCCGGTGAGGTGTACGGCTTCCTCGGTCCGAACGGCGCCGGCAAGACCAGTACCCTGCGGATGCTGCTCGGCCTCGTCCGGCCGACCGCCGGCACCGTGAGGCTGTTCGGCCGCTCGCCCGACGCCCCGGGGCGCCCCCCGGTCGGTGCCCTGATCGAGGGCCCCGCCTTCTATCCGTACCTGTCCGGGGAGCAGAACCTGCGGGTGCTGGCCCGGTACGCCGGCAGCCCGCCGGACCGGATCCGGACCGTGCTGGAACTGGTCGACCTGGTCGACCGGTCCGGCGACCGGTACGCGACGTACTCGCTCGGGATGAAGCAGCGGCTCGGGGTGGCGGCCGCGCTGCTGCCCGACCCCCGACTGCTGATCCTCGACGAACCCACGAACGGGCTCGACCCGGCCGGGATGGCCGACATGCGCACGCTGATCCGCCGGCTGGGCGCCGCCGGCCGTACGGTGCTGCTCTCCAGCCACCTGCTCGGCGAGGTACAGCAGGTCTGCGACCGGGTCGGCGTCGTCGCCCGGGGTCGGCTGGTAGCCGAGAGCACCGTCGCCGAGCTGCGCGGCGCGGCGAGCCTGCGGGTGCTCGCGGATCCGCTGGACACCGCAGCCGAGCGGGCCCGGACGCTGCTGGGGCCGGACCGGGTACGGGTCGTCGACGGCGGACTGGACCTCGCCGTCGACCCGGACCGGGCTGCCTGGATCAACGCGGAGCTGGTCGGCGCCGGGGTGGCGGTCCGGGAGCTGCGCCCCCGCGAACGGGACCTGGAACAGGTGTTCTTCGAACTCACCGGCGGCGGGGACTCCGCCGGACCGGACGGACGTGTGGAGGCGGAAAATGTCGTCCCGACAGTTCACTGAGCCGATCGCGCCGGAGGATCTGGATCTGACGGCGCCGGTGCGCCGCCGGTCCGGTGGCCTGCCCGACGTGCTGGCCGCAGAGCTCTACAAGTTGGTCCGCCGGCCGGCGAACTGGCTGCTGCTGGCGGTCGCGCTGGTACTCAGCCTGACCTTCACCTACCTGGTGCCGTACGCCGGTTATGCCGAGGGCAGCGGCACCGCCGGGGGTGGCCCCGGTTCCGGCCAGCCGGGCGCCGACGGTGCAGGCCTGGCCGCGCTGCTTCCGGCCGAACTGGTCGGCAACTCGATCGGTGGCCTGCCGATCTTCCTCGGCGCCCTCATGCTGATCCTCGGTGTGCTGACCGTCGGCGGTGAGTACGGCTGGGGCACCTGGAAGACCCTGTTCACCCAGGGCCCGTCCCGGCTGGTCGGGTACGTCGGCAAACTGGTCGCCCTGTCCGTCGCGACCCTGGTCGCCGCGCTGGCGGTCTTCGCCGCCGGAGCGGCCGCCAGCGCCGTCGTCGCCGGGGTCGAGGGGCAGCCGGTGCAGTGGCCCCCGCTGGCCGAGCTGACCGTGGGGGTGGGTGCCGGCTGGCTGATCGCCACGATGTGGGCCTGTTTCGGCGCCATGCTGGCCGTACTGCTGCGCGGGGTGGCGCTGCCGGTCGGGCTGGGCCTGGTGTGGCTGCTGGCCGTACAGAACCTGTTGGCGAGTCTCGCCGCGCCACTGCTCGACTGGGTGGCCGAACTGCAGAAGGGGCTGCCCGGACCGAACGCCGGGTCCCTGGTGGCCGCGTTGGGGGCCGGCGCGGACACGCCCGGTGTCGAGCAGGTCGTCGGTGGCGGGCAGGCGGCCTTGACTGTGGCCGGCTACCTGGTCGGCTTCGTGCTGCTCGCCGGTGCGGTCCTGCGACGCCGTGACATCCTCTGAACCGGTGGGGGCGTCGATCCGGTCGTTGACGTCGATCCGGTGGCGGGCGCCGATCCGGTCGTGGACGCCGATCCGGTCGTGGAGGCCGAGCTGATGGGGGGCCGCGCGATGGCGGTGCCGGGGCGTGGCTGGCCGGCGATGCTGGCCGATGCCGCGCTGGCGGTCGGGCTGTTCGCGCTGACGGTGCCGGTGACGACGGTGCTCGGGAGACAGCAGCCCGGGGCGGTGCCGGCGGACGGCTGGTGTTACGCCCTGATCGCGCTCTCCACCCTGGCGTTGGCGGTACGCCGGCGCCGGCCGCTGACCACCCTCGCGCTGTGCACCCTGGCCACCTCGGCGTACCTGGTGGGCGGCTATCCGTACGGGCCGATGCTGCTGAGCTATCTGATCGCGGTCTACACGGTGGCGGCGTACCTGCCGATCCGGCGCGCGGCGGTCGGCGGGGCGGTGTCGTTGGTTGTCATGCTGGCGCACACCGTCGTGTCGATCCGTACCTCGCCGATGGGGTTGGCCGGTGTTCTACCCGGGTCGGCGTGGGTCGCCGTACCCTTCGCGGTGGGCGCCACGGTCCGGTCCGGCCGGGAGACGGCCGCCCGTACCCGGATCGAACAGACCCGCCGGCTGGCCGACGAGGAGCGGCTCCGGGTCGCGCAGGAGGTGCATGACGTGGTCGGGCACGGGCTGGCCGCGATCAACATGCAGGCGGAGATCGCGCTGCACCTGCTTCCGACCCGCCCGGAGCAGGCGGAGACGGCGTTGACCGCGATCAGCCGGACCAGTCGGGAAGCGCTGGACGAGTTGCGGGTGACCCTGTCGGTCGTCCGCCGGGACGCCGGAACCGACCGGGCTCCGGCACCCGGCCTCGACCAGGTCGCGGCGCTGACCGAGCGGCTGCACGGCACCGGTCTACCGGTCACCCTGACGGTCACCGGCGACCGGCGGACCCTGCCGGTGGCGGTCGACCTGGCCGCGTACCGGGTGGTGCAGGAGGCGCTGACCAACGTGCTGCGGCACGCGGGCACCGCCACCGCGACCGTCCGGATCGGATACCTGCCCGCCGAGGTGACGATCGAGGTCACCGACACCGGGCGCGGCGGGCCGGGGGTGGCGGGTC
>NZ_JADPUN010000396.1 GCF_015690345.1 Plantactinospora alkalitolerans | reverse complement strand
CCCCCACCGCGAAGATGTTCGGTGAGCGCCGCCACCAGCGCCGCCCGGCCGGACAGCTCCGCCACGAGCACATGCTCGTCGTCGGCGTGCGCCCCACCACCGATCGCACCCAGACCGTCCAGAGTCGGCGTGCCGACTCCCGCGGTGAGGTTGCCGTCCGAGCCGCCACCCACGGCGGCGGCACGCAGCGGTGGCAGCCCGAGTCGCGCGGCGAGCACCTCGGCGAGCGCGAACAGCTCCGCCGACGCGCTCGCCGCCAGCGGCGGCCGGCTGGGCCCAGCGGTCACCGCGAGCCGGGCCCCGGGCAGCACCGGCGTCAGCGCCCGCATCGCCGCGTCCACCCGGTCCTGCTCGGCGGCGTCGCGGACCCGCACGTCGACGGAGAGGCCGCCCGCGTCCGGAACGGTGTTCACGGTGGTGCCGGCCGCGATCAGCGTGGGCGTGACGGTCGTACCCCGGTCCGGGTCGCCGAGGGCGTTCACCGCGAGTACCTGGTGCGCCAGCTCCACCGTGGCGTTGGCGCCACGCTCCGGCTCCAGCCCGGCGTGCGCGGCCAGGCCGGTCACCTCGACCCGGTAACGCGACACACCCTTGCGTTCGGTCTTGAGCGCACCGCCGCCGGCCGCCGCCTCCAGCACCAGTGCACCGGCACAGCCGGTCGCCTCGGCCTCGACGAGCGCCCGCGAACTCGGTGAGCCGAGTTCCTCGTCGCCGGTGACCAGGATCGTCACCCCTGACCGGTCGGCCAACGCCGCCACGGCGTGCAGGCCCAGCACCAGGCCGGCCAGCATGTCGACACAACCCGGTCCGCGCAGTACGCCGTCGGTCACGTCGAACGGATGGCTGGCCAGCGTGCCCAGCGGCCACACCGTGTCGTGATGGCCGAGCAGCAGCACCCGGGACGGCCCGTCGCCGAGCCGCCAGCGCAGGTGTGTGCAGCCGTCGAGGACGATCCGTTCCGGTGCCACGCCGAGCAGCCGGGTACCGATCCGGGCGACCACCTCGGCGCTGGCCGCCACCGCGGCGTGGTCCGCCGACGGTGACTCGCAGGTCACCAGCGCCTCGATGTCGGCCAGCATCGCCGGCAGTGCCGCCCGGAACCGTTCCCGCAGCACGTCACCCGCCATCTCAGCCGACCTTCGAGGGGCTCTCGTCCGGGGACAGCGTGGGCTGCTCCGGCACGGCAGACAGGGTCAGCTTCTCGGTGCGCTGGCGTCGGGTCACCGGCTTCTCCTCGCTGGGATGGGCTCTGGACCAGGTTTAGCACGGTGCGCTTCAGAGGGCGGCCTCGTCGCGCCAGCCGTGCCGGGCCTCGAAGCCGAACAGCCGGTGCGCGGCGGAGCTGTCCACCAGCGAGTCGACGCCGCGCAGCGGTGCCCGGACCTGCGTGGTCGGATGGAACCTCTCCAGCAGGTCGGCGGTCGGCACCGTCGCCGAGGTGTCGGGGGCGGCGACGTTCACTACATGGTGGCCGGTGAGACCGGAGGTCAGCACGGCGTGGACGGCGTACGCCGCGTCCCGGGTGTCGAGCCACGCCCACAGCTCCCGGCGGTTGCCGGCCACGTTCCGCCGGATCCGCGCCAACTGGGACGCCAGCCGCTTCCCGTCGCCGACGAACGGAAACCGCAGCAGGGTGGTCGGCATCCCCCACCGCCGGGTGGCGAACGCGCCGACCTGCTCGGTCACCGTCTTCGACAGCCCGTACGAGTCGATCGCCACCGATTCCTGGTCCTCGTCGATCGGCACGTACGGCGGGGACAGGTCCCGCCCGGCCCAGGCGTACCCGTACGCCGCGACGCTGGAGGCCGCGACCGCGCACCGTACGCCCGCCCGGCCGGCGCCGTCGAGGACGAGGTAGGCGCCCTGGACGTTCTGCGCGAGGGTCTCGTCCTCGGGCAGTTGACCGGGCGCGGCGATCGCGGCGAGGTGCACGACGCCGTCGACCGGACGGCCGAACGGGCGCAGGCTCTCCTCGACGAACGCGCGGTCCCGGACGTCGCCGACGAGTACCAGTTCGGCCCTGGGGCTGGTGAACGGCGCCCGGTCGACGGCGACGACCCGCAGCCCCGAGTCGGCCAGGTGTGGCACGACGACCTTGCCGATGACGCCGGCCGCACCGGTGACCAGTACGACGTCGTCGGCGCCCAGCGCGCAGCGCCGGATCTCCTGTTCGGACATGCTCTCCCCCTACTTCCCGATCAGCCCTTGATCGCCCCGGTGAGGCCGTTCACGAAGTACCGCTGGGCGGCGAGGAACCCGATGATGACCGGGATGACGACGATCAGCGCGCCGGCCATCAGCGAGTTGTACTGCACCACCTGCGAGGACTTCAGCGCCTGGAGGGCGATCGGCAGGGTGTAGGTGGCGGGGTCGTTGAGCGAGACCCGGGTCAGCAGGTACTCGTTCCAGGTCGGGATGGCGGTCAGCAGCGCGATCGTCACGAGGGCGGGACGGGCGAGCGGCAGGTACACCCGGGCGAAGATCCGCAGTTCGCCGGCCCCGTCCACCCGCGCCGAGTCGCGCAGTTCGGCCGGCACCGACCGGAACGCGTTGGTCAGCAGCAGGACCGCGAACGGCGCGGTTCCGTTGACGAACGGCAGGACCAGGCCGAGGTGGGTACCGAGGATCGCCAGCCGGTTCTCCAACAGGACGACGGGCAGCAGCGTGACGACGCCGGGCACGAAGAGCAGCGCGACGAAGAGCCGGTAGAGCGCGACGCGGCCGGGAAAGTGCAGGACGGCGAAGGCGTACGAGGCGGCCGAGTAGATCACCACGACGCCGACGGTGGTGGCCACGGTCACCTGGAGGCTGTTGACGAAGTAGTCGAAGAAGTGCAGCCGGTTCCAGGTGTCGACCAGGGTACTCAGGGTGGGATCGCGCGGGATGAGGTGGCCGCCGGCGATGACCTCCTGCTGGGTCTTGAAGGCCGCCGAGACCATCCAGAGGAACGGGTAGAGGCTCACCACGGCGTACCCGGCGAGCAGCAGCGCGACGACCGTCCGGGCGAGAACGACCTGGGGCGGCCACCGGCGGGCCCGTTTCGGGCTTCGGGTGCTGTCTCT
>NZ_JADPUN010000056.1 GCF_015690345.1 Plantactinospora alkalitolerans | reverse complement strand
CCCCCGCCCCTGGCACCACGTACTCCTGATCGCCAACGTCCTCTTCTTCGGCTTCTTCTTCGTCAACTTCGTCGCCGACCTGCTCGGCGACCCGCTGATCACCTTCTGAGCTGTAAGGAAGGGCCCCTTCTTATCGCTTTTTGTATAAGAAGGGGCCCTTCCTAACACCCGTGCCGCCGGGAGTGAGCCGGGTCTCTGCCGGTGTGAAAGGGAGTGACCGGGGGGCGGGGCCGGTCGTAGGTTGGATGCGGGACATCCGACGGGGGAGGCATGCATGGCGACGTCGACCGAGCAGGTGGAGATCACGTCAGCGACCGAGTTGCGCGAGTTGCTCGGCGAGCCGAAGCCCCAGGCGGTGACCAAGGAGCGGGTACGGCTGCACGAGATCGATCGCCAGTTCCTGGCCGCCTCGCCGTTCTGTCTGGTGGCGACGGCCGACGCGGACGGAAACTGCGACGTCTCGCCGAAGGGTGACCCGGCCGGCTTCACGCTGGTCCTGGACGACACCACGATCGCCATCCCGGAACGGCCCGGCAACCGGCGGACCGACGGATTCCTCAACATCCTCGCGAACCCGCATGTCGGGCTGGTCTACCTGATCCCGGGCCGGGGCGAGACGTTGCGGCTGAACGGCCGCGCCCGGCTGGTCCGTGACGCGCCGTTCTTCGAGCAGATGGTCGTCAAGGGACATCGGCCGGTGCTGGCCCTGGTCGTCGAGATCGAGCAGATCTTCTTCCACTGCGCGAAGGCCTTCCTGCGTTCCGGCCTGTGGCGACCGGAGACCTGGGACCCAGAGGTGCTCCCACCGCATCCGCAGATCATCAAGCGCGTCCAGCGGACCGAGCAGACCTTGGAGGAGTTGGAGGTCTACTACGGCCCCCAGTACGCCAAGCGCCTGTACGCCGACTGAGCCGACTGAGCCGACTGAGCCGACTGGGGCGACCGGGCCGGCTGAACCTGCCGGAATGGCGCGGTACCGGAATGGCGCGGCACCGGAGTGGTGCGCCCCGCTGACGGGTTCGGCGGTCAGGAGAGCAGGCGGTCGACGGAAAGCCGCCGGATCGACGCGTCGAGCACCTGCGCGGTGTGCGCCAGGGCGATCCCGCCGGACCCGGCGGGGCGGGGTTCGGTGCTGCCGCCGAGCCGGGGGATGGCGGCGGCGATCTGCATCAGGCATCCAGGGTTCGCGGTCACCAGCAGTTGCGCCCCGGTGCCGAGTACGTCCCGGGCCTTCCGCTCGCCTAGCCGGGCCGCCGGCTCAGGGTTGAGCACGTTCCACACCCCGGCCGAGCCGCAGCAGAGTTCCGGATCGGCGATCTCCCGCAGTTCCAGTTCGGGGATGGCCCGCAGCAGTTCCCGGGGTTGGGTTCGGACCCCCTGGGCGTGCCCGAGATGGCAGGCGTCGTGATAGGCGACGCTGACCGGCAGCGGGTGCCGCCGGGCGACCGGGCCGAGTTCGACCAGGATTTCGGAGAGGTCGCGTACCCGGGCGGCGAAGGCGGCGGCCCGGGACGCGTACCGGGGGTCGTCGCGGAGCAGCTCGCCGTAGTCCTTGAGGGACGAGCCACAGCCGGCGGCGTTGACCACGAAGTAGTCGATGCCGGTGTCGGCGAAGGCGTCGATCAGGTTCCGAGCGAACGCCTGCGCCTCCGCCTCGCGTCCATTGTGCACACTGAGTGCGCCGCAGCAGCCCTGCCGGCCCGGGTTGATCACCACTTCGCAGCCCTCGGCGGCGAGAACCCGGGCGGTCGCCGCGTTCACCCCCGGGAAGAAGGCGCTCTGCACGCAACCGGTGAGCATCCCGACCACCGCCCGGCGCGGCCCGTACGCGGGCACCCGTTCCGGCGGCTTCGGCGCGCGGGTCAGCCGGGGGGCCAGCGACTCCAGCGTGGCCAGGGTGGGCGCCAGCCGGGGCAGCAGCCCGGTCCTGGCCACCAGCCGGCGCAGTCCGCTGGCCTGATACGCCCGTAACGGTCCGCGCAGCATCCGGAGCCGTTTCGGGTACGGGAACAGTGCGAAGATCGCGGCTCGCAGCGCCCGTTCCCGGGCGGGCCGGTCGTGCCGCCGTTCGACCTGCTGCCGGGTGTTCTCGATCAGGGTGTCGTACCGCACCCCGGACGGGCAGGCGGTGACGCAGGCCATGCAGCCGAGGCAGGCGTCGAAGTGTCCGACCATCGATTCGGTCAGCGGTTCGCCCTCCAGTCCCTGCCGCATCAGATGGATCCGGCCCCGGGGCGAGTCCATCTCCTCGCCCCACAGCACATAGGTGGGACAGGTCGGCAGGCAGAAGCCGCAGTGCACACAGTCGGCGACCAGCTCGGCCGGTGGTGGCCGGTGCGCGTCGAAGGCTGGTCCACCGGCGGCCGGCGGAAGCAGGCCGAGTATGTCCCGAGGCGCGCTGACCGGTCGACTCCCGGCCGGCGTGGCAGGTCCGGGAACAGCGGGTCCGGGTGGGGGCGGGTCGGCCGTCATCAGATTCCTCCCACGAAGCGTCCGGGCGCGAGCCGCGCGTCGGGGTCGAACCGGGCCTTGACCCGGCGCATCAAATCCAGGCCTTCCACCGGGCCCCACAGGTCGACCCGCTCGCGTACCGGGGCTGGCGCGGTCAGCACCACCGCGTGCCCGCCGGCCTCGTGGGCCGCCCCGCGCAACTCCTCGACGATCCGGGCCACCCGGTCCGGGTGGGTCGCCGCCGGCACCCCGGCGTAGAGCACCCCGGTGCCGGCCGAGCCCCGTACGTCGATCGGCGCCTCGTGCCGCTCACCGGCCGACCGGGCTGCGGCCAACAGGTCGGGTACCCCGGAGAGCACACAGGTGAGCTTGGCTCCGGTGTCGCCGACCCGCCATGGGTACGTCGCCCACCAGGAGGGAGCATGTTCGGTGAGCACCGCCCCGTCGCCGAGGAGTCGCCGGGTTGCCTCGGCCCGGCCGGCGACCCCGGCGGGAGTGCCCTCCAACAGCACCACCAACTCGTATCCGTCCCCGCTCGGTGCCGCGACCTCCAGTGCGCTCGGCATCAATTGCGCGCGCAGCACGGTGGCGGCGAGTTGGCCCACCCGCCCGATC
>NZ_JADPUN010000414.1 GCF_015690345.1 Plantactinospora alkalitolerans | reverse complement strand
GTGTACGGGTAGAGGCACGAGTTTCCCAACCGGTGCGCCGAAGCATGCCGGGAAGACATCGCCCCGATCTGCCGGCAGGTCCCCGGACGGCCACCGACCGACGCCCGTCCACCGCGACGGTCGTCAGCCTGGCATGCGGTTCACGGCCCGGGCCCGGCAGCGGCGGATGCGCGCCGCGTTGCCGTGGACGGTGCTCGCCGGGTTGCTGGTGGTCGTCCTGGTCGGCGCCGGGATCGTGTACGGCACCTCCGTGTTCGGCTTCCGTGCGCTCCGGATCGTCGGCGCGGCCCTGGTCACCCCGGAGCAGGTACGCGAGGCGGCGCGGCTGTCGGACGGCGTTCCACTGGCCCGGATCGATCTGGCCGCCGTCCGGGCCCGGGTGGCCGAGCTGCCCCCGGTGGCCAGGGTGACGGTTTCCCGACAGTGGCCCCGGACCCTCCTGGTCGAGCTGGTCGAACGGACCCCGGTCGCGGTGGTGCCGCAGAATCGGCGGTTCGTCGTGATCGACGGTTCCGGGGTGGTCTTCCAGACCCGGTCCGACCGCCCGGCGGGACTGCCCCTGGCCCGGATCGGTACGCCCGGTCCCGACGACGTGGCGACCAGGGGGGCGCTGGCGGTGCTCGCCGCGTTGACCCCGGAGCTGCGGGAACGGCTCACCGAGGTGGTGGTGGAGGGTCCGGCCCGGATGACCGTGAAGCTGCGTGGCGGCCGTACGGTGCTCTGGGGCGACGCCTCGCGCAGCGACACGAAGGCTCAGGTGGCGACGTCGTTGCTGAGCCGCAAGGGCGACACCATCGATGTCCGGACCCCGGACGTGGTGACCATCCGCTGATCCTTTCCGACGCTCCGGCCGGGGTGCTCGCCGGCAACGTTTGTCGGTGGGCGTGCCGACACGCCGGGCGGGTCCTTGGCTCCTGCCTCGCGTCCGCATACGTTGCCCCGAGAGGATCAAATAGTTGACATAACTGTAAGCCTCTAGTAGAGGGTGAGGGTTACCCTTCGCCTCCTCGTACCGAATGGTTGTCGGCCTCGACCCCGGCCGGATCGCCGGGTGGGGTGGGCGCCCCGCCGAGATCGAAGGAAAGGACCCCGATGACACCTCCGCACAACTACCTGGCGGTCATCAAGGTCGTCGGCATCGGCGGCGGTGGAGTCAACGCCGTGAACCGGATGATCGAGGTCGGACTCAAGGGCGTCGAGTTCATCGCGATCAACACCGATGCGCAGGCGCTGTTGATGAGCGACGCCGACGTGAAGCTCGACGTGGGTCGGGAGCTGACCCGGGGCCTGGGCGCCGGCGCCAATCCCGACGTGGGCAAGAACGCCGCCGAGGACCACCGCGACGAGATCGAGGAGGTGCTCAAGGGCGCCGACATGGTCTTCGTCACCTGTGGTGAGGGCGGCGGCACGGGCACCGGCGGTGCTCCGGTGGTGGCGAACATCGCCCGCAAGCTCGGCGCGCTGACCATCGGCGTGGTGACCCGGCCGTTCTCGTTCGAGGGCAAGCGTCGCCAGGTCCAGGCCGAGGCCGGCATCGACGAGTTGCGCAACCAGTGCGACACCCTGATCGTGATCCCGAACGACCGGCTGCTGGCCCTCGGCGATCGCGGCATCAGCATGATGGACGCGTTCCGGCAGGCCGACCAGGTGCTGCTCTCCGGTGTTCAGGGGATCACCGACCTGATCACCACGCCGGGTCTGATCAACCTGGACTTCGCGGACGTGAAGAGCGTGATGAGCGGCGCGGGCAGCGCGCTGATGGGTATCGGCAGTGCCCGAGGGGACAACCGGGCGGTGGAGGCGGCCGAGGCGGCCATCTCCAGCCCGTTGCTCGAGCAGAGCATGGACGGTGCCCGGGGTGTACTGCTCTCCATCGCCGGCGGCTCCGATCTCGGTCTCTTCGAGATCAACGACGCGGCGCAACTGGTCACCGACGCCGCCCATCCGGACGCGAACATCATCTTCGGCGCGGTGATCGACGACGCGCTCGGCGACGAGGTCCGGGTGACCGTGATCGCCGCTGGCTTCGACGGCGGAACTCCGGCGTACAAGCCGGCCGACCCGCCCCGCAAGGCCAGCGCGCCGACGGCGCCGCACACCACCGTTCCGGTCTCGCCGCCGCCGGTGTCGCCGCCGGCCCAGGCGCCGCGCCGGGTGCTCTTCGACGACGTGGACGTGCCCGACTTTCTCAAGAACGGTTCCTGAACTCCGCAGATGAGCGAAGCACCCCTCCCGGCGCCGGACGAGCGTCGGGCGCAGCTCGCGGCCAACCTGGCCCGGGTCCGGTCCCGGATCGACGCGGCCTGCGCCGCGGCCGGCCGGGACCCGGCCGAGGTCACCATGGTCGCGGTGACCAAGACGTATCCGGCCAGCGACGTCTGCCTGCTGGCCGACCTGGGTGTCCTGGACGTGGGCGAGAACCGCGACCAGGAGGCGGCGTCCAAGGCGGCCGAGGTGGCGTCGGCCGGTGGCCGGGTGCGGTGGCACTTCGTCGGGCAGTTGCAGCGCAACAAGGCCCGTTCGGTGGTGCGGTACGCCGACCTGGTCCACTCGGTCGACAGCGTACGGCTGGCCGGTGCTCTCGCCGACGCGGCGCAGCGGCACCGCGACCGGCCGCTGGAGGTGCTGGTCCAGGTCAACCTGGACGGTGCCGCCGAACGGGGCGGAGCGCTGCGTGGTGGGAACGATCCGGACCGGGAGATCGACGCGGTGGCCACCGAGATCGCCGGGCGGGCGGCGTTGCGCCTGGCCGGAGTGATGGCGGTGGCGCCGCTGGGCTGGGATCCGGAGCGGGCGTTCGCCGGGTTGGCCGAGATCGCCGCCGGGCTGCGGGACGGGTATCCGGGTGCGGTGGTCGTCTCGGCCGGGATGAGCGGTGACCTGGAGGCGGCGGTCGCCTACGGCGCGACACATGTGCGGATCGGCAGCGCGTTGCTCGGAATGCGTAGCACGCTGCGGTAGCCTGACAACCGGACACCAAACTACATCAGTGTTGTTTGAGACGACATCCCCACTGGCGGGGGTCGGGGTGAGGCCGCTTGCGGTCGTGCCGGGGGTTGAAGTCTCAGGCCGGTGGGCACTGGCAGTGTTCACGCGCGTGACAGTGGCACGGCACGGGGGGTGTG
>NZ_JADPUN010000421.1 GCF_015690345.1 Plantactinospora alkalitolerans | reverse complement strand
GGTTTCGAGTCCTCCGGTGCCAGCCAGACCCCGCCGGGCTGGTCGGAGTCCTCCAGCAGCGGAACGCAGAGCGCCGGCTTCACCGAGGCAGGCGGACGCTCCGGCAACTACCGGCTGTCGCACTGGGCATCCGGCGCGTACCGGGTGGAGACCCACCAGCAGCTCACCGGCCTGGGCAACGGGTCGTACACCCTGCGGGCCTGGGTACGCTCCGGCGGCGGCCAGGTCGCCGCCTACCTGTCGCTGCGCAACTGCGGCGGCGCCGAGCAGCGGGTCGACATCCCCACCGTCGCCAACTGGACCCAGATCTCGGTGACCACCCAGGTCACCAACGGCCAGTGCACCGCCAGCATCGTCTCCGACGCGCGGGCCGGAAACTGGATCAACGTCGACGACGTGGAGTTCACCGGCGGCGGCAGCGGAGGCTCGGCCGCCCAGATCCGCGGCGTCGACATCTCCACCCTGCTCAAGAGCCAGGACCGGGGCGGCGTCTACCGGGACTCCGGCGGCACCCAGCGCGACCCGGTGCAACTACTCGGAGCCAACGGGGTCAACTACGCCCGGTTGAAGGTCTGGGTCAACCCGGCCGACGGCTACAACAACAAGGCCCGGGTGCTGACCATGGCCAGCCGGATCAAGGCGCAGGGGATGAAGCTGCTTGTCGACTTCCACTACTCGGACACCTGGGCCGACCCCGGCAAGCAGTACAAGCCCGCGGCCTGGAACGGCTACAACTTCACCCAACTGCGCGACGCGGTCTACAACCACACGTACGACGTCCTCAACGCACTGAAGGCCCAGGGTACGACGGCCGACATGGTGCAGGTCGGCAACGAGATCAACGACGGCATGCTCTGGCCGGACGGCCGCAGCAGCAACTGGGCCAACCTGGCCGCCCTGCTCACCGCCGGCAGCAACGCGGTGAAGGCGGTGAACGGCTCGACGCAGGTGATGCTGCACCTCGCCGAGGGCGGCAACAACTCGCAGCACCGGTGGTGGTTCGACCAGGCGACCTCGCGGGGGGTGCCGTTCGACGTGATCGGCGTCTCGCACTACCTCTACTGGCACGGGTCACTGTCCAGCCTCCAGTCCAACCTGAACGACCTGGCGTCCCGGTACGGCCGGCCGGTGCTGGTCGCCGAGACCGCGTACGGGTTCACGCTCAATGCCGACGACAGTGAGCCGAACATCTTCAACTCCTCGTTGCAGCAGGCCGGCGGTTACCCGGCCACGCCGCAGGGTCAGGCCGACGCACTGCGCGCGGTGTTCACCGTCGTCCGGTCGGTACCGAACGGGCGGGGTCTCGGCGTCTTCTACTGGGAGCCCACCTGGACGGCCGTACCCGGTAACGGTTGGGATCCGGGGAACGCCTCGTCGGGCAACGGCTGGGAGAACCAGGCCCTGTTCGACTACGGCGATCGGGCGCTGCCCGGCCTGTCGGTCTTCGGATCGGCCTGATCCCGAGCTGACCTGATGCGGCGGTTCCGGCCCGGAAGACGGGCCGGAGCCGCCGCATCCGTTATCCGTTCGGAGTTGCCGCTGACGGCCCGGTCCGCGCACGGTCCGGCGCCACTTCCGGACTGATCGAAGGTTGTGAATCACATCTCGTTACAAACTGTTAGCGGGAGCAACCCACATGCATCGAGAACCTTCAATGTAACCTGGATGTCGGCATCCGTTTACCCACAGCTCACCGGATGATATCCAGGAGGACAGGACCCATGCCGCAGCTCGCCCTATTCGCGATCGACATCGTCGCAGTGACCCTGCTCGTGTTCGGGCTCTACTTCCCCCGTCACCGACGCCGAGATCTCGTGGCCGCGTACCTCGGCGTCAACATCGGGGTCATGGCCGTCGCGAGTTCGCTCGGCACCACCAGCGCCGGTACCGGACTGGGCCTGGGGCTGGCGCTGTTCGGGGTGCTGTCCATCATCCGGCTCCGCTCGACCGAACTCGACCAGCACGAGGTGGCGTACTACTTCTCGGCACTGGCGCTCGGCATCCTCTCGGCACTCGGTGGTGGGCCGGCGTGGCAGGTGCCGTCCATGATGGCGCTGATCCTCGTGGTGCTGTTCATCGGCGACCATCCCCGGCTGTTCCGCAGCTACCGACGGCAGAGCATACTTCTCGACTCGGCCGTCACCGACCAGGTCGCGCTCGTCGCCCAGCTGGAGCAGATCCTCGGCGCCCGGGTGCACTCCGCGGGCATCCAGCGCGTCGACCTGGTCAACGATACGACGCTGGTCGATGTCCGCTACTCGCACCCCTCGGTGCAGCGTGCCGCGCGCGGCGTCGTGGTCACCGCCGCCTCCGGTGGAGTGCCCCGATGACCACGCTCGACCGCGCCCCGATGGACCGCCTGGAGCCCATCGGGCTGGACGAACTCACCGAGCGCGCCGACCTGCAGACCCGGGTGGACCGCAAATACGTCCTGCCGCTGCGCGAGGTCGGCGCCATCCTCGCCGAGATGGGTCCCGAGACCCGGGTGCTGGAGATCGACCGGGCGCGCTCCTTCGCCTACCAGTCGGTGTACTTCGACACTCCGGACCTGACCAGCTACCTGCTGACCGCCCAGCGCCGCCGGCGCCGGTTCAAGGTCCGGACCCGGACCTATCTCGACTCGGCGGAGTGCTGGCTGGAGGTCAAGACGCACGGCGCGCGGGGCAGCACGGTGAAGAACCGGCTGGCGTACGAGCCGGAGCACCATGCCACCCTCGCGCCGGGATGGCAGTTCGTCGAGACCGTGCTCGCCCAGGAGTCGATCGTGCTCGGCGGCGCCCCGGCGTTCGTACCCACCCTCGTCACCCAGTACCGGCGCAGCACCCTGTTCCTGCCCGAAACCGCCAGCCGGGTCACCATCGACACCGAGCTGACCTGGCAGGACGACGGCTGCCCGCTACGGCTTCCGGACCTGGCGGTGGTCGAGACCAAGACGGGCTCCACCGCGTCCCGGGTGGACCGTATGCTCTGGGTCCGCGGCCACCGGCCGACCCGGATCTCCAAATACGCCACCGGGCTGGCCGCGCTGCGTCCCGACCTGCCGGCGGCGCCATGGCGGCGGACCCTGCGCCGGCACTTCACCCAGGTCGGGTCCGCGAGCTGCGGCCACGACACCCACCCCGTCCCCGGC
>NZ_JADPUN010000420.1 GCF_015690345.1 Plantactinospora alkalitolerans | reverse complement strand
CGGGCGCCGCGTACGTACCGATCGATCCGCGCTACCCCGCCCAGCGGATCGGGCTGATGCTGGCCGATTCACGGGCGATCGTGGTGCTGGGTGTGGCCGACGTGCTGGACGAGTTGCCGGCCAGCGGCGTCCTGTCGGTGGCGTTGGACGATCCGATGGTGCGGGCGCAACTGGCCGCTGGCCCGGCCCAGGCGCCGGAGGTGACTCCGACGGCGGACGCCCTGGCGTACGTGATCTACACCTCGGGGTCGACGGGTACCCCGAAGGGGGTGGCCGTGACGCACGGTGGCGCGGTGAATCTGGCGGTCGCGCAGCAGTTGGGGGTCGGGGTGGGTCCCGGTGACCGGGTGTTGCAGTTCGCGTCGGTCGGGTTCGACGCGGCGACGTGGGAAGTGTTGATGGCGTCGTGTTCGGGTGCGGTGCTGGTGGTGGCCGCGCAGGAGCAGTTGTTGCCGGGTGCGGAGTTGCCCGGTGGTGGTCTGGCCGGGGTGATCGACCGGCACCGGGTGTCGCATGCGACGTTGCCGCCGGTGGTACTGGGCGCGTTGGCGACCGACGAGTTGGCGTCGGTGACGACGTTGGTGTCGGCCGGTGAGGCGTTGGAGCGGACCCTGGTCGACCGGTGGGCGCCGGGCCGGCGGTTCATCAACGCGTACGGGCCGACGGAGACGACGGTGTGTGCGTCGATGTCCGGCCCCCTGGGTGTCGGGGACCGGCCGGGGATCGGCGGGCCGATCGCGAACGCGAGGCTGTTCGTGCTCGACGACGGGCTGGTGCCGGTGCCGACCGGTGTCGTCGGTGAGTTGTATGTGGCCGGCGCTTCGGTGGCGCGCGGATATGTGGGCCGGTCGGGGCTGACCGCGGAGCGGTTCGTGGCCTGCCCGTACGTGCCGGGTGAACGGATGTACCGGACCGGTGACCGGGTGAAGTGGACCGGCGACGGGCAGTTGATGTTCGTGGGTCGGGCCGATGAGCAGGTGAAGATCCGCGGCTTCCGGATCGAACCCGGCGAGATCGAAGCGGTGCTGGCCGGCTGCCCGGGAGTGGTCCAGGCCGCTGTGCTTGTCCGGGAGGACACTCCGGGTGACCGGCGGTTGGTCGCGTATGTGGTCGCCGGAGACGAGGAGCTTGCGGACAGCGGGTTGCGGGTGTTCATGGGCGAGCGGTTGCCGGACTACATGGTGCCGACCGCGTTCGTGGCCCTGCCGGCGTTGCCGATGACCCCCAACGGCAAACTCGACCGTGCCGCCCTGCCGGCACCCGACTACACCACCAGGGACGGCCGGGCACCGGCCACCCCGCTGGAGCAGTCGCTCTGTGCGGCCTTCGCCGAGGTGCTGGGCGTGGACACGGTCGGGGTCGACGACAGTTTCTTCGCGCTGGGCGGGCACTCGCTTCTCGCCGTACGGCTCATCTCCCGCATCCGGGTCGGACTGGGCATCGAACTGTCGCTGGCGACCCTGTTCGAGGCGTCCTCGCCCTCCGGGCTCGCGGTGGAGCTGTCCCGTGGCGGCATGGTCGTCACCCGGCCACCGCTGCGACGCCGGGAGCGTCCGGAGCGGATTCCGCTCTCGTTCTCCCAGCGCCGGTTGTGGTTCGTGGCCCAGTTGGAGGGCCCCAGCCCGACGTACAACGTGCCTTCGGTGGTCCGGCTGTCCGGCGAGGTGGACGTCGCCGCACTGGACGCGGCACTGCGGGATGTGCTGGTCCGGCACGAGTCTCTGCGGACGACGTTCGTGATGACCGACAGCGAGCCGTACCAGCGGATCCTCACCCCGGACGAGTTGACCTGGCGGTTGGAGGTGCAGCAGATCCAGCCGGCGGAACTTTCGGAACGCCTCCAGCAGGCCACGCAGCACCCGTTCGACCTGTCGCAGGAGGTGCCGATTCGGGCCTGGTTGTTCGAGGCTGGACCGCAGCGCCAGGTTCTCGTCCTGGTGATGCACCACATCGGCGGCGACGGCTGGTCCACCGCACCGCTGGCCCGGGACGTGAACACCGCGTACGAGGCCCGGCGGCGTGGCGAGGAGCCCACCTGGGAACCGCTGCCGGTGCAGTATGCCGACTACACCCTGTGGCAGACGGATCTGCTCGGCGACCTGTCCGACCCGGAGAGTCTGCTGTCGACCCAGGTCGAGTACTGGCGACAGACCCTTCACGGGGTACCGGACGAGTTGGCCCTTCCGATCGACCGGCCGCGGCCGGCGGTCGCCAGCCACCGCGGGTCCCGCGTTCAGCTGCGGATCCCGGCCGGCGCTCACCAGCGCCTGGCCGATCTGGCTCAGGCGGAGGGCAGTACTCCGTTCATGGTCCTGCAGGCGGCGCTGGCGGTGTTGTTGTCCCGGTTGGGGGCGGGCACCGACATCCCGATCGGGTCGTCGATCGCCGGCCGTACCGACGAGGCTCTCGACGATCTGGTCGGGTTCTTCGTCAACAACCTGGTGATCCGTACCGACCTGTCCGGGCGACCGAACTTCCGGCAGGTTCTGCGTCGGGTGCGGGAGGCCGCGCTGGGGGCTCTGGCTCACCAGGACGTGCCGTTCGAGCGGCTGGTGGAGGAGCTGGCCCCGGAGCGGTCGCTGTCGCGGCACCCGCTGTTCCAGGTGATGCTGGTCCTGCAGAACACCGAACGTGCCGAGCTCGACCTGGCCGGAGGGCCGGCGCCAGCGGCCGGTGACGCGGCGGGCGGCGGGCCGTCGGCGGCATCGGCGAAGTTCGACCTCGATCTGCGGTTCAGCGAGACCTTCGGCGGTCAGGGTGAGCCGGCGGGGTTGTTGGGTGCGGTGACCGGGTCGGTTGATCTGTTCGACACGGAGACGGTGCAACGGCTCGCGGGGTGGTTCGTTCGTGCGGTCGAGGCGTTGACGGCGGATCCGGACCTTTCGGTGGACGCGTTGTCGGTGCTCGACGATCGTGAGCGCGTTCAGGTGCTGGAGACCTGGAACGACACGGTGGGTGTGGTGCCTGGGGAGCGGGTTGTCGATCTGTTCGCCGGGGTGGTGGGTGCTGATCCGGATGCGGTCGCGGTGGTGGCCGATGGGGTGGAGTTGTCGTACGCGGCTCTGGATGAGCGGGCTGGTCGGATCGCTCGTTTGTTGATGCAGCGTGGTGTGGGCGTCGAGTCGGTGGTGGGTCTGTGTCTGC
>NZ_JADPUN010000363.1 GCF_015690345.1 Plantactinospora alkalitolerans | reverse complement strand
GACCTGGCGAGGGCGTTCTCCACCGTCGACGCCACCCCACCGGTCGCACCCGCCCGAGCGACCGGACCGAACAGGATCAGTCGATCCACCGTCGGGGCACCGGAGGATCCTGTCCAGGCACGGCCGATCGCCGCGGAGTCCGCGGCCTAGGGAGCGACGATGGCTAAGCCAGCCGAGACCAGGACCGCCGCCGGCCGTAAGTCGGCATCGAAGGCCGCATCGAAGGCCGCGCCGAGGACCGCCCGCAGTGCCGCGGAGACCGAGAAGATCCGGGCCGCCCTGGCGGCCCGCCGCGACGAACTGCGCGGCGAGTACGATCAGACGTTGAGCGAGATCACCGAGCTGCAGCGCGACCGGTTGACCGACTCGGCCGGGGACGACCAGGCCGACACCGGCACCAAGACGTTCGAGCGGGAGCAGGAGATCTCCCTCGCCAACAGCATCCTGGAGCGCATCACTCAGGTGGAGCGGGCCCTGGAACGGCTTGACGAGGGCAGCTACGGCTGGTGCGAGCGGTGCGGCAATCCGATCCCGGTGGAGCGGCTCGCGGCGTTCCCGTCCGCCACGCTGTGCGTCTCGTGCAAGCAGTTGGAGGAGCGCCGGTGAGCCCAGCCGGGTCGTGAACGGAGAAAGGGACTCCTGCTGAACATCGACGACGAGCGGACGACCGAGGCAGGACCCGCCGGGTCATCCCCGGATCGGCCGACCCCGGGACGCCTGCGGCGGGTCGCCGTCACGGTCCTGCTGGCCACCGCCGTACTGGTCTGGCTCGCCGACCTCGGTACGAAGCACCTGGCCCTGGCTGAACTCTCCGACCGCGAACCGGTACGCCTGCTCGGCGGCGCCGTCTACCTGACGCTCACCCGCAACAGCGGCGCGGCGTTCAGTCTCGCCTCCGATCACACCTGGGTATTCCCGCTGGTCACCGCCGTGGTGATCGGCTGGATCGGCTGGATGGCCGCACGGTTGCGCTCGCTGCCCTGGGCGATCTCACTGGGCCTGGTACTCGGCGGCGCGCTCGGCAACCTGACCGACCGGATCTTCCGGGCTCCCGGGGTGTTCGTCGGACACGTGGTCGACATGGTCAGCCTGTTCGACCCGTACGGGCAGGTCTGGCCGATCTTCAACCTCGCGGACAGCGCCCTGGTCAGCGGGGTCGTCCTGGCGGTGCTGCTGGAACTCACCGGCCGCCAGCGCGACGGCACCCGGCTCCGGTCGCGGCCCAGGGCCGGCGAGCCGGTCCCCAGCCGGGATGCCGAGGTCCCCAGCCGGGACGCCGAGGTTCCCGGTCGGGATGCGGAGGTCCCCAGCCGGGATGCCGAGGCCCCCGGTCAGGATGCCGGAACGAAGGCCGACACCACGACCGAGACGAAACGGCAGGGCCGGGCATGACCTCGACCTACGGCGCCGGCCAGCTCCGGCCGACCGGAGACGTCCGGTCCCTGCCGGTACCGGACGGACTCGACGGCATGCGGCTGGACCAGGCGGTCTCCCGGCTGTTCGGCCTGTCCCGCACCACGGCGGCGGCGCTGGTGGAGGCCGGTGACGCGCTCGTCGACGGCGTTGCCCGTCCCAAGTCCGACCGGGTCTCCGCCGGTTCGTGGCTGGAGGTGGTGCTGCCCGCACCGGCCGCCCCGCCGACGGTCATCGCCGAGACGGTGCCGGGGCTGCGGGTCGTGTACTCCGACGACGACATCGTGGTGGTCGACAAGCCGGTCGGCGTTGCCGCCCATCCGAGCCCGGGTTGGTCCGGGCCCACGGTGATCGGCGGGCTGGCCGCGCTCGGGCACACGATCGCGACCAGCGGCGCCGCCGAGCGGCAGGGGATCGTGCACCGGCTGGACGTCGGCACCACCGGCGTCATGGTGGTGGCCAAGAGCGAGCAGGCGTACAGCCTCCTCAAGCGGGCCTTCAAGGCCCGTGAGGTGGAGAAGCGCTACCACACGGTGGTCCAGGGGCATCTCGATCCGCTGCGGGGCACCGTGGACGCCCCGATCGACCGCCATCCGCACCACGACTACCGCTGGGCGGTGGTGGCGGGTGGCAAACCCAGCATCACCCACTACGACACCCTGGAGGCGTTTCCGGCGGCGAGCCTGCTCGACGTACGGCTGGAGACCGGCCGGACCCACCAGATCCGGGTGCACCTCTCCACCCTGCGGCATCCCTGTGTCGGCGATCTGACATACGGGGCCGATCCCACCCTGTCGGCCCGGCTTGGCCTTGCCCGCCAGTGGTTGCACGCCCACGAGTTGGCCTTCGAGCACCCCCGTACGGCCGAGCAGGTTCGGTTCGTCAGCGACTACCCTGACGACCTGGAAGTTGCACTTCGCATCCTGCGCGACTGACCGACCGCCATCGGTGACCCGACGAGGGGGAGTTTCGCCCGTGCACCCCGGCGACCTGTTGCGACAGTTGGACCGTCAACTGTTGCCGCCCCTGGCCCGTGGGATGGCCCGACTCGGGCGCGGCCCGCTGCGGCTCCGGCTGCTGACCACCGTCGCGTTGCTCTGCTCGGCTGCCGTACTGGTCACGGCCGTGTGGGCGGCCGATCGGCGGCCAGCGGTCGACCAGACCGTCGGCGAGGTCACCCGGGTCGGGGTGGAGCAGGGCCAGTCCATTCCGGGTTATGTCGAGTCCAGCCGGGGGGAGTTGCGGGCCCTGCTCGACGCCGGCCCGGCCGAGTCGGCCCGGCAGACGTACGCCCTGGTGACGATGTCGGCCTACCTGGCGCCGGACCGGTTGGCCCCGGTGCTGACCGGGGTCTCGGTCTCCGAGGTCTTCAGCCGGTTGTGGCGGCCGGGCACCCAGACCCAGATCGTGCGTATTCCGGCCTTCCGCATCCCCGAGGACGTGCTCGCCGGGATGCTGCAGGTCGCCGAGCGCAAGGATCAGGAAATCCGGGACTACCAGGAGCGGAGCGCCGCCGTGACCGGCGACGGCGTACCGGAGCGCGACCTGCGGCGGTGGTACGAGAGCGGCGCCCGGGTGGCCTCGGACGAGGCGACCGCCTACCGCGCCGGCTGCTCCTGCGTCTACGCGGCGGTGGTCCGGGGCGAGCCCGTCGCGCTGGAGCGGATCGCCGCCCGGTCGGAGATCCGCGCGGTCGACCCGGCCCCCGAGGTGCGGCGGTTGGACCGGACGGTGTTCAGCCCACCG
>NZ_JADPUN010000116.1 GCF_015690345.1 Plantactinospora alkalitolerans | reverse complement strand
GGGCCGGTGCGACGCTGGCGGTCGCCGGACCGCTCGCCGCCGACCTGCCGCTGCGGGTTGCCGCACTGGTGGTGCCCGGCGTGGCCGCCCTGACCCTGGCCGGCGGGATCGTGCTGACGGGCCGGGGCGCCCGGGAGATCGCGGCGGTCCCGCCGACGGGCACGGCTCCGGCCCGTCGGGCCGAGGGGACCGCGGTCCAGGTGGCCAGCCACGTCGTCGCGGCGCTCGCGCTGCTGCTGACGGTCGGCGAGGTCCGGCACGCGGCGGCGGTCTGCACGCTCTGGGGGGTGGCCCTCGGACTGCGCGCACTGCGGCCGGCGGAGTCGGCGGCGCGTCGGTGGGCGCATGCCGCGGCGGCCGGCGCCGCCGAACTGGTCGCGGCCTGGCTGCTGCTCTGGGCGGCACGGGTGGCGCTGGTCGAGGCGTACACGTTGCCGGCGGCGGTACTCGGGCTGCTGGCCGGGTGGCTCGCCCTACGGGCCTGGCCGGACCGGAGCAGTTGGCTGGCGTACGGGCCGGGGCTGGGTGCCGCACTGCTGCCGAGCCTGGTCTCGGTCGGGGTGGCCGGGGACCAGCCGTGGCGGCGGCTGCTGCTCGGCGGTGGCGCGTTGCTGGTGGTGCTGGCCGGTGCGCAGTGGCGACGTCAGGCTCCGGTGGTGCTCGGCGGCGGCGTGCTGGCGACACTGGCGCTGCGGGAGATGGTCGACGTATGGGACCGGCTGCCCCGGTGGATCTTCCTCGCCGTGGGTGGTTTCGTCCTGATCGGCCTGGCCATGACGTACGAACGGCGGCGCAGGGACCTTCGCCGGTTGCGCGCGGCGGTCGGCCGGATGAATTGACGGCCCCCGGTTTCGGACCGTGATGTGGTGGGGCTTACCCTACCCCGAACACGGGGGCTTCCGGGTTTACGGAGTGCGAGCGTCCTCCGGAGACTGGAGATAAGCGCTCGCCAACCGGCGCGGCGAAATGCGACGTTGGGAGCTGAAATATGGCGGCCACTGCGACGGCGGAGCCTGCTGTTGTTCGGCGAGGGAGCGACTACTCACAGTTATCTCGCCGGATCAGCGAGGCCGGGCTGCTGGACCGCCGCACCGGTTGGTACGTGGTTCGGATCGCGTTGACGGTCGGGCTCTTCATCGCCGGTTGGGTGGCCTTCGCCCTGGTCGGGGACTCGTGGTGGCAGACCCTGGTCGCCGTCTTCCTGGCCGTCGGCACCACCCAGGTCGCCTTCCTCGGACACGACGCCGGACACCGGCAGATGTTCCGGAACCGCCGGGCGAGTGAGGTGGCCGGACTGCTGGCCGGCAACCTGGCGATCGGACTGAGCAACGGCTGGTGGATCGACAAGCACAACCGGCACCACGCCAACCCGAACCACGAGGACGACGATCCGGACGTCGGCGCGGGGGCCCTGGTCTGGACCCACGAGCAGGCGCTGGAGACCCGCGGGTTCGGCCGCTGGATGGCACGCCGGCAGGCGTACCTGTTCTTCCCGCTGCTGCTGCTGGAGGGCCTGAACCTGCACGTGTCGAGCATCCGGGCGATCTTCGACGGAACGCCGATGCGGCACCGCAGGGTCGAGGCCCTGCTGCTGGTGGTGCACACGATCGCCTACCTGGGCGTGGTGTTCACCGTGCTGTCGCCGGTCCACGCGCTCGTCTTCATGGCCATCCACCAGGGGCTGTGGGGGTTCTACATGGGCTGCTCGTTCGCGCCCAACCACAAGGGCATGCCGATGCCGACCGCCGAGGACGAGCTGGACTTCCTCCGCAAGCAGGTACTGACCTCGCGCAACGTCCGGGGCGGAGTGCTGGTCGACTTCGCGTTGGGCGCCCTCAACTACCAGATCGAGCACCACCTGTTCCCGAGCATGCCGCGGATCAACCTGCGCAGGGCCCAGCCGATCGTCCGGGAGTACTGCGCCGAGCAGGGCATTCCGTACGAGGAGACCAGCCTGTTCGACTCGTACCGCCAGGCGCTGCGGCACCTGCACTACGTCGGCGCGCCGCTGCGGGCCGCCGAGGTAGCGGGGGCCGCCAGGTAGCAGGCCGTACGCCGCTCCGTCGCCTCGTCGAACCGGTTGGACACCACGGGAGGGAATCCCGGCGGTAAGGTCTGGCCATGGCAGAGGTGCTGGACACGGAGGCCGTGCGGACCGGGCTCGACGGGCTGGACGGCTGGACCGGTGACCCGGCCGGCATCGGCCGTACCGTCGAGTTGCCCGGATTCCGTGACGTCATCGACGTGGTGGACCGGGTCGCGGTGGTCGCCGAAGAACTCGACCACCATCCCGACATCGACATCCGGTGGCGCACCGTGACCTTCCGGTGCGCCACCCATTCCGTTGGTGGAGTTACCCGACGCGACATCGAGTTGGCGCGGCGGATCGACGAGATCGTCCGGGGAGCGGCGTGAGATTCGAGATAAGTAAGGTCCTCGACGCGATCGAGGGCCGGGTCAGTACAGATCCCTCGTTGGTCCGGGCCGTGCTCGACCTGGCCGAGGTGGTCCGGTTCCAGGACCTGGACGGTGGCCGACCGGCCAGCACGATGCGGTTGGGCATGGTGATCGACGCGCTCGGCCGGCAACTCGAGGAGGACAACGTCCCGGTGTACGCGGTGGTGCACCGCGCGCTGCTCAGCGACGCCGACCTGACCTCGAACGAACGCATGGTGGTTCGTCGATGGGCCGACGACGGCTTGGTCGAGGTGCTGAACAATCCCGGCGACCGGATGCTGGAGGTCGCCGATCTACTGGGCCTGCCGGTGCTCAGCCGGGGCCGCTTCGAAGGCCAGGCCGGGCGGTTCCCGTGGGTGACCGGTCAACCGGGTCGGCTGCTCGCCCCGCTACCGGGTGCGGGCGGTCCGGTCCTGATGGCCCGGGTGAAGGGCAACGGGCCGATGCCCACCGGGCCGTCGCCGAGCGGGCGGAAGCTGCTCGCCCGGACGTGGCGGTGCAGGGAGCCCGGCTGCGTGCTGTTCGGTGGTGGCGGTGGCGGTGGCGCGTTCGCCGACCTCGCCGAGATCGACCGGAAGCCGAGCGGGCAGCCGCCGCCGACGCTGCGTACCGGAATGCCGATGTGCCCCCGGCACGAGCAGCGGCTCACCGATGCAGGTCCCCGGCCCACCAGCGAGGTGCTGTCGGTGCGGATCGGCGGCATGGTCCGGCGCCGGTTCGTGGTCACCGCCGAACAGCCGGTGGTGGTCGGCCGCGCTCCGGACGAGACCGGCGGAGTCCGGCTCGGCCAGTGGCTCAACGACGAGGCGCGACGGTGGATCAGCCGCAGCCACGTACGGTTCGAGTTGCGCGGCGCCGACCTGGTCGCGCAGGACGTGAGCACGAACGGTTCCGGGATACGCCCCGGCGGGAACATGGACGAGGCCGAGCGGGTCGCGCTGGCCCGCAAGCAGTCCCGGGTGATGCGCGGCGGCGACATCGTGGAGCTGTATCCAGGGGTGCAGGTGAGCCGGTCGAGCACCTGGAACTCGGGCGGCATGACCAATCCGACGTCGGTGATGGCCGAGGCCCCCACCATGGCGATGCGGGTGGTCGACCGCGCCTGACCGGAGATCGACGCGGCGCCGCTTCCGGATCGGAGCGGCGCCGCGTCGCTCCGATCCGGGCCGGCGCCGCTTCCGATTCGGGTCACACACGATGCAGTGCAGCACCGCGCACGGAGTCAGTGCAGCACCGCGCTGAGCTGCTCGACGGCGTGGTCCAGTTCGTCGGCCCGGACCACGAGCGGCGGCGCCAGCCGGATCGTCGACCCGTGTGTGTCCTTGGCCAGCACCCCGCGCTCGGCAAGCCGTTCGCAGGCCTGCCGCCCGGTCATCAGCGCCGGGTCGATGTCGATGCCGGCCCACAGCCCTCGGCCCCGGACGGCGACCAGACCGTCCCCGACCAGGTCGCGCAGCGCGCCGTGCAACCGCGCGCCCAGCTCCGCCGATCGGCGCTGGAACTCGCCGGTGGCGAGCAGCCGAACCACCTCGGTGGCCACCGCGCAGGCCAGCGGGTTGCCACCGAAGGTCGATCCGTGTTCGCCGGGACGCAGCACCCCGAGGACGTCGGCGTCGGCCGCGACCGCCGAGACCGGGACGATCCCGCCGCCGAGTGCCTTGCCGAGGACGTACATGTCGGGCTTGACGGCCTCGTGGTCGCAGGCGAAGGTCTCGCCGGTCCGGCCGAGCCCGGACTGGATCTCGTCGGCGACGAACAGCACGTTCCGTTCGGTGCAGAGCCGGCGTACCCCGGGCAGGTAACCCCGGGGCGGCACGACGACGCCCTGCTCGCCCTGGATCGGCTCCAGCAGTACGGCCACCGTCGTCTCGTCGACCGCCTCGGCCAGGGCCGCCAGGTCGCCGTACGGGACGATCCGGAACCCCGGGGTGTACGGGCCGAAGTCGTCCCGGGCGTCCGGATCGGTGGAGAAGCTGACGATGGTGGTGGTACGGCCGTGGAAGTTGCCGTCCGCCACCACGATCGTGGCCTGCCCCGCCGGTACGCCCTTGACCCGGTAGCCCCACTTGCGGGACACCTTGATCGCGGTCTCCACCGCCTCGGCGCCGGTGTTCATCGGCAGCACCAGGTCCTTGCCGCAGAGCTGGGCCAACTCGCGGCAGAAGTCGGCGAACTGGTCGTGGACGAAGGCGCGGCTGGTGAGGGTGAGCCGGTCGAGTTGGGCGTGCGCGGCGGCGATCAGCGTCGGATGCCGGTGCCCGAAGTTCAGCGCCGAGTATCCGGCCAGGCAGTCCAGGTAACGCCGTCCGTCGACGTCGGTCACCCAGGCACCCTCGGCCGAGGAGATCACCACCGGCAGCGGGTGGTAGTTGTGCGCGGTCCAGCGTTCCGCCTCGCGTATTGCCGCCGGGGTGCGCAGGGTGTCGTCCACGATCACTTGTTCGCCTCTCGTTCCCGCAGCACCAGGGTGCAGCACTTCGGTCCGCCGCCGGCCTTACGCAGCTCGGACAAATCAACACCAATTGTGTCGTATCCCCGGCTGCGCAGTGCGGCCGACAGCCCGGTCGCCTGGGCCGGAAGTACGACGTGCCGTCCGTCGCTCACCGCGTTCAGCCCGAGCACCTCGGCATCCGCCGGGCTGGCCAGCACCGCGTCCGGGAAGAGCCGGCGCAGCGCCGCCTGGCTACCGGGGGAGAACGCCTCCGGCAGGTACGCCACGGTCTCCTCGTCCAGTACGCAGAGCGCGGTGTCCAGGTGGTAGAAGCGGGGGTCGACCAGTTGCAACGTCACCACCGGCCGGCCGAAGACCTCCTGCAGGTGGGCGTGCGCGGCGTGCGAGGTCCGGAACCCGGTGCCGGCCAGCAGCAGGTCGCCGACCGGCAGGATGTCGCCCTCGCCCTCGTTGACGTGCTTGGCGTCGTACACCTCGAAGCCGGCCCGGTCGAGCCAGGCGGCGTAGGCGGGCGCCTCGTCGGCCCGCTCCGGGTCGCGGAACTGCACCGCCAGCGCGCTGCCGTCGACCACCGTCGCGCCGTTCGCCGCGAACACCATGTCCGGCAGCCCTGGAACCGGCTCGATCTCCTGCACCGTGTGGCCGAGATCCAGGTACGTCCGCCGCAGCGTCTCCCACTGCCGGATCGCGAGTGCCGGGTCGACCGGAGCACCCGGGTCCATCCACGGATTGATCGCGTACTCGACGGCGAAGTACGTCGGCCGGCACATCAGATATCGCCGGTGAACTGCCGAGCGGGCCGTTCCGGGCCCGTCGGGTACGGTCGTCGACTCCAACGTCATGGTCCTGCTCCCAGCGGATCGGGCGCGCCCGGCCTTCTTCCGGCCCACGGGCTGGCGCTGAACCCAACGCTATGTGCCGCTGCTCGACCGAATCCATCGCTGGAAGTTGCTTACCACCGTTGATCGTTGCGTCTCCGCCGCCCTCCACCACCGTTCCGTTGCGCCAAGGCGTAAGGAAGGGGCCCTTGTTATCGCTTTTTGTAGAGGAAGGGCCCCCGGTTAACACCTCGGGCAACGGGGGCCGGACAGCACTTCGGGGGCGGCAGTATCGCCGCCCCCGAAAAAACGTGCGCACTGGTGGTGAACCACCACCGGCTGGCGAGGCCAGAGCGGTGCACCACCGCTCCGCGGATCTAACTACCCGGTCAGAACCGGTCGACAAACTGTGAATCAAGCCACTCGCGGAACTGCACGACCGTGTCGCCGTCGGTGGTCGGCCAGTTGAACTGCCCGGTCATCGCGATCACGCCGACCACGATGGCGCCGAGGCCGAGGACCAGCCCGATGAGGGCGTCGGACTTGCCGGCCACGTGCCGGCGGGCGGTCGCGGAGACGCCTCCGATCGCCAACAGCACGGCGAGGGCGCCCAGCGCGATGCCGTACCCGGCGAGGGCGCCGGTGAGCACGAACGCGGCACCGGCCACGCCGACGATCAAACTGAGCGTGGCGAGCATGCTGGCCCGGGGCCGGGGTCCGGCGGGCACCACGACCTCCGGCCGCTCCTCGGTGCTCGGCGTGCGCTCGCCCAACCCGCGCTCGGCCTCCGGCCGGTGATCGGTCTCGGACGTACCCGGGGGAGTCGGTCGGGTGGTGGTGTCCCGCTCGGCCACCGCGCTCCGGGCGCGGTTCGTCGGCGTCTTGGCGACACCGTCGTGGTCGGCCGGTACGGGCTCGGTGCGGGGCTCGGTACGCGCGGGCACGGCGTCGGCGACCCGGGTCTCGCCCGTCTTCGGCGTGGTGTCACCGGTTGCCGGCGTCTCGTCACGAGCATCGATCCGACCGTCGCCGTTCTCGTCGCGCGTCGGCGTCGGCGTCGGCTCCGAGTGGCGCGAAAGTGAAGGAATCCTGACCACAACACACCTCCTGATAAGTGCGTGGAGCCCTTGATCTCTTGGCGCCTACGCAGCAGCTTCGATCGGTGTACCCCGATGCCCGTTCCGTCACACCTCGGCGGGCAGGATGGCAGGTCCGCGACGACACCGGAGCCGGCGGGCGGTCCGGGCGCCGGGTGCCCCGTCCGCCCGCCGGCGACGCGTGCCGCCGAACCTAGTCGTCGTCGACCTGGGTGACGGTGACCGTGTCGGAGACGTAGCCCGGATAGGCGAGCGTGAAGACGACGACGTCGTCGACCGTGTCCTGGTCCTGGGCGCTGTACACGCTGAACGACTGCGGGGTGCTCCAGTTCGTCGAGTTGAAGGTCAGCAGCACCGGCGGGCTGGCCCAGATGCCGGTGCCCCGGGTCGTCATCCGGAGAGAGGTCGCCTGCGCCGGCGGATGGCTCAACCGTATGGAGAACGAAACGCCGTGGCCCTCGGGCACTGACAGCGAGGTCGGCTCGGCGATAACCGCGGGCGGCTGACCGGTGAGGACACAGGGCACGCCGTTGACCCGCCAGTCGGTCGGCGGCAGGTTGATTCCGGTGTAACTGCCGCCGAAGCCGAACGCGAGCGTCTCCCCGGTCGCGATCGGACGGCTCCATGTCATGCTGCGGGCGGTCACCTGGGTGCCGCTCTGGCTGAGTTCGTAGCCCCAGCCGCTGGTGATCTGCTGGTTGCCGGTGAAGGTCAACTGGACGGTGGGGGCGGTCCAGGTGTCGCCGAGGTTCCTGATCTGCGCGTTGCCGACGAAGCCGGTGCTCCAGCTCGACGAGGTGTACGTGACCTCGCAGCCGACCGCGGCCTGCGCCGGGTTGGCGGGTACGAGGACCGCCAGGGCGGCCAGGGTCAGCGCGCAGGTCAACGTGGACCGGCGGCGTACGGGGATGGCGTTCATTGGTCTCCTTCGCGTGGCATGGGTGGTGGGCGCGACTGCGTCACCGCCGGAGCCCGTCGGCGGCGCGACACGCGTGACCTCCCCGCGAAGCATCGACAGCTTCCCATGTATCAAGGGGGATCGGAAGTTTGTCGTCGGTTCGGGCGGCCCGAGCACCCGGTCGTATTCCCGTCACCGCCGAGGCGTAGCCTTCCCGCTCGGCAGTTCGGAGATGCGCTGACTCGGGGGGAAGTCGTGGCGGTGGAACGGGGTACTTCCCTTGTGGGGCAGGCGGGCCAGTTCGTCGAGGCCACGGTGAGCCGCGTCGCGGCGGCCCCCGCGCCGGGAGCCTTCTCCGACGTGGACAGCCCGGGACCGGGTGCCGGTGCCGGACAGCTCGGCCGGGCGGCACCGACCGCAGTGGGCGGTACGCCCGCCGCCGGATCGACCGCCGGATCGACGAGCCGGACCGGCGGCAGCCCGGCCAGTTTCGGGGCGGTGCTGACCGCCTTCCTCCTGATCGGCGCCGCCGGGGCGGGCTCGTGGGCCCTCTGGACCAGCGGTGGTGGTGGGGAGGTCATCCGGCCGCCGGACACCGTCGCCGTCTTCGGCATCCTGATCGTCTTCGCCGCCGCGATCGAACGGATCCTGGAACCGTTCTCCCGCTGGTTGCCGGGCCGTCGTGTCGAGGCCGCCGTACAGCGTGCCGAGGCCGAGTTGGCGAACCTGTCCCGCGACGCGACCGTGGCGGAGCAGGCGGCGCTGGCCGGGCTCCGCGAGCGGGCGGACCGGGGCCGGGGCAACCGCACCATCGTGGCCTGGGGGATCGCGGTCGCGGTCGCGACACTCGCCGCCACGGCCGGCGGGTTCTACCTGCTGCACGCGATCGCCGGCCCCGAGTGGAAGGGTCTGCCGGTCTGGATCGACGGCATCGTCACCGGAATCATGGTCGGCAGCGGCACCAAGCCGATGCACGACCTGATCAGTCGGATCCAGCCGGGCGGCGGCGGGACTGCTCGTCCGTAGTCCACGTGGGTCTCTACCAGGTGGAATCGGCCCGGTCGAAGGAGTCCCGGGCGCGCGTCAGTTCGTCGATGTTGTCCCGCGCCCAGGCCCGCATGTGTTCGATCACGTCGAGCAGTGTCCGGCCGAGCGATGTCAGCCGGTACTCGACGCCGCCGTCGTCGGCGCCGATCAGCGGGCAACGACTGACCAGCCCGTCGCGCTCCATCGCGGACAGGGTTTCCGCGAGGACCTTCGCGCTGATCGGACGGAGATGCTGCCGCAGGACCCCGAAGCGTCGCGGGCCGTCCTCGAGGCACAACACGATCATCGCGGTCCACTTGCCGCCGACCTGGATCGGAAAACTGCTCATCGGGCAAGCCGGATCGAATCCCGGTAACGGCCCGTCGGCCCTGATCACCCACTCAGCGTACGTGGTTACGTTGCGGTTACCGGGCCTGTCTCACCTACTGTCGCGCCCATGCCCGCCACTTCCGACAACACCCGACAGCGCGTCGCCGTGTTCGGTGCCGCCGGACGCGTCGGCCGTGCGGTGACCGCTGCCCTGCTTCACCAGGACCATCACGTCACCGCTGTGCTCCGCGATCCGACCCGGCACGAGCTACCGCCGCACCCGCAGCTACGCGCCATCCAGGGGGACGCCCAGCACCCAGAGCGGTTGGCGCCGGTGCTCCGTACCGTCGAAGCCGTCGTGCTGGCCGTGACGCCGTTCACGGCTCCGCCACAGTCGTTCGACGGTTTCGACCTCGACTACTACGCCAAGATCGTAATCGCGATCGACGAGGTCTGGGACCGGCCGGATCGACGGCTCATCGCGGTCGGTCTGACGGCCACGTTGACGCTCGACTCGGGCCAGCGCGTGATGGACGATCCGACGTTGTTCCCGGCCCAGCTCAGACCGTTCGCCGAGGCGCATGCGCGGGAACTTCTCGCGCTACGGACCACCACGCTCGACTGGGCCATCCTGACCCCGCCGGCCGGATTCGGAGCCCAACCGGAGCCGGCGACCGGGCAGGAGTACCAGTTGGCGGCGGAACCCGTCACCCGGGAGCAGGCGACGGCACAGCTGTCGCACGCCCGCTACGCCCACGCCGTCGCCGCCGAACTCGGAACTCCGACCGTCCACGGCGCCCGCGTCGCCGTCGTCCCCCGGGTCACCTGAGGCAGCCGCCGGGGGTCAGGTGAGACCCCCGGCGGGCCAGCTGAGACCGCTGCCGGGGCCAGCTGGCACAGCGTCCGGAGCCAGGTGGGGCAACTTCCGGAGCCAGGTGAGGCAGCGTCCGAGGGGCCGTGCCTGTGGTAGCGACCGGGTACCAGGTCGCTACCTCCACTCCGCCTGGCGTCGCGTCGCGACGGTTCGGCGCGCCCGGATCATCCCCATCCGGAGTGCGACGGCGGCATAGCCGCACAGTACGGCGAGCCCGGCCCACCACGGCAGCGGAAAGTAGCCCGCCGATGGTGCGTAGTGGCCGAGCACCTGCGGGTACTCGCGGATGGTCTGCTGCACGGCGAAGCCGGCGGCGGGAGTGAGTCGCAGCAGCCATTCGGAGACGGCGTCGGGCAGGAGTGGCAGGCCCCCGAGGACGTAGGGAAGGACGACCGCGGAGATCGCGACCAGGATCGCCACCCAGGTACGCCGGAACAGGGCACCGAGGGCGAGCGCGAGGACGGCGGCGACGGCCAGCAGCGCGGCGACCCCGACGACGACCCGTACCTGGGTGAGGGCGGGTGCCGCGAGGACCGCGGTGCCGTTGGCGCGCAGGACCGCCGTACCGAGCGGCAACACGGCGCCCGCGGCGACCAGGCCGGTGAGGAAGGTGACCGCGCCGACCACGACCGCCCTCGCCGCCAGGACACGGCTGCCCGGCGCCCCGGCACCCGTCGAATCCGGCCGGTACCTGCCCGAGCCGAACCGCGTCGCCAGCACGATCAGCATCACCAGGCCGATGGCCAGGCCGACGAGGGTGTCCTCCACGGTGTGCTGACCCGCCATGCCGAGCGGTGCGATGTCACCGGAGCCGGTGACGGTCGCGGTGCCGTTCGACTCGACGAAGCCGGGCGGCCGGTGATAACGCTCCCAGTCCGTGTGGCCCATCTCCCCGACGCTGCCGTGGCTCCACCGGCTCCCCGTCCCGCCGCCCGCCAGGGCGACGTTGTCGAAGACGGCGCTGGCCTGGGTGAAGCGCGACTCGACGATGCTCCCGCCGAGGCCCGTCGGGCGCAACGTGAGATCTCCCGGCGAGGTGGCGAAGAGTCCCACCAGCACCGTACGCGGAAGCCCCGGCAGGTGGGCGGTCCCGACCGTCGTCCAGCGCACGCCGTCGGTCGACTCCTCGCCGGTGATGGTGTTCCCGGCTCGGGTCAGGCGCAGCCAGCGCGGCGAGGAGGTCGAGACGCCCCCCGGGCGGCCCGCCGTGTCGTGGACATAGTCGTGCTGCATCCGTACGCCGTGGCTGCCGGTGACCATCAGCGCCGCGTAGGAGGAACCCTGCCGGGTGCCGTCCTTGACGATGACGCCGGCCTTCGCCCACGGTACGAGACCGGGAACGATCTCGTCATGGTCGGGCGGCGGATAGGTGATGGTCCCCGTCATTGCGGTCATCCGGGCGGTGATGCTGCCGTGTTCCCCCAACGGCTGGTGGGCGAAGTAGAACTGGTCGCTGACCGTCTGCCCGGCCGGGCCCACGGGATCGGTGGGGCAGGCGACCTCGATCGGACCCTCGCTGCACACACTCCGGTTGACGACCCCGACGAGCAGGCCGATCAGGATGACGACAAGCGTCGCGGCCGTCAGCGCGACCAGTCGGCGGCGGCTGCGGAAGGTGGCCCATTCCCGGCGTACCAATGTTGTCAAGGGCTCGACGGGAAGCTCGTTGGTTGCTGGCATGGGTCCGGTTCTACGGTTCCTCGGGTAACACCGCCGGAACCGCCGCTGTCATGCCGTTGTTAGGCCCGGCGCGGCATCCTGGGGGCCAGGACGACGACGGGAAGGGAACGAATGAGCCAGCGGCGACGTCCAGCACTGTTCGGAGGGACCGTACGGCTGCGGTTCACCATCCTGTACGCCGCCCTGTTCCTGGTGTCCGGAGTCGGCCTGCTGGCCCTCACCAACCTGTTCGCCGGTGAGATCCAGGTGACCCGGGCCGTGCCCGGACAGAACCCGTCCACCGGGCAGTCCGGCCTTCCGGCTGCCGAGCAGCGCGTGCACCAGCTCGAAGCGCAGCTCGCGGAGATCCACTCGATCCACTCCCGCCAACTGCTGATGGGCTCGCTGATCGCGCTCGCCGTGATGGCGGTCGTCTCGGTCCTGCTGGGCAAGGCCGTCGCCGGCCGGGTGCTGCGCCCGCTGCGGACCATCACCGCGGCGACCCGGCGGATCTCCGCCGAGAACCTGCACGAGCGGCTGGCGGCGCCGGGACCGGCCGACGAGGTGAAAGACCTGGCGGACACCATCGACGGGCTGCTGGAACGCCTGGAGGCGTCGTTCGCGGCGCAACGGCGGTTCGTCGCCAACGCCTCCCACGAGCTACGGACGCCGCTGACGACCGTGCGGGCGGCGCTGGACGTCGCCCTGGCCAAGCCGCAGCCGGCGCCACCGCAGACGATCGCGCTGGCGGACCGGCTCCGTACCGAACTCGACCGGGTCGACCACCTGCTGGAGGGATTCCTCGTACTCGCCCGTGCGCAGCACGGCACACTCGCGGACGGCACTCCGGTGTCGCTCGGCGACCTCGTGTCGCAGGCCGTGACCGCCCGCGCCGCCACCATCGCGGCGAAGCGCCTCACCCTGGACGACGGCGACCTCTCCGAAGCCGCATGGACCCGGGGCAGCCCCGCCCTGCTGTCGAGGATGGCGGACAACGTGATCGACAACGCGGTCATCCACAACCGGCACGGCGGCTGGATCCGGGTGTCGACCCGGACGGAGGCCACCTCGGCGCAGCTCGTCGTGGAGACGGGCGGGCCGATCCTGGACCCCGGACACGTCGCCCAACTCGCCCAGCCCTTCCGGCGGCTCGCTCCCGACCGGACCGGCTCGGAGACCGGTTCCGGCCTCGGCCTGTCGATCGTCACCGCCATCGTCGGCGCGCACGGCGGACGCCTCGACCTGCACGCCCGGTCCGAGGGCGGCCTGCGCGTCACCATCGCACTACCGCTGGCGACCGCACCGCACGGCGTCACCGGATGAGAATCCTGGTGGTCGAGGACGCCCGCTCGCTCGCCGAGGTCCTCGCCGAGGGACTGCGGGATCAGGGAATGGCCGTGGACGTCGCCCACGACGGCCTGGCCGCCGCCGGCAAACTCGACGTCAACGCCTACGAGGTGGTCCTCCTCGACCGCGACCTGCCCGGAATCCACGGCGACACCCTCTGCCAGATGATCACCGAACGGGACGACCGACCGATGGTCCTGATGCTGACCGCGGCCGGCTCTCCCGGGGACCGGGTCACGGGCCTGCGCCTCGGTGCCGACGACTACCTCGGCAAGCCCTTCCACTTCCCCGAACTGGTGTTGCGGATCCGCGCCCTGGCCCGCCGACGGCCGTCCGCCCGAGCCCGGCGACTGCACGTGGCCGGGATCGAACTCGACCCCGTGTGCCGCACCGCCACCCGCGACGACCGGCAGCTCGCCCTCTCGGTCAAGGAGTTCGCGCTACTCGAAGCCCTCCTCCGGGCCAGCCCCGCCTTCCTCAGCGCCGAGGATCTCCTCGAACAGGTGTGGGACGAGAACGCCGACCCGTTCACCAACACCGTCGCGGTGACGATCGGGCGGCTGCGACGGAAACTCGGCAGCCCGGCGATCATCGCCACGACACCGGGTGTGGGTTACCGGGTAGCCGATCCGACCGGTCAGGCCGATCCGACCGGTCAGGCCGGTTGAGTGGATTGGGTCGGCCGGGCCGGTCGTGTGGGTTGGGCCGGGACCTCGCTGGGCAGCGCGATCCAGGTGGCGCGGGCGCGGGCCAACTCGGCGCCGTCCGGGCCGTACAGGGTGGTGTGCACGAGGGCCTTACGACCCTCGGTCGCGGTCAGGGCACCGCGTACCACGCACTGGTCGCCGGGGGCGGGCAGCCGGTCCACCTGTACGGCGATCCGACCCAGCACGTACGGCCGGACGGGGCCGATCACGGCCCAACCGCCGGGGCAGTCCAGCGCCGCCCAGACCAGTTCGGTGGAGACATCGGCCGGAACGGTCCACGGGGCGGCGGTGCTGCCGTCCGCCACCCGACCGGGGAAGATGCGTAATCCGTCGTCCTCGGCCCGGTCGGGCCCGCAGACGTAGCAGGTCGGGAAGGGATGGTCGGCGAACCCGACGTACCCGGTGGCGGCGCTGACGGCTTCGGCGTACCCGATCGGCGGGACCACCGTGTCGATCTCCGGGGCCGGTGCGACCTCGGCCACGACGGTGCCGTCCGGGGTTCGGACCTGGCAGTCGAGCAGGGACAGCGGGGTCTCCAGCGGCGGCGGCGTCCGGAGCGTGACCTCGCACGGGTCGCCGTGGGCGAACAGCCCGGCGGAGTAGCCGCCGTTGCCCGAGCCGGGCGGCCCGTTGAACCGCGCATGGATGATCATCGGGTCCACCTCCTGCGAAGCCTCGGGCCCGGGTCGCGGTCGGCGCGGGCGGTCGACAAAGCCGACCACCAAGCTACGCCGCTCCCGGCGGCGAGGCGCAGGCGTACGTCGATGTCCATCTTGTCGCGCTATTCCGGATCTGTTGTTGACGTTGAACATCCGACAGGGGCACGGCCACGACGACCGGTCCCGATAGATTGCACAGAATGATCATTCGCCCGTATCGGCCCGGCGACCGGGACGCCGTACACGACATCTGCATCCGTACCGCCGACGCTGGGCAGGACGCCTCCGGCTCGTACGACGACCCGGACATCCTGCCGAACATCTTCGCCCACCCGTACGCCCAACTGGAACCGGATCTGGCGTTCGTCCTCGACGACCGGGGCCGGGCCGTCGGGTACGTCCTCGGCACCGCCGACACCGCAGTCTTCGTCCGCCGGTTCCGCGCCGAGTGGCTGCCCCGGGTCGCCGACCGCTACCCGGAGCCGGTGGATGAACCCGGCACCCCGGACGCGGTCATGGCGCACCTGCTGCACACCCCGGAACGCATGATCCTGGCCGACCTGGCGGACTATCCGGCGCACCTGCACATCGACCTGCTGCCCGGGTACCAGCGGGCCGGCACGGTCGGGCCCTGATCGACGCCTGTACCGGGGCGATGCGCCGGGCCGGCGTACCCGGGCTGCACGTCGGGATGATCACCGAGAACCGGCCCGCGCGGGCGTTCTACGACCGGCTCGGCTTCCAGGTGGTCGACGTCGCCGACTCCGGCCCGCTGACCTACCTGGGCCTGCGTCTCTGACCGGGCCACCGGCCGGACGCCGTCGGTCGTGGTGGCACGCTTGCCGGCCGTGGTGGCACGCTTGCCGGCCGTGGCGGCACGCCGCCGGAGCGGGGGCGTCGTGGTGCCGTGCGTCCGGGGAATCCGGCGACGTCTAAAATAGACGGACCTCGCTATCTAGTCTCCCCTGGAGGCACGATGCGCACTTCCGCCCGCTCTTCCGTCGCGTCCCTGCTGCTGCTCGGTGTGCTGGCCTGTTCCGCCCTGTCCGGATGCGGCGGGTCGGACGAACCGGACCAGGCGCCGTCCGCCAGCACGAGTACGCCGCCAGCCACCACCGGACCGGCGCCCACCACGGCGGCGCCCACCACGGCCGCCCAGGCCGCTTCCGGTCCATTCTCGAAGCTGCCGGCCTGCAACGTGCTGCCCGAGGAGATGCGGGGGACCTTCCAGGGCGACATGCTCAAGATCGACCAGGAGCCGAAGGCATCGGAGAAGTGGACGGCCGGCGCCGCCTGCCTCGGCATGCTCGCCGGACGGACGGTGGCGCTGACCATCTCGCTCCGGCTCTTCCCGGCGAAACTGGCGAGCAGCGGGGCGGCCACTTTCGCCAAGTCCGAGGCAGGTAAGGCCGAGGCCGTGACCGGCTGGGGCGACGAGGCCTGGTGGTCGAAGCCCACCTGCTCGCTCGTCGTCCGCTACAGCAACATCGTCGCCACGTTCGCTCAGCGCGCACCGACCGACACCTGTCGGCCCGACGTAGAACGCCTGGCCAAGGCCTTCGCGGACCAGCACCTCACGTCGTAGTGACCTGGCTGCCGGCAGCGCTCGGCCAGGTAAATGAATGGGTACGTCCCGGGCCGGTCGGTAGCCTGGGCCCGTGCCTCCGCAGCTCCCGCACCCCCATCCCGGCATTCCGGACACGAGGGGGCCGCTGAGGTACATCTGGTGGCTGGTCCGTTGCCAGCCCTGGCGGGTACTGCGCGCCAGCCTGGTCGGCACGGCCTGGATGACCGGGCTGTCGCTCCGGCCCTACCTGATCTCGCGGGCCATCGACGACGGGCTACGCGGCCGCGACAACCGCGCCCTGCTGTTCTGGGTCGGCGCGATCGTCGTCGCGGGGATCGTCATGGCCCAGCTCGGAATCCTGCGACACCGCACGATGACCTTCATCCGGGAGGACGCGACCGCCCGCTCCGCAGCCGTACTGCTGCGGCAGCTGTCCCGGATCGGCGCGGTGCTGCCGCGCAAGCTCGCCGCGGGCGAGGTCGCCACCGTCGGTGGTTCCGACATCGGAAACACGTCGCACGTGTTGACGATGACCGGTCCGGGAGTGGGCGCGGTCGTCGCGTACTCGGTGGTGGCGGTCGTGCTCTGGTCGATCTCGCCGCTGCTCGCGCTCTGCGTCCTGCTGGGCGTGCCGGTGATCGCCGTCGTGATCGGGCCGCTGCTGCGCCGGCTGGAGCGCGCCGAGACCGTCTACCGGCACCAGCAGGGAGTTCTCACCACCCGGGCCGGGGACATCGTGGCCGGGCTGCGGGTCCTCGCCGGGGTCGGTGGGCGCGACCTCTTCGCCCGCCGGTACGCGACCCGGTCCCAGGACCTGCTGGCCGAGGGCTACCGGGTGGGCGCCGTCAACAGTTGGATCGACGCGCTGACCCTCGCCATCCCGGGACTGTTCCTCGCGGCCGTGGTCTGGGTCGCGGCGCGGATGGCCGCGACCGGGGACATCACCATCGGGCAGTTGGTCGCCGTCTACGGATACGTGGCGGTCCTCGTCGTACCGGTCTGGTTCCTGTTGGAGGGCAGCTACCAGATGATCCGGGGGCGGGTCGCGGCCCGCCGGATCGTCGCGCTGCTCAACCTGACCCCGGACCACGTCGACGGGCGGACCGCCCCGGACGACGTGCCCGGGTCGAAGCCGAGCGGTGTACGCGGGCGGTCGAGGCCCGGCGGCGTACGCGGGCGGACTCCGGGCGGTGTACGCGGACGGAGCGTGGACGACGCCGGTGGGCCACCCGGAGACCGGCCGGCGCCGACCGGTCCGGCCGAACTGCGGGACCCCGCCTCCGGACTGGTCGTACACCACGGCCGACTGGTCGCCGTCGCCGCCGACGACCCGGCCGACGCGAGCGCGCTGGCCGACCGGCTCGGGCGGTTCGTCGTCAGCGAGGTGATCTGGGGCGGGGTGCCGCTGACCAGGATCGCACTCGCCGAGGTGCGCGGCCGGATCCTCGTCGCCGACCACGACTCGTACCTCTTCGCCGGAACGCTGCGGGAGATTCTCCGGGTCCGGAAGGGCCTCGGCGACGACGAGTTCCGGGCTGCACTACGGGTCGCCTCGGCCGAGGACGTCGTAGATGCCCTGCCCGAGGGGCTCGGCACCCCGATCGACGCCCGGGCCCGCCGGCTCTCCGGTGGCCAACGGCAACGCGTACGGCTGGCGCGGGCGTTGCTCGCCGAGCCGGAGGTGCTGATCCTCGTCGACCCGACCTCGGCGGTGGACGCGCACACCGAGGCGCGGATCGCGGAGCGGATCCGGACGGCGCGGGCCGGGCGGACCACGATCGTGCTCGCCACCTCGCCGTTGCTGCTCGGCCGCGCCGACACGGTGGCTCACCTGCGCGACGGACGGATCGTGGCCACCGGCACCCGCGCCGAGCTGCTCGACCGGGATCCGGGGTACCGGGCACTTGTCTCCCGGGAGGAGGAACCCGACCCGGGTGCCGAGACCGGCGGCTTCGACGGGTCGACCGAATTCGCCCCCGTCGACGTCGAGGGGTCGCTGCGGTGAACGGGCTTCCGGTGGCCGACCGGCCGGCGATTCGCCGGGCAATGGTGGACCTCGTCGGCCGGGATCGCCGGGCGGTCGCGGTCATGCTGGTGCTGCACATCGCGGCCACGATCACCGGGCTCGCCGCACCCTGGCTGCTCGGCACCATCGTGGACGAGGTCGGATCCGGCGCCGGGGTCGGCACCGTGGACCGGCTGGCCATCGCCATCGCCGGCTGCGTGCTGGCCCAGTGCCTGCTCAGCAGGTACGCGCAGTACGCCGGCCACCGGTTCGGTGAACGTGCCGTCGCCCGGCTGCGCGAGGAGTTCGTACGCCGGACGCTCGCCCTGCCCGTCTCGGTCGTCGAGCGGGCCGGCACCGGGGACCTCGCCACCCGCAGCTCGGTCGACGTGACCACGGTCGGGGTCACGGTCCGCGAGGTGGTGCCGGTCGTGGTGATCGCGTCGGCGCAACTGGTGCTGCTCTTCGGGGCGGTGTTCCTGCTGCATCCGATGCTCGGACTGGTCGCGCTGACCGGGCTGCCGTCGATCTACGCGGTGACCCGCTGGTACCTGCGGCGGGCCCGCACCGCGTACCTTGCCGAGGGCGCGGCGACCGCGGAGTTGACCGAGGCGTTGACCACGACCGCCGAAGGCGCCCGCACCGTCGAGGCGCTCCGGCTCGGCGAGGATCGCGTCGTACACGGCAACGCCCGGATCGGCCAGGTGTGGGCGACCCGGCGTCGTACCCTCGCGCTGCGGTCGGTCTTCTACCCGGTGGTGGAGGGAAGTTACGCGCTGCCGATCGCCGCGGTGCTGCTCGTCGGCGGCCTCTTCCTCGACAACGACCTGGTCACCCTCGGCGAGGTGGTCACCGCCGCGCTCTACCTGCAACAGGCGATCGGTCCGCTGGACCAGATCCTCCAGTGGATGGAGCAGGCGCAGCGCGGCCTTGCCTCGTTCGCCCGGGTACTCGGGGTCGGCCAGGTGCCGCCGGAGCCCCGGGGCCGGGTGTCCGTACCCCGGGGGCAGCGGCTCGTCGTCCGGGGTGCGCGGTTCGGCTACGCCGACGGCCCGGAGGTGCTGCACGGGATCGACCTGGAGGTCCGTCCCGGTGAACGGCTCGCCATCGTCGGACCCTCGGGTGCCGGCAAGTCGACCCTCGCCCGCCTGCTCGCCGGAATCGACACGCCGCAGCACGGCGAGGTGAGCATCGGTGGCTGCCGGGTCGTCGACCTCGACCCGGCCGAACGTCGCCGCCGGATCGCCCTGGTGACCCAGGAGCACCACGTCTTCATCGGCTCGGTGCGGGACAACCTCGCCTTCGCCGCACCGGCCGCGTCCGACGAGCAGATGCGGTCCGCGCTGGCCGCCGTCGGGGCCGACTGGTACGACGACCTGCCCGACGGCCTCGACACGCAGCTCGGCGACGGCGCCCGTGACCTGTCCCCGGCCGACGCCCAGCAGTTGGCGCTGGCCCGCCTCGTCCTCGCCGACCCGGACACGCTGATCCTCGACGAGGCGACCGCCGCGCTCGACCCGACGACCGCCCGCCGTGCCGAGCGGGCCCTGGGCAGCGTGCTCGCCGGGCGTACGGTGATCGCGATCGCACACCGGCTGAACACCGCGCACGACGCGGACCGGGTGGCGGTGCTGGCGGACGGCCGGGTCACCGAACTCGGCAGCCATGACGAACTGCTCCGGGCCGATGGGGCGTACGCCGCCCTGTGGCACTCGTGGCACGGCTGATCCGTCGGCGATCGGGGTGACCACGGCCCCGAGTTCGGGGGCGCCGTTCCGGCTCAGCGGACCAGGCCGAAGAACGTCCGCAGATCGGCGACGAACAGGTCGGGCTCCTCCAGCGCCGCGAAGTGCCCACCGCGGTCGAACTCCGACCAGTGCACGATGTTGTTGTCCCGCTCGGCGAGCCGGCGGACCGGTAGCGCGACGTCGTGGCCGAACACGGCGACCCCGGTCGGGACCGTCAACCGTCGTGGCGGTGTGACGGCCGTCGGGTGGGACGTCTCGTAGTAGATGTTGGCCGAGGAGCCGGCCGTACGGGTCAGCCAGTAGAGCATGACGTTGGTCAGCAGCAGGTCCCGGGGAACGCCGTCCTCCGGTGCGTCGGTCGAGTCCGTCCACTCCTTGAACTTCTCCACGATCCAGGCCAGTTGCCCGACCGGTGAGTCGGTCAGGGCGTACGCCAGGGTCTGCGGCCGGGTCCCCTGGAGCTTCGCGTAGCCGGACATCTCCGGTTCGGCGCGGAACAGTTGGTCGAGTCGGGCCCGGTCCGCGTCAATCAGCGTGGCGGCTTCGGCCGGATCGCCGGAGGGGAGCGTGAGCAGGGTGTTGAGGTGTACGCCGACGACGTGCTCGGCGTCGATGATGCCCAGTTCCCGGCTGATGGCGTGGCCCCAGTCGCCGCCCTGCGCGCCGTACCGCCGGTAGCCGAGCAGGTGCATCAGTTCGGCCCAGGCTCGGGCGACCCGGGTGAGGTCCCAGCCGGCCTCGGGCAGCGGCCCGGAGAGTCCGAAGCCCGGAATGGAGGGTACGACCAGGTGGAACGCGTCGGCGGGGTCACCACCGTGCCGGCGCGGGTCGGTCAGCGGGCCGAGTACGTCGAGGAACTCCACCATGGAGCCTGGCCAGCCGTGCGTGACGATCAACGGCAGTGCGTCGGGTTCCGGCGAGCGTACGTGCAGGAAGTGCACGTTGGTGCCGTCGAGCACGGTGGTGAACTGGGGAATCTCGTTCAGTCGTGCCTCCAGACGACGCCAGTCGTAGCCGGTGTGCCAGTACTCCACCAGCTCCTTCAGGTAGGCCAGCGGTACGCCCCGCCGCCACGGCAGGTCGGGGACCTCGGCCGGCCATCTGGTCTCCGCCAGCCGTCGACGCAGGTCGGCCAGGTCGGCGTCGGCGACGTCGAGCCGGAAGGGGCGGGGGAGTACGGAAGTCATGGGGTCTCCTCGCTTCGCGTGTTGGTTTCCTGCTCGTCGAGCCAGCGGGCGTGGGTCTCCCAGGCCGCCTGCTTGCTGGTCGCGAGCGAAGCGCCGATCTGTGCCCAGGAGGCGCCGGTCGCCCGTGCCGTCCGTACGGTCAGTTGCCGTCCGTAGCTCGCCTTCCTCATGATCACTTCGCCGAGAGCGAGGAGTTCCAGCGCCTCCTCCTTCGACAGCGGCCGCAGTTCCGGATCGTCGCCGTCCATCGGTTCCTCGGTCGGCGGGGCGAGCGCGTCCCGCATCCGAAGCTGGTCGTACCGGGCCGCCGCCGTCAGCAGCGTGAACTGTCTCTCCAGGTCGTCCGGGTTTGGCATGTCGTCAGCATGCCGTCAGATCACCTTGACGTCAAGCTGCCCTGACGATAGGAGGCGTCGCGCAGGAACCTCGACGGGGGATGTCTCGTTGGTTTCCGAGGACGACGTCGATTCCGACCAGGGGAGCACCAGTGCCGACTCGGCTCAACCCGTACATCAGCTTCGGTGGCAACGCCCGGCAGGCCATGGAGTTCTATCAGCGCGTCTTCGGCGGAAGCCTGGCCCTCAACACGTTCGGCGAGTTTGGTGCCGGAGGCTCGGCCGAGGGCTCGGCGGAGGGCTCGGCCGAGAGGGACAAGATCATGCACGGCATGCTCGAGACCGACAGCGGGTTCACGCTCATGGGCGCGGACACGCCACCCGGCATGGAGTACGACCCGGGCAACACCATCACGGTGAGCCTGAGCGGGGACGACGCCGACGAACTGCGCGGCTACTGGTCGGCGTTGTCGGACGGTGGAATCGTGACGGTTCCGCTGGAGCGGCAGATGTGGGGCGACGAGTTCGGTGCCTGCACCGACCGCTTCGGCGTCCCGTGGATGGTCAACATCGCCCAGCCGCAGAGCTGACCGACCCGTCGGCAGGGCGAGGGCTGACCGACCCGCCGGCAGGGCGAGAGCTGACCGACCCGTCGGCAGGGCGAGGGCTGACCGACCCGCCGGCAGGGCGGGGCGGGATCTGCTGCTGGCTATGCTTGGCAACCATGCCCGAGGGTCACACCATCTACCGGTTGGCAGCACGCCACCAGGCGATGTTCGCCGGCGAGAAGGTGCTCGCCAGCAGCCCGCAGGGCAGGTTCGCCGAGGGCGCCGCACTGCTCTCCGGCGCGGTGCTGGACCGGACGGAGGCGTACGGCAAGCACCTGCTGCACCACTACGACGGCGGGCAGGCGCTGCACGTACACCTGGGGCTTTACGGGAAGTTCGCCGACGGGGACGGTGAGCCGCCGGCGCCGGTCGGTCAGGTCCGGTTGCGGCTGACGACCGACCTGCACTGGCTCGACCTGCGCGGCCCGACCGCCTGCGAACTGCTGTCGCCGCCGGAGGTCGAGGCGCTACAGGCCCGGTTGGGCGCGGATCCGTTGCGGGCCGATGCCGACCCGGACGAGGCGTACGCCCGGATCCGCCGCAGCCCCACCCCGCTCTTCGCGTTGCTGCTCGACCAGTCGGTCGTGGCCGGCACCGGCCTGATCTTCGTGACCGAGACACTGTTCCGGGCTGGCCTCCGGCCGACCACTCCGGGGCGTGAACTGAGCCCGGAGGGATGGCGGAAGATCTGGGCCGATCTCGTCGAGCTGATGGGTACGGCCGTCCGCACCGGCCAGATCGACACGGTGTACGACCGGCACCTGCCGGAGGCGATGGGTCGGTCGCCCCGGGTCGACCGGCACGGTGGCGAGGTGTACGTCTACCGCCGGGCCGCCCAGCCCTGCCACGTCTGCGGCACCGAAATCCTGCGCGCTGACCTGGCCGGTAGAAACTCCTACTGGTGCCCCACCTGCCAACCCACCCCTCGTACCCGCTCCGGCTTGAAGCGGAAGAAGCGTTAGGAAGGGCCCCTTCTTCTACAGAAAACGATAAGAAGGGGCCCTTCCTTACAGGCTCGTCAGGGTGTCACGCGGCGGATGGTGGCATAGCCGGCGCCGGCCAGGAGTGCCGCGAGCAGGGCCGGCCAGCCGGCGAGCCAGGCGGCGGTCGGCTGGTCGCCCAGCCATTGTCCGATGCCGCTCCACAGGTCCAGCCAGGTCGCCAGCAGGGCGAGGGCGGCCAGTACCAGGAGCTTGCAGATGACCAGGAGGTACATGCCGGTCATCCCGAAACGCTTGTAGTAGACGGCGATGAAGATCCCCAGGAAGCCCAGCGCGATGAACGGCACCGTGTAGACCAGGATCTGCAACAGCGGGTTGTCCTGGTCGAGGAAGCCCAGGCCGAAGAACTCGAGTCCCAGCCCCCAGCCGCCGGTCGCGTCCTCGAGCAGCGCGAAGAGGTAGAGGGCGGTGCCGAAGACCGCCGACTCGGCGAGCAGGAGCAGCGAGGCCGCCAGGTAGAAGGTCCGCCGGATCACGCTCAGCGCCATCGTGAACGGGAGGAGCTGAGTGATCGAGTTGATGGCGGCGACGAACATCACGATGTAGATCGAGGCGATGGCGCCGGTCTTGGGTCCGTCGTCGACGTCCCCGATGGCCAGGAAGATGGCGTAGTTGACCCCGAAGATGAGGGTGAGCAGCAGCCAGGGGAAGCCCAGCGTGTTCGGCCAGCCGACGAGCTGGACCCGGATCACCGGAAGTAGACGGCTCATGCCCCCTCCTCGGTTCGCTCGCCGGCGTTCTGGGCTTCTGGACCGAGCCGACCGACTCGGTCGTGGTGCTCGCTCATCGGACGGTCTCCTTCGGGGTGCTGGCGGCGCTGCCGCTGGTCGTGCCGCCGGTCTTTGCCTGCGAGGTGGTGAGCCGGATGACGATGTCCTGGAGGGAGACCGCCTCGATGTCGAGTCCGAGCCCCTTCGCCTGGGCCCGTTCGCTCGGGCCGAAGGTGCCGCGCAGGGTCGCCCGGGCGTACCGGCCCAGGCGCTCGCGGTGCAGTTCCTCGTTGTTCGCGGCGAACTCGTCGACGGCCGTGGCCGGCCCGGCGACGGTGACAACCTGGCCGCGCAGGGCCTCGGCCGTGGTGTCGAGCAGCACCCGCCCCTGGTCGAGCAGGAGTACGTGCTCGATCAGCTCGCCGACCTCGTCGATGAGGTGGGTGGAGAGGACGACCGTGCGGGGATGCTCGGCGTAGTCGGTGAGCAGGTGGTCGTAGAAGAGGTGCCGGGCGACGGCGTCGAGGCCGAGGTACGGCTCGTCGAAGAGGGTCAGCGGGGCCCGGGAGGCGAGTCCGATGATGATGCCGAGCATGGAATGCATGCCTCGGGACAGCTTCCGGATGTGCCGGCCGAGCGGCAGCCGGAAGTCCGCCAGCAGTGCCTGCGCGAACTCCTCGTCCCAATCGGGGAAGAGGAGCCGGGCCGACTCCAGCGCGTGCCGGACCTTGAAGTGCTGCGGATAGGTCTGGCTCTCCTTGATGAAGCAGACCCGGGCCATCACGGTCTCGTTCTCGTACGGCGACTGACCGAAGATCGTCATGTTTCCTGACGTCGCGAATCCCTGGCCGGTCATGATCTGCATCAGGGTCGTCTTGCCGGCCCCGTTCCGGCCGAGCAGCCCGTGGATCTTGTTTTCCGCCAGCGAGAAACTGATCTGGTCCAGGGCGGTCACGTCCCGGAACCGCTTGGTGATGCCCTGAGCGCTCACCACCGTGCTCATCGCCCCTGCTCCCATCGGTCGATCATTCGCTTGAGGTCGTCGGCGTCGATGCCGAGCTTGCTCGCCTCGGTGAGCAGCGGATGCAGGAACTGCTGGGCGAATTCCTCACGACGACGGTCCCGCAGTTTCGCGCGGGCGCCGGTGGCGACGAACATGCCGATACCTCGCTTCTTGTAGAGAATCCCGTCGTCCACCAGCTGGTTGACGCCCTTGCCCGCGGTGGCCGGATTGATCCGGTGGAACGCCGCCAACTCGTTGGTCGAGGGCACCTGGCCCTCTTCGGTGAGCGTGCCGTCGATGATCGAGTTTTCGATCAGCTCCGCGATCTGAAGGAAGATCGGTCGCCCGTCCTCCATCACGCCGACCCGCCCGCCGACGGCCGGGCCCTGGGCGTGGTGCCGCCCGGGCTCGACCTAGTTGGTTGGTTACTCATGTAGCTAACCATCCGACCGGTGTGGCTGTTTGTCAAGCCTGAGGATGCTTGCCCGTCGGGTCGCCGAATCGCTGCGGGCCTGACCTACGGCGAGGTCATCCATTTGTCTCGACCCGGGAAACCACACCGCCGTCGGTCCGGTGGAGCCGGAGGTGGTCGAGATGGGCGTACGACGACGGCTGGCGTTCGGGCTGCTACCGATGTCGATGGCCGCGACCGGACTGCTCGTCGCCGGACCCCTCGGTGCCTGGAGGTACGGCGGCGCCGCCGCCGGCAACCGCGTCTACCTCGCCCCATCGGCGGAGTCGGTGAACAGCCATGTCCCGGGCAGGGGGAATCGCCGGCCGAGTGTCACCTCGCTGACCCGGCCGGTCGGATGGGGATATCGGATTGCGGGCGGTGTTGAAGAATTCGGCCGAAGGGGCCGTGTTATCAAATAAGTGAAGTTGTAATCACGCTAAGTGAGTGCATTCCGATGGCGAGCCAGTCCATCCAGGTGGTGGTGGCCTCATGAGTAATCAAGGGGATGCTCTCCGTAATTTGCTGGAGAAATCGTGGCAGGTCCATGATCCGCACCGCCGTAGGCTACCCGAGCGACGCGGGGAGGAATAGGCCATCATGGGCGGCTCTCGTGGGGCTTGTGGCGGGTTCTCACGAAATGGACATCAAAATAGGTCAATGCCTGTGCTTATCAATGACATTTGCCTACGGAGGGCAATTCCCGAGAATCGTCCCTTGGGACGGCATCTGCGGGGCCGGCGGTAAGGTGGTGGGTGGGCCGGCGATCGAGTCGGATGGATCGTAGCGTGATCAATTGCCGGCCCGGGCGGCGCGACGTCTCGGGGTGCTGGGGGAACGCCAATGCAGGATCAACTTGTTCTGGCCATCGCGACCGGATTGGCGACCAAGGGCGGAGAAGCGCTCATCGCCGGTGGTGGCGGTCTGCTCGGGCAGCTCTACCGCCTGGTCCGAAACCGTTTCCGAACAGAGGGAAGGGGCGAGGACACTCTGGACGCGGCGGTCGCGAATCCCGACGAGACCAACCGGGCCGACCTCGCCGAGGCGCTCGCCCGGTTGTTGGCCGCCGACCCCGACCTCGAGGAGCGGGTGCAGGCGCTCTGGCGGGACGGCGCGGGGGAGCCGTCGGCGGAGACCGGCGGAGTGATCAACCAGTTCAGCGGTAGTGCCGACCGGGTGGTCCAGGCTCGGGACATCCGGGGCGACGTCTCGTTCTGACCCCCCTCCCACGTCGACCCTGGAGGTGCCCCGTGCGGCAGCGGCGCGGCGACGACCAGTACGCGGGCGGCCCGGAGAGGCCGGAAACGGGTACGTCCAATGCGATGTCCGGAACGGTGTACGGGCCGAGTCTGCAAGCCGGTGCGATTCACGGTGGCGTACATATTCACGAAGCCTCTCCGGACACGTCGCCGATTCCGCGACAACTGCCGACTCCGTCCCCGCACTTCGTGGCGAGAACTGCGGAGCTAGCCGATATCGACGCGCTTTTCCGGACCGCGGGACCGGCTCTCGTCGTGCTCCTCGGGCCTGGTGGAGTTGGCAAGACCGCACTGGCGGTGCGATGGGCCGACAATGCGCGGGACCGTTTTCCGGACGGGCAGCTCTACGTGGACCTGGGCGGATTCGGCGGAAATGACCCCGTCGATCCGAGCGAGGCGTTGGGTGAACTTCTCCGGGCGCTCGGGACGGCTCCGCAGCGGGTCCCGGTCACCCTCGCCGAGCAGGTGGCGCTGTACCGGTCGGTCACCGCCGAGCGGACCCTCCTGGTGCTGCTGGACAACGCGTACTCGACCGCCCAGGTACGGGCGCTGCTTCCGGCCGGGCGGTCCGGCGTGCTGGTCACCAGCCGGGTCCGGCTCGTCGGGCTGGTCGCCGACGGTGCCCGGCTGGTGGACCTGGCGCCGCTGTGCCCGGCCGAGTCCGTCCTGCTGCTGTCCCGGGCGACCGGGGCGGGACGGATCGACCGGGAGCCCGTCGAAGCCGCCCAGATCGCCGACATCTGTGCCGGCCTGCCGATCGCGCTCTGTGTCGCCGCCGCCCGGTTGGCGGCCCGGCCCCGTCTCTCCGTACGGCGGATGGCGCTCGACCTGGCCTCCGAGACGTACCGGCTGAGCCGGCTCTCCCGGACGGACGGACTGTCGGTCCAGGCCACCTTCGACATCTCGTACCGCTCCCTGCAACCGGACGTGGCGAGGTTCTACCGGCGACTGGCACTGCATCCCGGGCCCGAGTTCGGTGCGGGTGTGGCCGCCGCGCTGCTACCGGCGGAGGACGGGAACACCGGGGACCCGTCCGGGGAGACGGACCCGAACGACCCCGGAACGCGGGCGGACGCGATGCTGGAGGCACTGCTCGAGGCGAGCCTGCTCGAGGAGGTGACGGAGGGCCACTTCCGGTTCCACGACCTGGTTCGACTGCATGCCCGACAGAAACTGGAGCGGGACGAGCCGGAACCGGAACGGCAGGCGGTACTGCGCGGGATCCTGGAGTGGTATCTCGCCGCGGCCAGGGAGGCCGATCTCGTCGTGACGCCGTACCGTCGGCGGCTGCCGTACGGCTACCTGACCCGGCCGTGGAACCTGCCCCGGTTCGCCGACCGGCAGGAGGCGTTGGACTGGCTGGAGCGTGAACGGGTCAACCTGATCGGCGCGGGGCGGACCGCGCTGCGCCACGGGCATGCCGCACTGGCCTGGCAACTCTCGGACGTGACCTGGCCGTTGCTGTTGCACCGCAAGCACTATCGGGACCGGTTGGAGATCGACCAGCGTGGCGTCGAGGCGGCGCGGTCGTGGGGCGACCCCTGGGCCGAGGCCGACATGCTGAAACGTCTCGGCCGGGTCTGCACCAAGCTCGGTGACCACGAGGCCGCCGAGCGGCACATCCGGGATGCGATCCTCCGGTACCGGGAGGCCGGCGACATCCGGGGGGGCCTCGACGCCGAGGAGGGGCTGGCCGCGCTGTACCGCGACTCGGGGCGGGAGGATCGGGCCGTCGAGATGTTCTCCCGGCTCGTCGACGCCAACCGGGAGCAGCGCGACGAGCGGAGCACCGGCCTTTCGTTGATCAGCCTCGGCATGTTGCTCACCGGACTGGGGCAGCCGGAGCGGGCGACCGTCCTGCTGCGACAGGCGGAGGTCATCTTCGCCGGGCTGGCCGACGTCGACCCGCACAACGGGGCACGGGTGCTCATCGGGCTCGCGGGCGCCCTGCTCGGCACGGATGACCTGGCCGGAGCCGAGCGGGCCGCGACCGAGGCCGCCCGGCGGATGCGGGAACTCGGCTCGGAGCACGAGTACGCCGAGGCTCTGGACCAGCTCGGCCAGGTCGCCCGGCGGCGCGGGGAGACCGTCGCCGCGCGGGCGTACCACCTTCAGGCACTGGAGATCTTCATCCGGCTCGGTTCCTCACGGGCGCTCGGCCTCCGCCGCCGACTCGACGAGCCGGCCGGGGACCTCGGGCCGGACGGGCCGGAGAATCCGGTCGGACCAGCGGTCGACCCGGGCGGAGAGCCGGATGCCGGCGGTGTCGGCCAACTCGCGCCCCGCTGACCCGGTCAGGTCGACCCCGACCGACCAGCGCAGGTAGAGCCACCGGGCGACGTCCCCGATCCGCACCGGGACGCACCGGCCCGGTCGTCCGGACCGCAGGCGCAACAGCAGCCCGTCACGGAGCCCGGCGGTGAGCCGCATCCGGCCGTCGAGGGCTGTCCCGGCGTACCCACCCGGACCGCCGAGCCGTTGCCCTCGGGCGGGTCCGCGGGCCTCGAGGAGCAGGACGAGGGTCAGCCCCGGATACCGACCGAACAGGTCCGCGCAACGCTCCGCGGCGGACCGGCGGTCGGCCTCCCCGACGAGTACGTCCGCCAGGCCGCCGCGCCGTGGTTCCCCCGACCCCGGCCCGAGGTGCCCGATCACCGGCCCGGTCCCGGGGCTCAACGTGTCACCTCCGACCGGAGTCGAGGCACCGGAACCGGTGTCGCCCGGCGGTGCCGACCCGGCTCGGTGAGCTGCAACAACCGGTACATGGTCTGCCGGAGCAGCGGACCGGCCTGGCCCGGCCGAGAGGTGATCATCCCGGCCACCGCCGCGTGGTCGACGGTACGGACCGAGCGCAGTTGCGGCAGGAGGGGGCGGCGCGGGTCCAGCCGGCTCGCGCTGTTGATGACCAGTTCCTGCGCCGAGCCGGCGGTGACGGCCTCCAGCCCCGGGGCGAGGTGCAGGACGTTGCGTCCCAGTGCCGCCGAGTAGGCCGTGACCGATCCGTGGTCGCCGATGACGTGGTCCGCCGAGACGACCAGGCTGCGCCAGTCCTCCTCCGGGTCCAGCAGGATCAGCCCGGCCTCGCGGCAGCTCCGCAGCCAGGCGCGTACCTGCCGGTGTCCGTGCGCGCACCAGACGGCCGGGTGCAACAGGGCCGCGACCCTGAACCGCTGCGCGGGAAGCTGGTCGAGCAGAAGTGGCAGCAGGTCCGGCCAGTTCCCGAACAGGCCCGTCCGCCCCCAGGTCGAACTCACCACCACCAGCTCCTGCTCGGTGTCGACGCCCAGCGCCCGTCGGTACCGCTCCCGTTCCGGCAGGCTCGCGACGAGCTGGTCGAAGCACGGGTCCCCGGTCACCACCGCCACCGGCAGCGCCTCCGGGCACTGCCGGCGCAGGATGTCGAGCTGGTCGTCGCAGGAGAGCGCGATCGCCGCGGCCAGCACCTCGCCGTTGCGGGTCAACCGTTGCGCGTCGAGACCGTAGACCGGCGGCAGGGTCGACATCGCCGGGCCACGGCCGGTCGGCCGGGTCGGTTTGCCGTACCCCGCCCCGTGGGCCATCACCATCAGCGGCGCGTGCAGGTCGGACAGGCCGCCGTACGCCGCCGCGAGCGCGAGGTCGAATCTCTCCCGGACAGCCTGCGCCCACGGCAGCACGAGCGCGCCGAGGCGACGTAGGTGTCGGGTGACCCCGCGGTTGAACGCGTCCGGAGGAACCGTGAAGACCGTCTGCACCCTCGGGTCCTCCTCCAGAAGTTCCGCGACGTCCAAGAGCCGTTGGCAGCTGACAATGGTGTGCGCAACGATCAATACGCTGCGACAGCCAATTCGGGTAACCCACCGGGACGCATCGATGCCAATAGGCACCCGTGACCATTCATGCGCACTCATTTCATGTCCTCCCCTGTGTCCGATCGGGACGACAGAAGAGTGGGAGACAATGTTGTGTACGCACTTGTGGAGTGACTTGCAGTTGACTTGCAACGCCCACATAGCGGAATGTCGGAAGTTTGACGATGGGAACTCAGGTTGGCGGGTAAGTTTCCCGGGAACAGACTGAGAAAGGGTAAGTCGGACCGACGGAGGGACGACGCCTGTGGAGTTCGTCATCCTCGGCCCCACGGCGCTCAACATCGACGGGCGGGCCGTGCCGTTGGGCGCGGCCAAACAGCGCGGGCTGCTCGCCGTACTCCTCTATCACGCGGGTCGGCCGGTTCAGGTCGACATGGTCGTCGAGCATCTCTGGGGAAACCGGTCGCTCGATGCCTGTCGAGGCAATCTCCAGGCGCTGATCAGCCGCAGCCGGGCCGTACTGAAGGCGGTCGGCCTGCCGAACGCGCTCGTCCGGATGCCGGGCAGCGAGGCGTACCGGCTCGACGTCGACGCGGCACTGGTCGACTACCACCGGTTCCGGCGCCTCGTCGACCAGGCCCGCCGCGCGACGGAGGAGGGCCGCCACGAGCGGTCGGCGGCACTGCTGTGCGAGGCGATCGAACTGTGGCGCGACGAACCGCTCGCCGATCTTCGTGGCGCCCGCTCCGAACACATCCGTCGCGCGATGAAAGAGGGGCTACTGACGGCGCACAAGCTTCTCAGTGAGAGCCAGAGCCGAATCGGGCAGCATGACGCGGTGCTCGGTCGGCTGGAACCGCTGCTGTTGACCAACGATGTGGATCAGACTCTCGCACAACTTTGGATCAACGCTCTCTACGCGAGTGGACGCGATGACGAGGCACGCCGCTTCTCGGTCGATTTCCGGAGCCGTTACCGGCGGAGAATGCGGGCCGAGCCGACAATTGATCTGTCGCCACTTCGCGGAAGAGATCGACGATCGACGCCCGGTACGTCGCCGGGAACGCCCGACGGGGGGCCGGTGCTTTTCCGGCCGCCGCAGCAGTTGCCGGCCGACATCTCCGACTTCACGGGGCAGCGTGAGGTTCTCGCCGAACTCGACGCGATGCTGGGAACGCCGACGGCGGGAGCCCGGATCGTCGTCGTCGACGGAATGCCCGGAGTGGGCAAGACGACCCTCGCGGTGCACTGGGCGCACCGACAGCGCGACCGGTTCCCGGAGGGGCAACTGTTTCTCAGTGCCGACGCGTACGGGCCCACTCCGCCGGTGAATCCGGAGGACGCCCTGGGCCGGTTCCTGCACGCGCTGGGCGTACCCGCCGACCGGATACCGACCGGTGGCGAGCAGCGCCGGGAACGCTTCAACCAGATGCTCGACGGGCGGCGGATCCTCGTCGTACTGGACAACGTCCGGAACTCCGACCAGGTCCGTCCACTGCTGCCCACGGCCGAGGGCTGTGTGACCCTGATAACCAGCCGAAACCGGCTCAAGAGCCTGACCATCCGGCAGGGCATCCGCAGCCTCACCGTGCCGCCGTTGCCGGACGACGAGCGTCGTACCCTGCTCGGTCACGTGATCGGCACCGCGCGCGCGGCCGACGAACCGGGACCGGTGGAGGTTCTCGCGCAACTCTCCGGCGGACTGCCACTGGCGCTGCGCGTCATCGGCGAGCACATCACCACCCGGTCCCGGGCGAGCATCGCGGACCTCGTCGACGAACTGTGGAGCCGGCTGCTCGACTCCGCCGGTGACGAGGACGAGGACGACGCCACCCTGAGCACCGTCTTCGCGTGGTCCTACAACGAACTGGACCCCGAGGCCGGCCGGCTGTTCCGGCTGCTGGGCCTGCATCCGGGCCGGAACGTCAGCTCCGCCGCCGCGGCCGCACTGCTCGGCGCCGACCCGAGGCGGACGGAACGCCTGCTCGACGCGCTCGCCAAGCGCCACCTGGTCAACCACGACACGGCTCGCCGGTACCGGCTGCACGACCTGCTCCGGCGGTACGCCGCGGACCGGGCCGCGCACGACGAGGCCGCCGAGGCCCGCCGGGCCGCCACCCGGCGACTGCTCGACTGGTACCTGCTCTCGGCGGTCAACGCCGCCGCCCTGCTGGCTCCGCAACGCCCGCCGGTCCCGGATCTGCCGACACCGGAGGCGGTCGAGCCGCTCCGCTTCGGTACGGACGACGAGGCGCTGCGCTGGTGCGAGGCGGAACGGGCGAACCTGAACGCCGTGGTCCGGGCGGCGGCGGACAGCGGGTTCCACCGGCACGCGTGGCAGATTCCCGGCGCGATCCACGACGTGTTCGGCCGGTACGGCCGGCAGGACGACGTGTTGGCCATGCATCAGGTCGCGCTCTCCGCCGCCGAGGCGGACGGCCACCAGATCGGCCAGATCGGAACACTCAACAACCTCGGCTGGACCTTCTTCGCGTTGCACGACTACCACCGGGCGGCCAGCGGGTTCGAGGCCGGACTGCGGTTGGCGCACCGGGTGGACAACGTCACCGCCGTCTGCGTCTGCTCGCACAACCTGGCGAGCGTGCACCTGAAGACCGGCGAGGTCAGGAAGGCGATCGGCATCTTCGAGCGGGTCCTGGCCACCTGTCGGGACATCGGGAACCCGGGCGGCCAGGCGGCCAGCCTGCACCGGTTGGGCGACGCCTACGAGCAGTCACGCAGGTACGAGCGGGCGGCCCGGTGCTACGCGGAGGCGCTGCTCATCCGGGAGCGCATCGGTTCCCTGCGCGACCAGGGTGCGACCCACGGGCGGCTCGCCGCGCTGCGACTGAAGACCGGTCAGCCGGAGGCCGCGCTGCGACACTGCACGCTGGCGCTGCAGATCCAGGTCAGGGCCAAGGACGACGCCACCCGCTGCGACACCCTGGTCACCGCCGCCGACGCCGAGCGCGCGTTGGGCCGGTACCCGGAGGCGATGGAGCATGCCGTGGCCGCGATCTCGCTCAGCGACGGTATCGCGGACTCCCTCCGGCGGGCCGCCGGCCTTGCGGTACTCGCCGACATCCTCGCGGCCCGAGGGGACCGGCCGGCCGCCCGCCGCCGCTGCCTGGAGGCGCTCGGGATCATCGGTGACCTCACCGGGCCCGACGTCGATCCCGTGCTGGACCGCCTGCTCGTGATCGAGAGCCTGGTCGCACCGCGCTGACCGGAGTTGACGAACCGGATCCGGTCGTCCGGTTCAGCGGATCGCGTCGACCGCCTTGCGGGCCGCGACCAGCACGGGATCCCAGACCGGGGCGTACGGTGGCGCGTAGCCGAGGTCGAGTCCGGCCATCTCGTCCACCGTCATCCGGTTCCACAGCGCCACGGCGAGGACGTCGATCCGCTTGGCCGCCTCGGACCAGCCGACGATCTGGGCGCCGAGCAGCCGCCCGGAACGGCGCTCGGCGATCAGTTTCACCGTCATCGGCCGGGCGCCGGGGTAGTAGCCGGCCCGGTTCGTCGACTCCACCCGTACGCTGACGAACTCGAAACCCGCGGCGGCCGCCTCGTCCTCACGCAGGCCGGTACGCCCGACCTCCAGCTCGCAGACCCGGGTGACGGCGGTGCCGACCACGCCGGCGAAGGTGGCGTAACCGCCGCCGATGTTGATGCCGGCGACCCGGCCCTGCTTGTTGGCGTGGGTGCCGAGCGGCACGTACACCGGCTGTCCGGAGACCCGGTGCACCGACTCGACGCAGTCACCCGCCGCCCACACCCCGGGCACGTCGACCACCCGCATCCGCAGGTCGACCCGGATCCCGCCGGTCGGCCCGATCGGCAACCCGGCCTCGGCCGCGAGCGCGGTGTTGGGACGTACCCCGAGACCCAGCACCACGACGTCGGCCGGCAGCGTCCCGTCGTCGGTGACCACCGCGCTGACCCGGCCGTCCCTGGTCTCCAGCCCGGTGACGCTGACTCCGCTGCGAACGTCGAGGCCCAGCCCGCAGAGCGCCTTGCGGACCAGCGCGCCCATGTCCGGGTCGACGGTGGACATCGGCTCCGGGCTCCGCTCGACCAGGCTGACCGACAGGCCGCGCTGGATCATCGCCTCGGCCATCTCGACGCCGATGTAGCCGCCGCCGACCACCACGGCCCGCTGAGGCCGGGGATCCCCGTCCAGCCAGGCCAGCAGCGCGGCGCCGTCGTCGAGGGTCTGCACCCCGAACACCCCGTCGGCGTCGGTCCGGGCCCAGTCCGGAGTGACGGGTACGGCTCCGGCGGCGTACACGAGCTGGTCGAAGCGCTCGCGGACCTCTGTGCCGCCGTTCTCCAGGTCCCGGGCGACCACCTCGCGCCGCTCCAGGTCGATCATGGTCACCTCGTGCCGGAGCCGGACGTCGACCTGGTGCTTGTTCCGGAACGTCTCCGGATCCCGGCTGATCAGCTGCTCCTCGTCCTCGACCAGCCCACCCACCCAGTACGGGATCCCGCAGGCCGCGTACGACGTGAAGTGCCCGCGTTCGAAGGCGACGATCTCCAGGTCCGTGGCGTCCCGACGGCGACGGGCCTGCGACGCGGCCGACATCCCGGCCGCGTCGCCGCCGATCACCACCAGGCGCTCAGCCGCCATGGCCGCCGGCGCTGCCCCGGGTCCGCTGGACCAGGTCCTCGAGTACGTCCGAGATCTCCCCTCGCCGGGCATAGGCGGCCCGCTGACGGGCGGCGCCGGTGCCGTGCGCCTGCAACCGGCTCAGCAGTTCGGTGACCAGGGAAAGGTCGCCATGCCGCTCCAGGGCGGGGCTTACCCGTTGGACGAGCCGGTGCATCAGGTACCAGGCGGGCCGAAGCCCACCGCCGACCGGATCGACCGCCATTCCCTCCAGGCCGTCGTGCGCCGCCCGCCAGTGCGCCGCCGCGAGCATGTGGTGCGGCACCCGGGGCGCTGGCAGGCCCATGGAGATGTCGGTAAGCGCGGTGTCGACCAGGGCCCGGACCAACGAGGCGATCAGGATCGTGTCGTCCAGGCCGGGGCAGACGTCACCGATCCGGATCTCCACGGTCGGGTAGTGCGACGACAGCCGGGCGTACCAGTAGAGCATGCCCTCGTCGAGCAGCATCCCGGTGCCGATCAGCTCGTCGACGAACCCCTCGTAGTGCCGGTACGACTCCAGCCACGGCGTCGGCGCCACGGACGGCCAGCGCTCCCAGAGCACCGACCGCCAGCTTGCGTACCCGGTGTCCCGGCCCTCGTAGAACGGCGAGTTCGCGGTTGCCGCGTGCAGGATCGGCAGCGCGGGGCGCAGGTGGTTGAGCACCTGCACCGCGATCTCCGGTTCGGGGACGCCCACGTGGATGTGCATGCCGTTGACGCCCGGCGAGGGTACGACCAGGCCGAACCGCTCGATCATCCGGTGGAACCGGGGGTTGTCCACCACCGGCGGTACCGGACCCCCGGCCGGACCGGTACCGACCGCGACGAGCCGTACCCCGGCCGCCTCGGCGGCGTCGGCCAGACCGGTACGGAGCAGCCCCAGCGAGTGCCGCAGGGCGCTCAGCTCCAGTCCGGGTGGCGTGCCGATCTCGATCTGACTGGTCTGGAACTCGTGCTGCACCTGTCCGCGCAACTCGTCCGGCACCTCGGCCATCACGGCCTCGACAGCCGGTGCCGCAGCTCCGGTCACCGGATCGACGAGCAGGAACTCCTCCTCGACGCCGACCGTGAGCTGATCCGTTCCGGCGTGCACTGTCGGGTCAACCGGTACGGCCAGTCCGCTGCCCATCGCCCTCACCGCCCGTCCGTCTGGTGGCCGCGTCGCTTCCGGCGACCTCGGGGGTTCAATACCCCCGGGCCGGATGCCCGGAAACACCCGTGAGCACCAATCGTGCCATCGGGGCCGGCCCCGGCTGCGCACCTTGCTGGTTCCCGCCCGTACCCTCCGGGTTCCCGCCCACCACACGATGTGGCGTCGTGGCGACGCGGGTAGCCTCGGCCGGGTGGAGAGTTTCCTGGCGGTCCTCGTCGGCGTGACCGCACTCGGCGCGGTCCTGGCCGGCTTGATGTGGCTCGCCCGCCGGGTTCGCCGCCGAGGTATCGGCGACGCGATGATGGGACCCTTCGAGGAGATCTGGCATCCGGCCGGGCAGCGGGCCCGGATCGAGATCCGGGTGCAGGAGGAGCGGGCGGTGCCGATGCCGTCGCCGGACGACCGGTTGCGCTGAACCGGTAGCCGGACGACCGGTTGCGCTGAACCGGCTGCGCTGAACCGGCTGCCGCTGGCCCCGGGTGCGGAGTAGCCGCGTTCCCGTCCGCCGCCGGGCGGCGATTCCTTCCGTTCCTCCCGTCCACCCATGGGCTCCGGCGTTCTTCGGCGGGCGCCGGTTGCCTGCCCGCGCTGGCACAGCGCCCTTCTTCGTCACGTACCGGCTGTTCGCATGCCGGCTGACACCGGTGGTGTTCCATACCTGATCACCACCGCCACCTGGACTGGCTGGAGCGGACGGTGCCGCGCCGGGTGCAGATATCGACAGATGTTGACATGTGGCAGTCGGGGACGTACAACTCGTGAGAGAGCGCTCTCTCGGCCCCCCGTCCCCCTGCAGAGAGGCCACCATGAACACCATCGGGTTCGTTCCGCCGGTCCATCCCGGCCGGACGGCGAAGCGCCGTCTCACGCTGCTCCTCGCCGCGTTCACCCTGATCGGCACGGTGTCGGCCATGGTCACCGTCAATGCCCGTGCCGCCATCCCATCCCCCGCACCCGGCTGGTCCCTGGTCTGGGGCGACGACTTCACCGGTGCCGCCAACACCCTGCCCTCGTCCGCGAACTGGATCATCGACACCGGGACCAGCTACCCCGGCGGCCCGGCGAACTGGGGCACCGGGGAGATCCAGACGTACACCAGCAGCACCGCCAACGTCAGTCACGACGGCGGTGGCAACCTGCGGATCACGCCCATCCGCAACGGGTCCGGGCAGTGGACGTCGTCCCGGATCGAGACGGTCCGGACCAACTTCAAGCCTCCGGCCGGTGGCGTGCTGGCCATCGAGGGCCGGATCCAGATGCCGAACGTCACCGGCGCCGAGGCGGCCGGGTACTGGCCGGCCTTCTGGGCGCTGGGCGCGCCGTACCGGGGGAACTACCAGAACTGGCCGGGGATCGGCGAGTTCGACGTGATGGAGAACGTCAACGGGATCAACTCGGTCTGGGGTGTGCTGCACTGCGGGGTCGCGCCCGGCGGTCCGTGCAACGAGTTCAACGGGAACGGCGCCAACCGCGCATGTCCCGGCTCGACCTGCCAGTCGGCCTTCCACACCTACCGCTTCGAGTGGGACACCTCGGTCAGCCCGCAGCAACTGCGCTGGTACGTCGACGGCCAGCACTACCACACGGTGACCCAGGCCCAGGTCGGATCGTACTGGTCGCAGATGACCAGCCACGCCGGCTACTTCCTGTTGCTGAACGTCGCCATGGGCGGCTCGTTCCCCAACGGGGTGGCCGGCGGCACCACGCCGACGGCCACGACCGTCTCCGGTCGGTCGATGCTGGTCGACTACGTCGCGGTGTGGAGCCGTGGTGGCGGTACCACCACCATGCCTCCCACCACCATGCCTCCCACCACCGGGCCGCCGACCACGCCGCCTTCCGGCGGCACGGTGAGCGCCTACTCGACGATCCAGGGCGAGGCATACAACGGTCAGCTGGGCGTCGGGACCGAGGCGTGCAGCGAGGGCGGGCAGAACATCGGCTGGCTCGCCAACGGCGACTGGGCCCGGTACGACCGGGTCGACTTCGGCTCGACGCCGCCCCGGGACTTCGTCGCCAGGGTCGCCTCGGGAGCCGGGGGCGGGGTGAGCGGCCTGGTCGAGGTCCGGGTCGACAGCCCGACCGGATCGGTGCTGGGCAGCTTCGCGGTCGGTAACACCGGCGGCTGGCAAAGCTGGCAGTCGGTGCCAGGCAACGTGTCGGCGGTGACGGGGGTGCACACCGTCTACCTGACCTTCAGCAGCGGTCAGCCCAGCGACTTCGCCAATCTCAACTGGTTCACCTTCCGCCGCTGACCCCGGCGCAGAACTGTTAGGAAGGGCCCCTTCTTATGCAGAAAACGATAAGAAGGGGCCCTTCCTTACACGTCGGCGGTTCGGCGCTGGCGCAGGCGCTTGCGACGCTTCCTGACCGCCCAGACGGCGATCATCGTCACGAAGATCGCCAGCAGTCCGTAGTCGAAGAAGCTCGCGTACCGGTCGATCTGCTGCCACTGGGAACCGAGCGCAAAGCCGAGTCCCACGAAGATGGCGTTCCAGAGACCGCTGCCCAGGGTGGTGAGCGCCAGGAACCGGCCCATCGGCATGCGGTTGGCCCCGGCCGGTACGGAGACGAGGCTCCGGACCACCGGGATCATCCGGCCGAAGAGCACGGCCCACGATCCGTACCGCTCGAACCAGCGGTCGGCGCGTTCCAGATCGTCGGTGTCCACCAGGGGAAGCCGGTCGAGCCAGCGTTTCAACCGATCCTCGCCGAGGGCCGCGCCGAGCCAGTAGAGCGCGAGCGCGCCGAGCACGGAACCGGCGGTGGCCGCCAGCACCACGAGGAAGACGTTCATCCGCCCCTCGCCGGCCAGATAACCGGCCATGGCCAGCACGATCTCGCTCGGCACCGGCGGGATGACGTTCTCCAACGCGACGAGCAGGCCCACGCCGGGGGCGCCCATGGCCTCGATCACGCCGGCTATCCAGCCGGTCAGCCCGCCGAATCGGGTCGGGTCGACGTCCTGCGCGAGGGTCACGCCGCAATCACTCCTCGGGTCGTTCGTGGGCTTGCTCGGGCTTGGTCGAGCCTCATCGGCTTCGGCTGCTTCGGCTGTCTGCGGCCGGGGCTCCGACGGTCGGCGGGTTCGGCGGTCGGCGGCCAGGGCTCCGGCGGTCGGCGGCTTCGGGTTTCGGCGGTCGGCGGGAGAAGGACTTCCGTACCCGAAGATCGCGGTCCCTACACCTATCGGCGGCAGGCCGAGGTGCGTCGATACGCGAGGACGGTTTGCCGGTACGGCGGATCGGAGAAAGCCTTTCGGCATGACGGACAGGTGGTATGCCGAGGCGGTCGTCTACTGTCTCGACATCGATACGTACGCCGACTCGGACGGCGACGGGATCGGTGACATCAACGGTCTGATCGGACGGCTCGACTACCTCGCCCGGCTCGGCGTGACCTGCCTCTGGCTGCACCCGATCCATCCGTCGCCGCACCGCGACGACGGATACGACGCGACCGACTTCTACGCGGTCGATCCTCGGCTCGGCACCCTCGGGGACTTCGCGGAACTGCTGCACCAGGCCGCCAACCGGGGCATCCGGGTGATCATCGACCTGGTCGTGAACCACACCTCCGACGAGCACCCGTGGTTCGTCTCGGCCCGGTCCTCGCCCGACTCGCCGTACCGGGACTGGTACGTCTGGTCGGAGAAGGAGCCGCCGGACCGGTGTCAGGGCATGGTCTTCCCCGGGGAGCAGGACGAGACCTGGAGCTACGACCGGACGGCGAAGGCGTGGTTCTACCACCGCTTCTACCGGTTCCAGCCGGACCTCAACTTCGGCAACCCGGCGGTACGGGCCGAGATCAAGAAGATCATGTCGTTCTGGCTCCAACTCGGCGTCGCCGGGTTCCGGATCGACGCGGCGCCGTTCATCATCGAGCAGACCGAACCCGGCAACCCGAACTCGCCCAAGGACTTCGAGTTCCTGACCGAGCTGCGCCAGCACGTGCAGTGGCGGCGGGCGGACGCGCTGCTGCTGGCCGAGGCGAACGTGCAGGCGGCCCAGCTCGTCGACTACTTCGGTGACTCGGGCGGCTCCGCCAACCGGCTGCACATGCTCTTCGACTTCATGCTCAACGGCCGGCTGATGCTCGCGCTGGCCCGTCGGGATCCGGAACCGATCATCGACGCCCTGCGTGACACCCCGGCGTTGCCGGCCGGTGCGCAGTGGGCCACCTTCCTGCGCAACCACGACGAGGTCGACCTGTCCCGGCTCACCGCCGAGCAGCGCGCCGAGGTGTACGAGCAGTTCGGCCCGGACGAGAACATGCGGATCTACGACCGGGGCATCCGCCGACGGCTGGCTCCGATGCTCGGCAACGACCGCCGCCGCATCGAGCTGGCGTACGCGTTGCAGTTCTCGCTGCGCGGAACGCCGGTGCTGCGGTACGGCGAGGAGATCGGGATGGGCGAGGACCTGTCGTTGCCGGGCCGGGAGGCGATCCGTACCCCGATGCAGTGGTCCGGGAAACCCAACGCCGGCTTCTCCAGTGCGGAGGCCGAGAAGCTGATCCGTCCGGTGCTCGACACCGGCGACTACGGCTTCGAGCGGGTCAACGTCACCAGGCAGCGGCACGATCAGTCGTCCCTGCTGGCATGGTTCGAGCGGATGACCCGGACCCTGCGTGAGTCCCCGGAGGTCGGGTCCGGCACCTGTACTCATATCGATCAGGAACTGCCGCCGGGCGTGCTGGCGCACCGTGCCGACGGCCCGACCGGTTGCATGCTCTTCCTGCACAACCTCGGTACCAAGCCGGCCATCGTCGACCTGAGTTCGTTGGCCCCGGAGGCGGACCTGCCCGGCGACGTGCTCGCCGATCGCGAGTACGACCCGGTCGGCAAGCTCGACGCGCTGCACCTGGCCGGGTACGGCTACCGCTGGATCCGGTTGCACCGCAGCGACGCGGTCGAGTGAGCGGAGTGGATGCCGGTGGTCGTCGTCGCGAGGGCTAGGCGGTGACGGCGGACCGGGTGTGGCGGAGCCAGAGCAGGCCGAGCACCGGCAGCACCAGCGGAACGTAGCCGTAGCCGCCACCGAAGTCCGACCACACCGTGTCGTCGGGGAAGAGTGCCGGGTCGAGCAGGCTCAGCGCCCCTACCGTCAGTACGCCGACCAGTTCGACGGTGCAGCAGACGATCGCGGTCCGGCGCCCGATCCGGTCGCCCCGGGCCAGGCCCACGGTCGCCGCGATGTAGATCACCGCGGCGAGTGCGGAGAGCAGGTACGCCACCGGAGCCTCGTGGAACCTGGTGGCGATCTGCAGGGCTGCCCGGGAGGTGGCGGCGATCGCGAAGAGGATGTAGACCGCGACGAGCACCCGCCCGGGACCGCTGTTCACCCGGCGCCCGCCGGGCGGCGGCGGGACCGGCGGGGCCGGGTTGTGCGGCGGTGGGCTCTGTGGCGGGATCGGGTCAGGCACCGGGGATCTGCCAGGTCTGTTGCAGGCGGATCACGACCACCGGAACCACCAGGCAGACGACGGTGACGATCACCGATCCCCAGCGGGTCGGCTCCATCCGGGCCAGCACTCCGGCCAGCGGTGGCAGGCAGATCAGCGTGACGAGGTAGCCGGCGAACGTCCCGGCCTCGGCGGGCTGCTCGCCGCCGATCCAGGTGGCGATCGCCGTGGCGGCGAGCGCCAGGAGGGCCAGTTCCAGCACGGCCAGGCCGCCGAGGTGGGACCGGTCCGGCGGCCGGTTGCGCATCGTGGTGACCAGACTCCACACCGCCAGTACGAGCGACAGCACGATCGTCAGCGTGACGAGGTAGTCGTTCACCGCTCGACCCGCCGGGTCGGCACGGCGATCCGTGGCTGGCTCACCGCCAAAGTCTACTAATCGGCGTAGTAGGCGGGTTGGCAGGGTCATGGCCCTTGACCTGCGGCGGCATAGATCACGCCTTCTTCACGGGGCGCAGGCGGGGCACATCGCGCCGGAAACGTCGTCGATCGCCTGGCCCGACCGGTCCTCATCCCAGCGCGCGATCGGCACCGGTCGCTCGTAACGCAGCACGATCGCTCACATCAGCCGAGGGCCCCGACTCTCCCACGGAAGGTGGGGCCGCTTCGCCTGTATCCGGGGTCAGCTCACGTCTACGATCTTGCACGTGCCGGCGCTCGTCACCTCGGCGTCGAGCAGTGTCGTTTCCTCAACCCGCGCCGTGTCACCCGGCCGGATGTTCCGCACGTACGCGGTGTCGGTGTCGATCCGGTTCCCGCTGCCATCCCGGTACTCGATCCCCACCTTGGCTGTCCGTGTCGAGACGCCGTTGTTCTTCACCTGGATGCCGACCGTGGCGCTGCTGAGCGGGCCGGGGGTGAACGTGCAGGACACGACCGAGGCGTCCATCTTCGACGCCGCTGACCCGCTCATGAGCGCCCCGGCGATGGCCAGACCCACGCAGACCACGACCACCGACCCGACGATGATGCCGATGATCGCGAAGACGCCGCCCGGACTGGACCAGAAGCTCCGCTTCAAATGATCACGATCCGTCAAGTGGTCCGGACGGTGGGCTGACTGGTGGCACCGGCTGTCCAAGAGGAACGGTGGCTTGATCGTGCGGGTTGGGGGTACGGGCCAGTCCTCGCGGCGGCGGTCAGCATGAGGTTAGACGTCATCCGCTTCATTCAGCCGGCCCGTCCATCCCGGTGATTCCGCGCAGCTCAGCGTCCGTCGGTGTTGCCGACCGCATCAGGAGCCGGACCGACTCCGGCACGTAGTCATCCCGCACGACCTCCAGCCAGGTGCCCGCCAGCTGCATCCGCGAGCAGTTCGGCAGCCCACACGGCCGGCAGCCGTCGACCCCGCGCGGCCAGTGTGCCGTCATCGTCTGCCGGGCCACCACGGTGACGAGCTGCCGGCGCTCGGCCGGGACGACCCGGTCCGTGATGACGACCCAGAGCGCCCACTCGGCAGTCGGGCACCAGGTGCCCCGGCAGCCGGCGCAGTGCCGGGCCTCGGCGTGCGTGGTGATCGTCGCCCATGCCCAGTCGATCGCCATTCCCGGCGCGCTCTCCGGGACCATGCTCATTGGCTGGTCCGGGCGACCCTGCGGCGTACGGCGCGGAGTAGCGCGACGCAGCAGCCTCGGGTTCCACATTCCGTGCACCGGCCGCCGTCGCGGTGCTGCCGCTCGATCCACCGGTCTGCCCGCTGGCGGGCCCATGTGTCCATTGTCGTGTCCTCCCGGTACGTGGCGCCCCGGAGATCCAGTCACGGAGCGCTACTCTCCACCTGAGCCGGCCCCGGTCCGGGACTCCGGGGACGGGTATCCCGGACCGGCCGGGACACGAGGCGCTATTCCCAGCCAGCGATCACCGCGCCGAGCTGGGGATACCGCTCGTTATCCCGCCTCGGTACCGTCACAGGTACCGAGCGCAACCGCGAGTAGTGAGCAGTGGTCTCGTGTGGGTCATACACGCAGCCCACACCGCCCCGGGAGGGTCTGTAGAACACTTCGGTCAGATGCTTCGTCGCCTCCGGCAAGACCGCGGAATGTCGCTGCGCCGGTTCGCCGAGGTCGCTGGGATCGACTTCGGGTACGTCGGGCAGATCGAGCGGGGCGAACGCCGCTGCTCCCCCGAGTGGGCCGAGATCTGCGATCAGACAGTCGGCGCCGAGGGCGAGCTGATGGCGGCGCATCGGGCGGAGAACGCGACGGGAACGGGGGCCGAAGTGCGACGGCGTACGGTAGTGATGGGACTGGCGCTCGGCGCATCATCCCCGGCCGTGGCGGTGGAGGCACTCCGGCACGGCCTCGACAGCGCTATCGGCGCCGACCTGGACGAGTGGCAGACGATCACCGAGGACTACGCCCGGGACTTCTACACCACCCCGCCGGCCCGACTCGTCGAGCAGCTCGGCCTGGACCTGACCATGTTGCAGCACATGCTGTCGGCCGACCCCGCCAACCGCGACCTGCTCCGGGCCGCCGGGCAGCTCGCCGTCATCATGGCAATGGCGCTCGCCTCCACCGGGCAGACCACGATGGCCCGCCGCTGGTGGCGTACCGCCCGGCACAAGGCCGACCAGTCCGGCGACGTCGATACCCGACTCTGGGCCCGGGACTGGGAGACCGTCAACGGCACCTACGAGCGGCGGCCCATACACGAGATCATCGCCCTGGCCGACGAGGCGGTCGCGCTCGCCGACGGGCGCCCCTGCCGGGGCACGGCGGGCGTGCTGGCCGGCCGCGCGC
>NZ_JADPUN010000418.1 GCF_015690345.1 Plantactinospora alkalitolerans | reverse complement strand
GCCCGACACACCCGCCCGGTCGCCGACGGGGCCGGGACCGGTGGCCGGGCTCGGCGGAGCGTCGGCGCTGGCACCCGCACCGGCGTCGGCGTCGGCGCTGGCACCCGCAACGGCATCGGCGTCGGCGTCGGCACCGGAAACGGCACCGGTTGCGGCTGGCCCCGATGAGCCGGGCGGGCGGTGCCGGTCGTTCCCGGCACCGCCCGCCCGGGCCGCCTCGCGAGTGCTCATCGTCCGGCGTCGGACAGTGCCTTGGCACGGAACTCGCGAGCCTCGTCACCACCGCCGCTGCGCCACTCCTGGATGATCGTGTCCAGATCGGCCAGCGGGCGGCGTCCCCGCATCACGTCGATGATCTTCTCGTCGGTCGGGTTCAGGCTGGCCTTGTACTTGGCCGGCATCTCCAGCTTGAGCCCCGCCCACGGGTCCTTCTCCAGGTACTTCACCATGTCGTTGGAGTAGGTGAGGATGTCCCGGACGAAGTTCGGCGTCTGTGGGAACGGCTGGATGACCGGATTGCGACCGCTGATGAAGAAGTACTGGTTGGCGATCTCCTTGAAGCCGAGGTCGGTCTTGACCGGACCGGTGGCCGTCCGGGTGTGGTGCTTGCCCTCCACCCCGTACTCGCGCAGGTCGAACTCCTTCGTTCCGAACGGCGCGGAGCACCAGTTGATCACCCGCAGCAGTTCCTCGACCCGCGCCTTGCCCAACCCCTTCTTGATGAAGGTGAAGGAGATCGGGTCGTCGTCGCCCCAGACCAGCGGGTCACCGCCGGTCGCCGAGAAGGCCGGCACCGCCTGGATGTTGAAGGCTGGGGTGATCTTCTGCTGCTCGGCCTGCATGGGCTGCCACGCGCCGGGGCCGTCCTGCATGAACACGATCTTGCCGCTCGCGAGCAGTTGCTTGGCGTCGGCGCCCTTGGTCGCCACCAGGTCGGGATGGACCAGGCCGGCCTGGAAGACCTTGACCATGAACTCGACGGCCTGCCGGAACTCCGGCGTCTCGTACTTGAACTCCGGGGTGCCGTCCGGCTTGAGCCGCCAACCGTCGTCGGTGCCCGGTGCCTTGTAGAGCATCTGGACCACCGCGAAGATCTCGTTGAAGGCCCAGACCCCCTTGCTGGGGTTGGTCACCGCCTTGCCGACCTCGAAAAGCTCGTCGATGGTCTTCGGATAGGTGAGGCCGGCGGCGTCGAGCAGGTCCTTGCGGTAGAGGAGCGCCCAGGCGAAGGGGCCGTCGGTCGGGTTGGGGACGGCCATCAGCCGCTCGTTCCAGAACGAGTTCCGCCAGGCCCCGGCCGGGAAGGTGGCCAGCATCGGGTACGCGTCGACCGCGTCACCCTTGAGATAGTCGGTGAGGTCCTCGAAGAGTACGGCGACCGCGTCGGAGAAGCGCGGCAGCTTCGCCACCTCCCACTCGGGCACGCAGAGCAGGTCCGGTACGTCCCGCGCCCCGAGCATCGCGTTGAGCTTGTCGGCGTAGAGGAGCCCGTCCTGGATGCTGAAGTTGACCTCGACGCCCAACTCCGCGTTCACCGCCGCGAGATAGGCGCTCTGCCCCACCCCGGGTGGCGCCGGACCCCAGGCCGGGGTCATCGCGGTGATCTTCTGGCCGCTGGTTCCGGGTGTCTCGGCGATGGCGTCGACCAGGCTGGCCGGGAACTCCGTGTAGCCGTCGGGCACCGGCCGGATACCGGTGATGCTGGGCTTCGGAATGTCCAGTGCCAGTTCCTTGTGGTTGGGCAGCAGGCCGGCGAGCTTGTCCAGGTCCTGTGCCTTGCTGGTGGGCGCCACCTCGCCGCCGCAGCCGGCGAGCAGGCCGCTGCCGGCAGTCGCCGCGGCACCGAGGCCCACCAGGCTGAGGAAGTTTCGACGGTTGGTGGCGCCGCCCGGGCCGGATGGTTCCACGGGGCGCTCCCTTCGTTATCGCCGAACGGCGGTGGCCCGCGAGCCACGCGGGGTGCGAACTCGTTCGGTTGCTGGGTGGGTATGGGGTAGAGTTAGTTCGTCGGGTGACCAAACAAAAGTAATCGACGGTGACCGGTGCCACAAGACACCGGCACCATGGCGCTACGGGCGGACATGGCCCCGGCGGGCAGCGGTACGGCATGATGGGGCGCGCTGTCGGCGACCGGAGCGCACCGACCCGGAGACCGATACGCGGGGAGCGGGGCTGATCTTGATCACGACGCAGACCGGGCCACAGCCGGCCGATCTCGCCGACGTACGGGCCACGAATCTCGCCGTCGTGCTGCGCTTCGTACGCGTGCACGCACCCTGCTCGCGGGCGGACATCGCCGCCTCGACCGGGTTGAACAAGGCGACGGTCTCCAGCCTGGTCGCCGAGCTGATCGAGCGGCGTCTGGTCCGCGAGACCGGGCTGGCGGAGAACCGGATCGGGCGGCCCGCCACCATGCTGGTGCTCGACGGGGCCCCGTACGCGGCGATCGGCATCGAGGTGAGCATCGACGAGCTGACCGTGGTCGCCGTCGACCTCGCCGGCACCGAACTGCTCTCCTGGCGCCGGGCCTTCGACGGCTCGACCGCCTCCCCCGGCCGGGCGGTGAGCGCGATCGCCGCACTCGCCGGACGGGCCGTCAACCGGGTCACCGGCCAGGACCGCCAGGTGCTCGGTCTCACCGTCGCGGTACCCGGACTCGTGGACGGCACCGGTGCCGTCCGGCTGGCCACCACGCTCGGCTGGCGGGACCTCCCGCTCGGCGCCGACCTGCGACGGGCCCTGCGCGAACCCGCCTTCGAGGTGACGGTGGACAACGACGCCAACCTCGCGGCCCTGGCCGAGTACCGGCACGGCCCGTACGCCGGCACCGCCAACCTGGTCCACCTGACCGGCGGCGCGGGCCTCGGAGCGGGCGTGGTGACCGACGGCCGGCTGCTGCGCGGCGGGCGCGGCTTCGCCGGCGAACTGGGCCATGTGACGATCGATCCGGACGGTCCGCTCTGCCCCTGCGGCCGGCACGGCTGCCTGGAGGCGATGGCCGGCATCCCGGCGCTGATCCGTCGGGCGCTGCCGGACGCGGCGGAGGACGGACCGGTCGCCGACTTCGCGCCCGAGGTCGACCGGATCCGGACGAAGGCCCGCCAGGGCGATCCGTCCACGCTGGACGCGCTCGCCGAGATCGGCCGGCACCTCGGGCACGGCGTGTCCCTGCTGGCCAACCTGGTGAACCCGGAGGTCGTGCTGCTCGGCGGATACTTCGCGACGCTGGCGCCCTGGCTGCTGCCCGCGGCCGAGGCCGAGCTGGCCGCCCGCACGCTGGCGCCGGATGCCGGCGGCACCCGGCTGCTCGCC
>NZ_JADPUN010000163.1 GCF_015690345.1 Plantactinospora alkalitolerans | reverse complement strand
CCCCGATCCCGGGCACCGGCACCGCCGCCGACGAAAGCCCGCGCGCCTCCTCGTCCGGCTCCCCGTCGTCCAGCCCGGCCGCGGTCGCCGCCGCCGACGGAATCGAGACGGACAGCCGAACCCGACCCGTCGCGCCCGGACTCGACCTGACCTCGTACGACCGGTTCGACGCCAACGGCTGGCTCCGGGCCGACGCGCTCACCGCCGACCTGACCGGCGGACTCAGCGTCGACTACGTCAACTCCGGCGAGGTGGCCAAGGCCGAACCGCTGCGGCAGGCGGTCGACCGGGCCGGCGCGGTGGCCGCCGTCAACGGCGACTTCTTCGACATCAACAACTCGGGCGCGGCCCAGGGCATCGGCATCCAGCGGGGCCAGCTCATCCAGTCGCCCGTCGCCGGGCACGTCGAGGCGGCCGGGGTGACCGCCGAGGGCGTGGGACGGATCGTCCAGGTGCACTTCGACGGCACCGCCACCCTGCCGAGCGGGCCGGTTCCGCTCACCCAGTTCAACAACATGGTCGTTCCCGGTGGCGTCGGGGTCTTCACCCCGCTCTGGGGGTCGTACCCCCGGCACCGGGCGGTCGAGGGCGCCGGCCGGGTCACCGAGGTGACCGTGGTCGGCGGTCGGGTCGGCACGGTGGCCGACGCCGCCGGCAGCGGCCCCGTCCCCGCCGGTACGACGATCCTGCTCGGCCGGGAGGCCGGCGCCGACGCGCTCGCGACACTGCACCCCGGCGACCGGGTCGACATCGCGTACGCGCCCAAGCCCTCCGACGGAAGCACGCTGCGTGCCGCGATCGGCGGCAACCGCGTACTGGTCCGGGACGGGGTGGCGCAGAACATCGGCGACGTCAACTCCGAACCCCGGACCGCGGTCGGGTTCTCCGCCGACGGCCGGAAGATGTACCTGCTCACCGTGGACGGGCGGCAGGCCGACAGCCGGGGCGTGACGCTCACCGAACTCGGCGCGATGATGGCCGAACTCGGCGCGCATCACGCACTCAACCTCGACGGTGGCGGTTCGTCCACCCTGCTCGCCCGGGAACCCGGCCAACCGGCGGTACGGGTGGAGAACGCCCCGTCGGACGGCTCGGAACGTCCGGTGCCGAACGGCCTGGCGCTGTACGCCCCGCAGGGGAGCGGCCGGCTGACCGCGTACTGGGTGAAGACCGTGCTCGATCCGACGACGGCGCCGGGGATCGGTCCGGTGCGCGGCGGGCGGCCGGATCGGGTCTTTCCCGGCCTGACCCGGCGGCTGAGCGCGGCCGGCTACGACGAGACCTACGGGCCGGCGGCCGGCAGGCCGAGCTGGCGGGTCGACCCGGCGACCCGGGGCACCGTCGACTCCGCCGGGGTGTTCCGGGCCCGGCTACCCGGCGAGGCCAACGTCACCGCCGCCCGGGGCCGGGCAAGGGGCGAACTGGCGCTGACGGTGCTCGGGCCGCTGGCCCGGATCGACGGAACCGTCGACAAGGTCGGGCTGCCCGGTGCGGGCGGCACCGGAACGTTCGGCGTGGTCGGCTACGACGCCGAGGGGAACACCGCGCCGATCGAGCCGGCCGACGTGCGGCTGGAGTACGACCGGGAACTGCTGGAGATCACTCCGACCGGGGACGGCAGCCTCTCGGCGCGGGCCCTGGTCGACAGCGGCGCCGGACTGGTCACCGTGCGGGTCGGCGGGACCAGCACCGTCGTGCCGGTGACCGTCGGGCTCACCGACGTACCGGTGGCGATGTTCGACGACGCGGCGTCGTGGCGGTTCAGCGCGGCCCGCGCCACCGGATCGGCGACGCCGGTGCCGGGCCGGACCGGCACCGGCCTGAAACTGTCGTACGACTTCGGCCAGTCCACCGGCACCCGGGCCGCGTACGCCGACCCGCCCGCCTACATCCCGGTCGCCGGCCAGCCACAGGCGTTCGGAATGTGGATCCACAGTGCCGGCAACGGTGAGTGGCCGAGCCTGCACCTGCACGACGCGCTGGACCAGCAGCACGTGCTGCGCGGCCCGTACCTGGACTGGACCGGCTGGCGGTACGTCGAGATGGCGGTACCGGCCGGGGTGGTGTACCCGGTGCGGATCCGGCGGTTCTACGTGGCGGAGACCGACGCGGCGGCGGCGTACACCGGGGAGGTGGTCATCGACGACATCGTCGCGAAGGTGCCGCCCGAGGTGACCCCGCCGGCCGAGCCGCTTCGGACCGACCGGGTGGTGCTGACCGACGGCACCGTGGACCGGGCGCCGTGGCGGTTCGCGGTCCTCTCCGACGCCCAGTTCGTCGCGGCCGATCCGGACAGCGACCTGGTCGCCCAGGCCCGCCGTACGCTCCGCGAGGTCCGCGCCGCCCGGCCGGACTTCCTGGTGATCAACGGTGACTTCGTGGACACCGCGTACCCGGCCGACTTCGCGCTGGCGAAGCGGATCCTGGACGAGGAACTCGGCGGCACGCTGCCCTACTACTACGTGCCGGGCAACCACGAGATCATGGGCGCCCCGATCACGAACTTCCGGTCGGTGTTCGGGGACACCTCCCGGGTCTTCGACCACACTCCGGCCGGTGGCGGTACCCGGACCCGGTTCGTCACCCTGGACACCTCGACCGGCAGCCTGCGTGGCGGCGGTTTCGCCCAGGTCCGGTCGCTGCGTACGGCGCTCGACGAGGCGGCCCGGAATCCCGCGATCGGCTCGGTGGTGGTGCTGGAGCACCACGCGCCCCGGGATCCGACGCCGGCCAGGGCGAGCCAGCTCGGCGACCGCAAGGAGGCGGCGCTGCTGGAACGGTGGCTGGCGCAGTTCCAGCGGGACACCGGCAAGGGCGCGCTGTTCGTCGGCGCACACGTCGGCACCTTCCACGCCGACCGGGTCGACGGCGTGCCGTACCTGATCAACGGGAACGCCGGCAAGAACCCTTCGACGGCCCCGCACCTCGGCGGATTCTCCGGTTGGACGATGTTCGGTGTCGATCCGGTGAGCCCGGCGGAGTCGGTGGCGGCCCGACGGGATCGGTTGGCGGACGGGCCACGGTGGGTGAGCGCGCAGACCCGGGCCCATGTGGACAGTCTCGCCCTGGCGGCGCCGTCGGCCCTGCCGGCCGGTTCGGCGCTGCCGGTGACGGCCACGGTCACCCAGCCCGGCGGTCGTCAGGTGCCGGTCGCCGCTCCGCTGAGCGCCGACTGGTCCGGCTCGGCGAACCTCCACATCGGATCGAAGCGGGGGCTGCGACCGTGGCACGCCGCCTGGTTCGACCCGGACACCGGCCGGCTGACCGGGCTGTGGCCCAGCGGATCGGTGCGACTCACGGTCACGGTCAACGGCGTCTCCGCCCAGGCGGCCATCCCGCTCACC
>NZ_JADPUN010000416.1 GCF_015690345.1 Plantactinospora alkalitolerans | reverse complement strand
GACCAGCGGTGCGCCCGGCGGGTCCGGGCGAGCCGCTGGTCCGTCCGGCGCCGCGGAGGTCCGGTCAGGAGGTGACGTTGTCCGCGCCACCGACCAGACCCTCCAACTTCTTCTGGTACGCCGCGGCCGCGGCGTCCGGCGCCGTGCCGCCGACCACCGCCGCGGTGGCCTCCTGGAGCGCCACCGACACCTGTGGATAGACCGCCAGCGGCGGGCGGGCGGCGGTGATCGGCAGGATCTTCTCGGCCACGAACCGCAGCATCGGATCGCCGGCCAGCACCTCGGTGTTGACGTCCGTCCGGGCGGTGAGCCGGGGTACGTCACCCAGCTCGGCCTTCACCGCCTCCGCCGAGTGCATGAAGCTGAGCAGCTCGAACGCCTGGTGCGGGAACTTCGAGTTCGGGTTCAGCGTCCGTACGCTGCCGCCGGACATGCTCACGAAGTCCTGGCCCCGGATGCCGGCACCGGGCGTCCTGGCCGGAATCAGCGCGTACCCGACCGCGCTGTCCCGGTCGGCCATCTTGGAGATTCCGGCCTTCGGCTCGATCACGCTGCGCCAGAAGTAGTCGCCCTCGCCCAGGATGCCGATCTTGCCCTCGGCGAACCGCTGGAACGACTTGTCCCGCCCCTTGGCCTCCTGCTGCAACAGCGGGTCGCCGAGCCCACCGCCGTAGACCTTGGCGTAGAAGTCGAGCATGTCCCGGGTCGGCTGGCTGGCGCCGGTCCACTTGCCGTTCACGAAGACCTCGCCGCCGGCCCCGGCCAGCAGCGGCAGCGCGCCCTGCATGCTGGTCGCCTCGCCCATCGCCGTGCCGGCGTTGATCTGGATCGGGGTGACCCCGGGAAGTGCCTTGAGCTTCGCGCCCGCGTCGAGGATCTCCTGCCAGCTGCGCGGTTGCCACTGCGCGGGCAGACCGGCCTGGGCGAAGAGTTTCCTGTTGTAGTACAGCACCCGGCCGTCGGTGCCGATCGGGATGGCGTACCGCTTGCCCTCGAAGCTGCCCAGTCCCTGCACCGTCTCCGGGATCTGGGCCCAGCCCTCCCAGCCGTCGGTCTCGGCACCGGCCACCTCGGACAGCGGCTTCAGGTAGCCGGCCTGGGCGAACTCGCCCACCCAGATGCCGTCGATCGAGATCACGTCGCTGCCCGACCTGGCCCGCAGGTCCAGGGCGAGCTTGGTCTTGTACTGCTCGTCGTCGACCCCACTGGGTACGAAGGTCACCTTCGCGGTGACGCCCTTGGCCTTCTGCGCCTCGATGAACTTCGGGATCACCCAGTTCTGGATCCAGTCCGCACTGCGGGAGTTCTTGCCACCGGCGATCGCGTTGTCGCTGATGGTCAGGGTGATGTCCTTGGCGTCCCTGCCCGCCGGCCCTCCGGAGTTCCCGCAGGCGGTGGCGGCCAGCACCACCGTGGCCACTGCGGCGAGCGCGCCGGCCGTGCGGGTGCGTCGAACTGACATGTCTGCCTCCCTTCGGAACGTTCGATCTCGAAGAGACTCATCTTTGGCAGGATGTCATGACAGCCTGACGACGTAAATAGATCTTTACGAAATCCGCCGGCAACCCGGGATCGATCCGACGGAGGGTCCGCCGGCCCCGGACGATCCGGAGTAGACCTCGCTCAAGCATCGGTCGTTCGTACATCCGGATATAGCCATATAGATAGCTGTCAAGCGTCTTCCGGCCCTGACATTTGTCATAAGTACCCGTGCACGACGCACCTTGGGGGATGACTTAACACACTAGTAACACCTCGGGGCCGACCAGGAGACTCGGATGCATCGATGAAACACGGTCGCTCAGCGACACCCGAGGAGCCGCGACGATGGATGAACGCTACGACGCGTACTGCGCAGTCGATCCGCTGTTCTACGATTCGCTCACCAACGTCTCCGCCGTCGCCACCGGGTTCGCCGCCGCCGACCGCCCCCTGCCGACGGGCTGGGAACGCGAGCCGAACGACGACTGGCTGATCTACGGTCCCGAGGACGGCAAGCTCCCGCAGCAGGGTTGGAAGATCCACGTTTCGGCCTGTCTGGACAACGCGGAGCGGGTCCTGGAGACGGTGTGGGACTACTGCGTACCGCGCGGAATCTCGTTCAAGTTCCTCCGCGGCCCCCGGATGCTGCTGATGCGCAACTCGAAGTACGCCCGCCGGGGCTCCAGCGGCAAGTTCGTCACCATCTACCCCCGGGACGAGTCCGAACTCGAACTCGCCTGCAAGGAACTCGCGGACCGGCTGGACGGCGAGGCGGGACCGTACATCCTGAGCGACCTGCGTTACGGCGCCGGCCCGGTCTACGTCCGCTACGGCGGCTTCGCGGCCCGCTACTGCGTCAGCGGTGACGGCCAGGTGGTGCCGGCCGTCGAGGACGAGCGCGGCACCCTGGTACCGGACCGGCGCGACCCGGTCTTCCACGTACCGGCCTGGGTCGACCTGCCCGAGTTCCTCGGCCCACACCTCGCCGCCCGCAACGCGACCACCACCACCGACCTGCCGTACCGGATCGAACGGGTGATCCACTTCTCCAACGGCGGCGGACTCTACGTCGGCCGGGACACCCGCACCGACACCCAGGTCGTGCTCAAGGAGGCCCGTCCACACGCCGGCCTGGACGCCACCGGCACGGACGCCATCACCAGGCTGACCCGCGAGGCCGACGTGCTGCGCCAGCTTGCCGACGTGCCGCAGGTGGCCCGGGTCCACGACCAGTTCGTCCTCGGCGACCACCACTTCCTCGCCCTGGAGTTCATCGAGGGCCAGGCACTCAACAAGGTGCTCGTCGAGCGGTACCCGCTGATCGACGCCGACGCCACCCCCGCCGAACTGGCCGGGTACACCGCCTGGGCGATGCGGATCCACGAGCAGGTGGAGCAGATCATCGACGCGATCGCCGACCACGGCATCGTCTATGGCGACCTGCACCTGTTCAACGTGATGGTCGGCCCCGACGACCGGGTCACCCTGGTCGACTTCGAGGTGGCCGCCCCGGTCGCCGACGCGAGCCGCCCCGCGCTCCGCAACCAGGCCTTCGCCGCGCCGCGCGACCGGACCGGCCTGGCCGTGGACCGGTACGCCCTGGCCTGCCTGCGGCTGGCCCTGTTCCTGCCACTGACCCAGATGGTCCGGCTGGCCCCGGCCAAGGCGGCCCACCTCGCCGACGTCATCGCCGCGCACTTTCCGGTGCCGCGCGACTTCCTCCTTCCCGCCGTCGCCGAGATCAGGGGAGACGCCCCGGTCGGCACCGTCGCCGCCGAGTCCGGCGCCGCCGAGCCTCGCGGTGCCGGTGCCGGAAGCGCCGTCGCCGGTGCCGGAAGCGCCGTCGCCGGACGCGCCGGAATCCGGCGGAGTGGCACGG
>NZ_JADPUN010000411.1 GCF_015690345.1 Plantactinospora alkalitolerans | reverse complement strand
GTGGTGGTCGGCGCCGCTGCTGCCGTCGTTGCCGAGGAGCTTTCGAACTCCGCGCCGGACGGCCTGATCGCCGTCCCCGAACCACTGCGTGGGGACTGCCGGGACGGTGACGGCGCCACGATGCCGGGCGCGACCAGGACCCTGCTGTGCCGCGACCCGCGCGGCCAGCGGGCGACGGTAGGACTGTTCGCCGACCGGGAGGCCGTCGAGAGTGCGTACCAGCAGGCGGTACGCGACGCCGGAGTCACCCCGGGCGAGGGCGACTGCGGTACGGCCACGACGGGGGAACACAGGTATCCGGCCGCGGGTCGGGCGACCGGACGCGTCCTCTGCCACACCGGTGCGGCCGGACGCACCAGCATCGTGTGGACCGACGACCAGGGCCACACGATCATCCGCGCAGAGGCGCCGAGCCGGGACGCCGAACGGGCGCTGCGGGAGGCATGGCTGGGGTGGACCGGTGCACCGGCCTTCCCGACCCGCGAGGAGCGTGACCTGATCGACCTGCTCGCCGCTGCCGACTGCCGGCGAGCGCCGATCGGCCTTCTGGACGACCACCCCGGTGCGATCGCCGGAGTGGAGTGCAATCCGCAGGGGGTCGGTGCCCGTACCGCGTCGTACTTCCGGTTCGGCACGGTGGCCGACCTGCGGTCCGCGCTGGACGGCCAGGCCGAGGCGGCCGGTGCGCCCACCGGCGTCGACTGCGCCGACGGCACCGCCCCCGGATTCCTCGGCGCCCGTCGCTACGACCTGCGCAGCGTCGAACTCGGCACGCTGCTGTGTCACCCCGGACCGCAGAGCAGCCTGGTGATGCAGTGGAGCGTCGAGTCCCTGCTGGTGGCCGGTCGCGCCGCTGGTGCGGACTCCGCCAGCCTGTCGGCCTGGTGGCGGGCCTACTCGGGCCCACCGGTGGCCAGGATCGTCGAGGCGGTCAACAGCCAGTCCACGCCGCCGTTTCCGACCGCCGGAGAGAAGGAACTCCTCACGCACATCCCGGAACGGTCCAGGACGAACTGTCTACGGCCATCGGGCGAACAGGTCCGCAGGAACGTCGGCTCGGAGCCGGTCGTCGCCGTCGTCTGCGGACCCACCAGCGGGGCCCGGATCGTCTTCTACTACCGGTTCCCGGACGTGCGGGCCATGCGGAGAAGCTACGGTAGCGGCCGCACCGGCGGCGCCGACTGCACGGCGCTACCTCGGCGGTTCGCGGGGGAGTCCTCGTACCGGCGGGGGCGTGTCACGGGTCGACTACAGTGCGGTAGCGACGAGTCGGGCAACCGCTGGCTGGAGTGGACCACCGACCAACTGGCCATCCAGGCGTTCGCCTTCCAGGGCGGCGACCCCGCCGCGATGATCGACTGGTGGCGGCATGACGCCGGGCCCGGCTGACCGGCGGCGCGCACCAGGGCTCAGCCGAGAACGGAGCCGCTGATGTTGGCGGTGCCGGTTCCCGAGCTGCTGCCCCGGCTGGTGGTCTGAACCTGACCGTTGAAGATTCCGACGAGGCTCACGTCGCCCTGGCGGTACTTCACGGTCAGGCTCCACTCGTGCCGCCTGCCGTCGGCCGGTACGTCCACCGACTGGCGCCACGGCAGGCGTACGGACCGTCCGTCGGTGGCTCGGCCGTCGAGGACGTACGTGAACGAGTCGATCCGCGCGTCGCCCGTCGCCGTCAGCACCAGGGTGTGCGGCTGCCGGGCCGGTGCCGTCGAGGTCGCGTCGACTCCGGGTCCGGCCGTGGTGGAAGCCGGAGTCGACGGGCGCGCATCCGATGGAGCGGGGCTGTCGTCGCAGCCGGCAAGCAGTGCGATCAACAGGACCGTGCCCGCCGCCAGCGGGCGTACGCCAGACAGCATTGCTCCATTTTAGTCGGTGATGATCGGTTCACGGCAACTGCGTATCCGTTCTGCTCGGCGTTTCCGCTCAGCGTGCGGATGCCGAAAGTTTCCGCAATCCGGCGCCGGCCCGCCGGACCGCCCCGGGTGGTACGGCTGCGCCCGGACCGGGTGGTGGTGGCTCGCGAACAGCGCGGTCAATCATCGGACATCTGACGTATGTCGAGGTCAGCGCGATGCCAGGTGATCAAGCGGCGATCGGCGGGGCGGAGAGCGGAGTGCCCGGCGCGGTATTGACACGTTTCGGTTTCTTACTGAAAACTTGACCACGTCGACATTTGTGATCTTCGATCTTTGCCGACGCATCCATCACCTACCCGGAAGGGGAGCCCAGTGATCAGCAGCTCGGGCCGCTCCAGGATCAGTTCGACGGTCGCCGTACTGGCGGCGGCGGCGCTCGCGGTCGCTGGAGCGGTGACGGTAGTGGCGAGGACGGCGATTGCCGAGGCCGCGCCGGTGGGCGCCGTGGTGGCGGCGGCCGCTGTCGAAGACGAGGGTGCCGACTGCCCGGTGTCGTTGCCCGGCTCGTTGACGGCGAACTCCAGGCTTCCCGATCCTTTCCGGAAGTTGGATGGTTCACGGATCACCAGCAAGGCCGACTGGCGGTGTCGACGGGCGGAGACCCGCGAGCTGGCCGAGAGGTACGTCTACGGCGACAAGCCGGCGAAGCCGGCGACCGTCACGGGGACGGTCTCGAGCTCCAGCATCACGGTGAACGTGTCGCACAACGGCCGGAGTTCGAGTTTCTCGGCGAGCGTGCAACTGCCGACCGGCTCCGGGCCGTTCCCGGCGGTCGTGGTACTGGGCGGGTTCGGCGCGGACACGGCCACCATCAGGTCGGCCGGTGCCGCCGTGATCAACTATGACCCCTTCGCGGTGGGTCGGGAGGGCACGCCCCGGAACAACAAGCAGGGTGCGTTCTACAGCATCTACGGGGCGTCGAGCAGCACCGGGCTGTTGATGGCCTGGGCCTGGGGGGTCAGCCGGATCATCGACGTCATCGAGCAGTCGGGCGGCAACATTCTTCGAGCCGATGCGACCGGTGTCACCGGATGCTCCCGGTACGGAAAGGGCGCCTTCGTGACCGGTGCGTTCGACCAGCGCATCGCCCTGACCATGCCGATCGAGTCGGGCAGCGCCGGTGCTCCCATCTTCCGCGGCCTCCCCGGAGAATCCGGTGCCCAGCCGCTGAGCAGCGCCTACGGGGAGCAGCCGTGGCTGGGCGATGCGTTCAGCTCCTTCACGGGCAACCCGAACACGCTGCCACTGGACACGCATCAGGTCGTGGGCATGGTGGCGCCGCGAGGACTGTTCATCATGGAGAATCCACACGTCGACTGGCTGGCCGCCAGATCAGGCAGCGTGGCGGGTCTGGGCGGAGCGGAGGTCTACAAGGCGCTCGGTGCGGGCGAGAACATCACGTACTGGTCCGACGTCCAGGACGGCACCCACTGCGCCTCCAGGTCGGAGTGGCGAACCCCCCTGCAGCAGAACATCCAGAAGTACCTGCTGAAGACGGGCAATGCCGCCGGCACGATCAGGATCTCGAGCAGGAAGGCCGGCAATCTTTCCGAGTGGCGGGACTGGCAGACTCCGACCCTCACCGACGGGCCGACAACCCCGCCCACCACCCCACC
>NZ_JADPUN010000401.1 GCF_015690345.1 Plantactinospora alkalitolerans | reverse complement strand
GCGGTGTCGTTGGTGGAGCGGTTGCGGGTGGTGGGTTTGTCGGTGTCGGTGCGGGCGTTGTTCGAGTCTCCGACGCCGGCTGGGTTGGCGGCTTCGGCGACCGCGTCGGTGCGGGACAATGTGCCGCCGAATCTGATTCCCGCCGAGGCGCGGGAGATCACGCCGGAGATGTTGACTCTGGTCGAGTTGACCGGCGCGGAGATCGATCGGGTGGTGGCGTCGGTCGACGGCGGCGCGGCGAACATCGCCGACGTGTACCCGCTGGCACCGTTGCAGGAGGGTTTGCTCTTCCATCATTTGTTCGCTGATGGCGGCCGGGATGCGTATCTGACGACGCGTGTTCTGGAGTTTGATGCGCGGGAGCGTTTGGACGCTTTCGTGCAGGGTTTGCAGGCGATCGTGGATCGGCATGACATCTACCGCACGGGATTTGTGTGGGATGGGTTGCGTGAGCCGGTGCAGGTGGTGTGGCGTCGGGCGGTGTTCCCGGTGGTGGAGCATGTGTTGCCGGTGTCGGGGGTGCCGGTGGGGCCGGTGCCGGCGGGTGTGGTGGAGGATCTGGTCACGGCGGTGGGTAGCCAGTTCGATCTGGGTCGGGCGCCGTTGATGGATCTGCATGTGGCCGGGGTGGGTGACGGTCGGTGGTTGGCGGTGATGCGGATGCATCACATCGTGCAGGACCACGTTGGTATGGACACGATGCTGGACGAGTTGCGGTTGATCGCCGCGGGTCGGGCCGGTGAGCTGGCTCCGGCGTTGCCGTTCCGTAATTTCGTGGCGTTGGCGCGGGCGGTGCCGCGTGCCGAGCACGAGCGGTACTTCACTGATCTGCTCGGTGATGTGGACGAGCCGACGGCACCGTTCGGTCTGTTGGATGTACGGGGAGACGGCTCCCAGTCATCGATGGGGGCGGGGGCGGTGCCGGGCGAGACTACCGCGGCTTTGCGTGAGGCCGCGCGACGGTTGGGTGTGTCACCGGCGACGGTGCTGCATGTGGTGTGGGCGCGGGTGTTGGGTGTGTTGTCCGGTCGTGACGACGTGGTGTTCGGCACGGTGTTGTTCGGCCGGCTCAGTGGTGGCGAGGGCGCGGACCGGGTCCTCGGCCCGTTCATCAACACACTGCCGGTGCGGGTGCCGACCGGCCGGGTCGGGCTACGCGCGGCGATCGAGGCGATGCGGGGCCAGTTGGCGACACTGCTGGAGCATGAGCACGCTCCGTTGAGTCTGGCGCAGCAGGCCAGTGGTCTGCCCGGAGACGTTCCGTTGTTCACCTCGTTGTTCAACTACCGGCACGGCGCCGAGGACTCCCGCACGGCCGGCGGTGGCGGCAATTCCCTCGGTATCCGCAGTGTCCGGGCCCAGGAACGCAACAACTATCCGTTGACGGTGTCGATCAACGACCGTGATGGTGCGTTGGGGATCAGTGTCGAGGCGAGCAGTCCGATCCAGCCGGAGCTGGTGATCGGGCTGATGACAACGGCACTGGAACAGGTCGCGACCGCGTTGACGACGTCTCTGGACGGCGGGCCGGAAACGGACCTGGCCGCCATCGACGTACTCGACCGCGGTGAACACGACCGGCTGGTACACCAGTGGAACGACACCGCGGCCCCGACACCGGACGGCACGATCCTGGACCTGTTCACCACCCAGGTGGTGGCGCATCCGGATGTCGTCGCGGTGACCGCTGGTGAGGTGAGTCTGACCTACGCGCAGCTTGATGCGCGGTCGGATGAGTTGGCTGCTGGTCTGGTGGCTGGGGGTGTGGGGGTGGAGTCGGTGGTGGCTCTGCTGCTGCCCCGGGGTGTGGAGATCGTCACGGCGATGCTGGCGGTCTGGAAGGCCGGCGGTGCCTACGTGCCGGTCGATCCGGAGCTGCCGGCCGAGCGGATCGGGTACGTGGTCGCCGACAGCGGCGCCCGGCTCGTACTCGCCGCTGATGGTGTCGACGTCGCCGGTGTGCCGGTGCTACGGCTGACGGAACTGTCCGGCGACGGCGGCGGCACGTTCACCGCCGGATCAGTCTCGTCGGCGGGGTTGGCGTATGTGATCTACACGTCCGGGTCGACCGGCCGGCCGAAGGGTGTCGCGGTCACGCATGGTTCGTTGGTGAACCTGGTGTCGGTGTTCGGGCCGTTGTTGGGCGTGGACGCCGGGGTGGGGATGTTGCAGTTCGCGTCGTTCGGGTTCGACGCCTCGGTACTGGACGTGGGCGTGTCGTTGGCCGGTGGCGGCACCCTGGTGATCGCGGAAGACCGGGAACGGACCGAGCCGCGGTTGTTGGCCGAGCTGCCGGTCCAGGTGGCCAGCGTGGTGCCGTCGCTGTTGCAGGTGCTGGAACCGGCGGACCTGACGTCCGTGCGGACGATGATCGCCGGCGCCGAGGGCATGAGCGAAGCGGTCGCACGGGCCTGGGCACCGGGCCGGCGGCTGTGGCACGCCTACGGCCCTACCGAGTCAACGGTGATCACCGCGTTGGGTCTGGTGGACCCGGACCGGCCGGGCCCGGTACCGTTCGGCCGGCCGATCGCCAACACCTGCCTGTACGTGCTTGACAACGCCCTGACGCCCGCGCCGGTCGGAGTGACAGGTGAGCTGTACGTCGCCGGTGCCGGTGTGGCGCGCGGCTACGTGGGCCGGCCCGCGATGACCGGGGAACGGTTCGTGGCCTGCCCGTTCGGTTCCGGCCAGCGAATGTACCGCACCGGTGACCTGGCCAAATGGGCTACCGACGGGCAACTCGTCTTCGCCGGCCGGGCCGACGAGCAGGTGAAGATCCGCGGCTTCCGGATCGAACCCGGCGAGATCGAGACGGTGCTGACCCAGCACCCGGGAATCGCCCAGGCCGCCGTACTGGTCCGCCAGGACAGGCTGGTCGCCTACGTCGTGCCGGCCGGCGAGGAGGTTCCGGCCGAGCGGTTGAAGACGTTCCTGGCCGGTCAGTTGCCGGACTACATGGTCCCGGCCGCGTTCGTGACCCTGCCAAGCCTGCCGTTGACGGTCAACGGCAAACTCGACCGGCGGGCGCTACCGGCACCGGACTACACCACGGGTACCGGCCGGCTGGCAGCCACCGTGCAGGAAGAACTGCTCTGCACCGCGTTCGCCGACGTACTCGGCATCGACACCGTCGGCGTCGACGACAGCTTCTTCATGCTGGGCGGACACTCACTGCTCGCGGTGCGGCTCATCTCGCGGATCCGGGCCGGACTGGGCGTCGAGGTGTCGTTGCGGACACTGTTCGAAGCCCCCACACCGGCGGGACTGGCCTCCCGGCTGGCAGACGCGGCAACCGGTCGGCTGGCATTGCGGGCCGCCGAGCGTCCGCAACGCGTCCCACTGTCCTACGCACAACGCCGGCTGTGGTTCCTGGCCCAACTGGAGGGACCGAGCCCGACCTACAACCTGCCGGTCGTGACCCGACTGCCCGAAGACGTGAACACCACCGCCCTGGCCGAGGCGTTGCGGGACGTGATCGGCCGACACGAATCACTGCGGACAACGTTCGCGGTCGCCGACGGCGAGCCGTATCAGCGGATCCTGG
>NZ_JADPUN010000237.1 GCF_015690345.1 Plantactinospora alkalitolerans | reverse complement strand
GTACCTGGCGACGCTGGCCGACGACGGTGTCGAGGACCTGGAGGCGGTCGGGTCGGCGGAGATCGCCGGGCACGTCGCCCGGCTGAGGGCGGGTGACGACGCTCGCCCGCCGCTCTCCGCGGCCTCCGCCGCCCGGGCCGCCAGCGCGGTCCGCGGCCTGCACCGCTTCGCGGTCCGGGAGGGGTTGGTCGCCCAGGACGCCAGCCGGGACGTACGGCCGCCGGTTCCGCCCCGGCGGCTGCCCCGGGCGCTCGACGTCACCGAGGTGGTGCGGCTGCTGGAGATGGCGGGGGCGGTCGAGGCGGCCGGGTCCCGGGCCGCGTTGCCGCTGCGGGACCGGGCGCTGCTGGAATTCCTGTACGGAACGGGCGCGCGGATCTCCGAAGCCGTCGGCACGGCCATCGACGACCTGGATCTGGTGGACGGGTCGGTGCTGCTGCACGGCAAGGGGGGCCGAAGCCGACTGGTACCGGTCGGTGGATACGCCGCCGAGTCACTGCGGGCCTATCTGGTCCGGGCCCGACCGACGCTCGCCGCCGCCGGGCGAGGCACCCCGGTCGTGTTCCTCAACGCCCAGGGCGGTCCACTCTCCCGGCAGAGCGCCTGGACCATCCTGCGACGGGCCGCCGGACGGGCCGGGCTGCCGGTGGAGGGGCCGCAGGCGGTGTCCCCGCACACCCTGCGGCACTCGTACGCCACCCACCTGCTCGACGGCGGCGCGGACGTCCGGGTGGTGCAGGAACTGCTCGGCCACGCCTCGGTCACCACCACCCAGGTCTACACGTTGGTGACGGTGGAGCGGCTCAGGGAGGTCTACGCCACCGCGCATCCCCGGGCGCGTGGCTGAACCGGGTCTCCCGGTCGTCGCCTCGGGCCGGACGTCGGTGCTGGTTTTCCACCGGGTCGACACGCCGGGACGGTGCCCGCTACGGTGCGGCAACGTGGCGTAGAGTCGGGTTCGGCGCGGCCTCGTGGGACGGTAACCGAGGTTCGCGGCGGCGCCGCACAGGACACAGTTCGGCTCCGTGCCGGGCAGTCGTCGGGAGGGGGCGTACGAGGACATGGCTGGAAACGGTGACCGTGCCGAGGCGTGGACCTCGAGCCTGCGCGAGCAGCAGTCCGCCTTGGACCTCGGTGCTGAGTTGGGCCCTGCGGACCCGGCCGCCTACACGATACGCAAACCGATCCCCGAGCCCATGCCGACCGACCAACATGGTCCGGCGCGGATCCTCGCGATGGCCAACCAGAAGGGTGGCGTCGGTAAGACCACCACGACGATCAACCTCGGTGCCGCACTGGCCGAGTACGGTCGCCGGGTGCTGCTGGTCGACTTCGACCCGCAGGGCGCCCTGTCGGTCGGTCTCGGCGTCAACCCGCACAACCTCGACCTGTCGGTCTACAACCTGCTGATGCAGGAGGACATCGCTCCCGAGGACGTCCTGATCAAGACGGACGTGGCCGGGCTGCACCTGCTGCCGGCCAACATCGACCTCTCGGCGGCCGAGATCCAACTGGTCAACGAGGTCGCCCGGGAGATGGCGCTGGCCCGGGTGCTCAAGTCGATCCGCAAGGAATACGACTACGTCCTGATCGACTGCCAACCGTCGCTGGGCCTGCTCGCCATCAACGCGCTCACCGTGGCGCACAGCGTGCTCATCCCGCTGGAATGCGAGTTCTTCAGCCTCCGCGGGGTGGCCCTGCTGCTGGACACCATCGACAAGGTCCGCGAGCGGCTCAACTTCGACCTGGAGTTGGAGGGCATCCTGGCGACCATGTACGACAGCCGGACGACCCACTGTCGTCAGGTGCTGCAGCGGGTGGTCGAGGCGTTCGGCGACAAGGTCTACCAGACGGTGATCACCAAGACCGTCAAGTTCCCGGAGTCGACGGTTGCCGGTGCGCCGATCACCACCCTGGACCCCGCCTCCTCCGGCGCCCGCAACTACCGCCAGCTGGCCCGAGAGGTGATCGCCGCGCAGGCCGAGCGCGCGCGGTAACTACCGTGCGCCGTTCCGGCCCGGCCGAGCCGACGTCGACCGGTTTCTCGTTCCGTTCTCCGGGCTCGCGTCGATGCCCGCCGTGCTGAGGATCATCGGGTGACTGACGGTACGGGAGCGACGCTGGTGGCTGATGGGCCGGAACCGGTGGACTACGGTCGTCGGGTGAGTTCCCCGCCCGCTGCCACGTCCTCGCCGGACCCGGCGCAGTCCGCCGCGACCGGTGCCGACGCTCCTGCGGCTGATGATCTTGCCACTGCGGTCCGTCCGTCCGTCGGAGACGGCTCGTCGGCCAAGCCGGCCGGCGACGACGCCGGGTCGGGAGCGGGAGCTGACGAGGCTGCGCCAGCCGTCGACGGGGCCGATCCTGCGGTGATGGACGAGATCGAGTCGGCTGCGGACGAGATCGAGTCGGCTGCGGACGGGATCGAGTCGGCCGCGGACGGGACCGAGTCGGCGAGCGGCTTCACCGTACGGCTGGCGAACTTCACCGGGCCCTTCGACCTGCTGCTTCAGCTCATCGGCAAGCACAAGCTCGATGTGACCGAGGTCGCGTTGCATCAGGTGACCGACGAGTTCATCGCCTACATCCGGGCGATGGGCGACGCCTGGGACCTGGACGAGGCGAGCGAGTTCCTGGTCATCGCCGCGACCCTGCTCGACCTCAAGGCCGCCCGGCTGCTGCCGGCAGCACAGGTCGAGGACGAGGAGGATCTCGCCCTCCTGGAAGCCAGGGACCTGCTATTTGCCCGGCTGCTCCAGTACAAGGCGTTCAAGGAGGCCGCGGCGCACATCGCGGAGCAGGAGGCGGTGGGCTCCCGCCGTTACCCGCGCGCGGTCACCCTGGAGCCGCGCTACGCCGAGGCCCTGCCCGATCTGGTGCTCGGCATCGGCGTCCAACGGCTCGCCGCACTGGCGATCAAGGCAATGACCCCGAAGCAGGCCCCGATGGTCTCCATCGACCACGTGCACATGGTGCGGGTCAGCGTCCGCGAGCACGCGGCGCTGTTGCAGGATCGGTTGCGCCGGGCCGGTACGGCGACGTTTCGGGTGCTCTGCGCCGATTGTGAGTCCACCCTCGAAGTGGTCGCCCGGTTCCTGGCGCTGCTCGAATTGTACCGGGAAGGGCTGGTGGGCTTCGCCCAGGTCGAGGCGCTCGGCGAGCTCACCGTACGGTGGACCGGTCCCGACGACGGCGGAGCCGAGTTGGAGATCGACGAGTACGCGGGGGCGCCCGCGCCGGACGGGGTGGCGGTGCCGGGTGCCGCCGCGACGGATCCACCCGACCCCGGGCCGGAGTCGCCGGTGAATGGCGGGCCGGAGTCGCCGTTGAATGGTGGGTCGGAGTCGCCGTTGAATGGTGGGCCGGCGGCGGATGGTAGGCCGGCGGCGGACAGCGGGCCGACGACGAACGACGAGACGACGAACGAGGAGGCAGGGTGACCAGCGAGAAGCGGCCGGACTCCCTGGCCGAGCAGGCGGCGGCCTGGGTGCCGCCCTGGGAACGGGCACCCGCCACACCGCCACCGACGGAGCCCGGCCCCGACACCCCACCCTTCGAGCCCACGGCGCCCGGGCCGTCGAGTGCCGAGGGTGCGGCGGATGCGGAG
>NZ_JADPUN010000360.1 GCF_015690345.1 Plantactinospora alkalitolerans | reverse complement strand
GCCGGAGAGGGCAGCAGGTCCCGCCCGCCCACGAGGTCGTCGAGCCGGCGCAGCCGGGCCAGGCCGGTCGCGTCGAGCGGCAACTCCGGCCCCGGCCCCGGCGTCGTCCCCGACGCCGGAGTTGCCGCCGGGGGCGACGTCGTCAGCCGCCGGGCCGGCGGTACGGGCGGCTCCATCAGCCGCCGGGCCGGCGGTACGGGCGGCTCCATCAGCGGGTCGTTCGGATCGGTGAGCCAGGCGTGCGCCGAGGCCAGCAACTCCTGGCGGATCCGGGTCATCCCGGACGTCTCGCCGGGGCCGGTGTCACTCCCGGACCGTGCCTCGGCCAGCCCGATCGTGGCCCGGGTGGTCGCGGCGGCGGTTGTCAGGTCGGCGATGGACACGTCGAGTACGGCCGCGAGCCAGCCGAGCCAGAACTCGCCGGGAACCCGTTGCTGCCGCTCCCATCGGGAGACCTCGTGCCGGCTGACGGTCGGTACGCCGGAGGCCGCGCAGAGCTGTTCGGCCACCCGAAGTTGGCTCCAGCCCCGGGCGAGGCGCAGCTCGGTCAGGAGTGTGCCGAGCGAAGGCGTGGTGATGTCGAAGGGATCATGGTCGAAGCGGGTCATGGCGGTCCTCTGGCCGGAATAGTCGACGAACCTCCTGCTGACCCCCGCGCACGGCCCCTGGAGCCGGCGTCCGGCCGGCCCCACGTGCGTCGGCTATTCCTACCGACCCGGTACGACGTTCTGCCCGCCCCCGGTGAACCCGGCACCCGGCTCACGGTCGGATCGCTCGGCTCACGGTCGGATCGCTCGGCTCACGGTCGGTGTCGCCCCCGGTCTACGTCGATCTTGACGACTTTTTGTCGCCGGAACGACTGACAGTCGCCGGACGACAACAGGTCATCAACATCCAACTGGCGTCGAGGGGGTCGGGATCGTTCGCGTTGGCCCCTGGCCGGCTCCCTGGCCCCGGGGCCAGGAGGCCGGCCCCCTGGCGTTGGCTACTCCCTGCCGGTCCGAACGACGTTTTGCTCGTTCCGTGGCGGCTGGATCAGTCCGCCCGACCACCCGCCGAGGAGTGTCGTGATGAGCGAGTTGCCGTTCGATCCGGAGAATCCGCCCGACGAACCACCACCGGAGGTGGTGCAGCCGATGGCCTGGCGGCTGGCCGTACGCCTGCACCGTGATCACAGTCCGCAGCCCGTCGAACCGCTGTCCGGAGTGCCGCTGCCTGCGGGACCGCTGCCTGCGGGACCGCTGTCGAGCGTGCCGGGGTCGGCCGGCGCGAACACCTGCCGGACCTGCGGGGACCCCTGGCCCTGTCACGGCCGCCGGATCGCCGTACGGGGCCTGCTCGCCGCCTGCCGGCCGCCTCGCTCGGGGCGGGCCGGATGATCGGGTTGGGTCGGGACTGTGACGCCGACCTGACATCGAAAAGCCGACTCCCCGCCCCGAACGGCGCGCGATGGGATGAGATCGGGCCGGTACGCCCGGTAGAGTCGCGGCGTGGCCCTCGGTCTTCCCTCCATCCTCCCCGACTCGCCACCGTCGATCGGGGACCTCGTCCGTGGCCCCCAGCCGACCTTCTCGTTCGAGTTCTTCCCGCCCAAGACCGCCAATGGCGAGCGTCTGCTGTGGCAGGCGATCCGGGAGCTGGAGTCGTTGCGTCCGTCGTTCGTCTCCGTCACCTACGGGGCCGGCGGGTCGAGCCGGGACACCACGGTCGCGGTGACGGAGCGGGTCGCCACCGAGACGACCCTGCTGCCGATGGCGCACCTGACCGCGGTCAACCACTCGGTCGCCGAGTTGCGCAACGTGATCGGCCGACTGGCCGGTGCCGGGGTCCGCAACGTGCTCGCCGTCCGTGGCGACCCGCCGGGCAATCCGATGGGGGAGTGGGTGCAGCACCCGGAGGGCGTGCTCTACGCCGAGGACCTGGTCCGGCTGGTCCGCGACTCGGGCGACTTCAGCGTCGGGGTGGCCGCCTTCCCGTACAAGCATCCCCGCTCACCCGACATCGCCACCGACACCGAGTACTTCATCCAGAAGTGCCGGTCCGGCGCCGACTTTGCGATCACCCAGATGTTCTTCGACGCCGACGACTATCTCCGGCTCCGGGACCGGGTCGCCGCCTCCGGCTGCGACACGCCGATCCTGCCCGGCGTCATGCCGGTCACCCAGTTCAGCACCATCGAGCGCTCGCAGCAGCTCTCCGGAGCGCCGTTCCCGCCCGCGCTGGCCGCCCAGTTCGAGCGGATCGCGGACGATCCGGAGGCGGTCCGCCAGCTCGGCATCCAGCAGGCCAGCGAAATGTGCCGGCGGCTGCTCGACGAGGGCGTACCGGGGATCCACTTCATCACCTTGAACCGGTCGACCGCGACCCGGGAGGTCTGGCAGACCCTCCAGGCCGGCGTGCGGGTCTGACCGGTGGCGGCGCAGGATGACCGGCGGCGGCGCGAGATTACCGCTGGCGGCCCGAGATGACCGGCGGCGGCCTGATGACCGGCAGCGGCCCGCGATGACCGGTTGGGCGCCACCTGAGGCACCGTCCGACGGTTGAGCCATGGTGGGCAACCGGTTGACCTGGGACGAGTACGCCAACAAGTGGGCGCGGCTGCACGGCGGTTTCGATCCCCGGATGGCGACCACGTCGGTGCGCCGCTGGCTGCGCATGTCGTACCACCTGGGCTGTCTTCTGGCTCGACTGCGGGTGTCGCCGACCGCGGTCACGGCGTTCGGCGTGCTCCTCTGCGCCTGCGTACCGGTCGCCGTGCTCCAGGCGCCACCCGGGCCGGTCGGGCCGCTCGTCGCGGCCGGTTTCGTCCTGCTCGCCTCGGTCGCGGACAGCATCGACGGTGCGGTCGCGGTGGTCACCGGCCGGACGACCCGACTCGGATACGTCTACGACTCGCTGGCCGATCGGGTGGGCGAGGTCTGCTGGCTGATCGCCTTCTGGCTGGTGGGTGCCCCCGGGGAACTGGTGGTCGCCGCCGGGGCACTGTCCTGGTTGCACGAGTACACCCGGGCCCGCTCCGTCTCGGCCGGAATGAAGGAGATCGGCACGGTGACGGTGGGGGAGCGGCCGAGCCGGGTCAGTGTGGCCGTGGTCGGACTGCTGCTGGCCAGCGTGGCTCACCTGGTCATGCCGGAGCTGGCGGCCGGGATCATCACCCTGGCCACCGCCATCTGGGTCCTGCTCGGCTTCTTCGGCATGGTCCAGTTGATCTCCGCGGTGCGCCGCTCGCTGAACACCGGACCGGAGTCGTCCGGAAAGTCCTCCCCGGCCGGCCGCCCGGTCGGCGAGGAGTCGTCGGGCCGGAGACCGATCGGGGGCGAGCCAGCCGGACCGGGACCGGCCGGAATCGGAGTTCCGGGAAAGGAACTGGCCAGGCGGGAACCGACGGATATGGAGTTGAGCCGGCGGGACCTGCCCGGAGAAGAGGGATGACCGGCCCGAGCGGGGAACGGCCGGCCCGAGCGGGGAACGGCCGGCCCGGAACGAGGGATGACCGGCCCGGAACGACGCCGAGACGGTCAGGCCGGACCGATCCGGCCCGCGACGATCTGCGCCGACAGGGCGACCATGGGCAGGCCGCCGCCCGGGCGGGGCGATCCACGGAACCGCGGGCGGGCTGCTGCGTACGCCCAATCGGGGTCCGGCG
>NZ_JADPUN010000409.1 GCF_015690345.1 Plantactinospora alkalitolerans | reverse complement strand
TCTGCGTACTCGCCGGCGGCGCGCTCGGGTACGCGGTCCGCGGGTTCGCCCGGCGCTCGGGCGGCGCCGACGGGTCGCGGTGACGTCGCCGCCCGAACGGCAGGGCATACCCTGGTACGACGGCGCCGGTGCTACCACGGGTTGATGTGGACACCTGGTCTTCCCTTCTACCGTCGAGCACATGAAGAAGGCCCTTGGCGCGGTCGGAATCCTGTTCGGGCTCTATCTGATCGTCCGCGCGCTCCTCGAACCGTTCGTGATCGACATGACCGATCCCGCGACGTACCAGCAGGACTGGGGCGGGCCGAGCCTGGCCGGTGTCCTGCTGGTCCACTGTGGTCCCGGCGTCGCCGCCGCAGTGCTGATCGGGCTGGCGCTGCGACGGTGGCGGCGACGCCGGGCGCGGCGGTCCGCCGTTACCGGGTAGTGGTGATCCCACCGCCGCACGGTGCGCCGGGCTCGATCGCGGCCGTCACCCGGTACGCCGTGATGAACGCGCCGATCGCCTTGTCGTCGGCGTTGTCGACGGTGAGCTGGTAGCCCCAGGCCTGGAGCGAGATCGGTGCGGACTGTCCCGGGTACGGGCTCATCATCATGTGCGACAGCCCGTGTACCCGGTCGTAGAGCTTGCCCACGTCCTCCGCTGGCAGACCCGGCCGGTAGGTGATCCACACAGCGCCGTGTTCCAGGCTGTGTACGGCGTTGCCGTCCTCGATCGGCGCGGTGTAGGTGTCACCGTTGCAGTTCTGCCAGGCCGGGAAGTGCGGGCCACCGGCCGGTGGAGTCATCGGGTAGTTGACCGGGGCGTCGACGTGGGTGGTCGCGAGCGCGTCCGGGTTCGTCTCGCGATAGTTGATCACTCCGGACAGGTCGCCGCTGCCTCCGCCGCCGTCGCTCTGCCGGTACCAGATGAAGCCGCCGATCCCGCAGACGAGGAGCAGGATCAGCACGACGGCACCGGCCACGATTCCGATGATCAGCCCGGTACGCCGGGCCGGCTTCGCGGGCGGCGCCGGCTGCCCACCCTCGTACGGATAACCGGGCTGGCCGTGACCCGGCTGGCCGTGACCAGGCTGTCCGTAGCCCGGCTGTCCCTGACCAGGTTGTCCGTAACCCGGCTGTCCCTGACCAGGCTGTCCGTAGCCCGGCTGTCCGTAACCCGGGGCTGGGGCGGGCGGCTGGGCGTACCCGGGCTGGGGTGGGCCGTAGCCCTGCGGCGGTGCCGGCGGCATGCCGTACCCCGGTGTCGCCTCGGGAGGCGGCGGGTAGCCGCCGGGCGGCGGCCCGTAGCCGGGTTGCGGTGGCATCGGTGCGGTCGGATATCCGGCCTGCGGGGGTACGGGCTGCGCCGCGTATCCAGGCTGTGGGGGCAGCGGTCCCGGCGGCGAGCTGGGTTGCTGCGGCTGCGGCGGTTCCGGGTTGCCCATGTCTGCCTACGCCTCCGGGGCCAGGGGTGTGGGACCCGATCGTACCGATGTGGGACCGGCGGCGGACCACGCGACCTCGCTCACCCGAACCGCCCGCCCCGGTGCGAGCAGTCCCCCGCGAAGTCCGGCTCGGAACTACACTGCGCCGGTACCCCGGGACCGGTCGTCCGTCGACACCGTCGCCTTCGGCGTTCGGTCCCCGGCCGGTAGGGCTTCCCCGAGAGACGGAAGGTCATCGAGGCAGATGCGTACGCCGGAGCCGGAACCTCCCTTCCCGACCCGACCGACCCAACCGTCATGGCCTGCCGATCCTGCCGATCCCGCTGATTTCGCGGTACCGCCGGCCGGCTTTGTTCCCCACCAGGTCGCGGCGCCGGAGGATTCGGTGCTGGTCCCGGTGGAGCCCACCCCGGCCGGTCCGCAGCGGCAGTGGATTCCCCGGCAGGTACCGCCACCGAACGCCGAGGCGGTCCGGCAGGCCAGCCGGGCCATCGTCACCGGGGCGGCCCAGACCGCGCGTACGGCCGCCTACCGTGGCACCCGCCCCATCGTGAACTTCTTCGCCGGCATCGGCTGCTTCTGGCGTGGGCTGGCCCGTTTTCTCACGAGCCCGGTGCTCTGGCTCTACGCGCTGGCACCGCTCGTCCTGCTGGCGCTGGCGATGTTCGGCATCATGCACGCGATGGAGGCCACTGCCGAGGTGGTGGTGCACTCTGTGACATCCTTCGCGGGCGGTTGGCCACAGTGGATTCACGGCATCCTCAACAGTTTTCTGATGTGGGGCGCCCGCCTCGTCGTACACGCCGCCCTGGGTTACCTCGTCCTGCCGCTGAGCATCGTCCTCGGTGCGCCGTGCTACGTCCTGCTCGCTCGCCGGCTCGAACGCAAGCTCGACGGTACGGCGACCGGCGCCAGCGCGACCGGTGCGAGTGAGCGGAAGGCGCCGCCGCTGTGGCGTGCCTGCCTGGTGGCGGTCCGGCAGGCCGTGCTGGTCACGCTGGTGCTGCAACTCGGCTGGCTACTGCTCGCGCCGCTGCTGCTGATCCCCGGCGTCAACCTGCTGGCGGCGTTCAGCGCGGTGGTGGTCTTCAACGGTTTCCTCGTCGGGCTGCTCCTGCTGTCGATCCCGTTGTATCACCACGGCATCTCGACTTTCCGGGGCCAGCTCCGGGTGGTCTGGCGGCACCGGGCCAGCGTGATCGGGTTCGGTGCCACCAGCATCCTGGCGCTCAGCCTGCCGTTCACCCCGTTGCGCGCCCTCGTCGCCCCGATGGTCTTCACCGGTGCGGTGCTGCTGCACCACCGGATGCGCGGGGCCGACGAGATGCGCCAGCGAGTGGCCGCCGGACCGACGCCACCCGCGCTACCGCCGGCTGGCACCGGGGTCCCAGGCGCGTGGGGACCCTGGTCGCAGCCGTGATCCCAGCACCCTCGCGCTGACGTTGCTGCGGCTCTACGAACTGTGTGACCTATGAAAGTGGCGGGTCTTCCGCCACGAAGGTCCCCTTACCTTGATGACCTTCCACGAGGCCACGCTCGCGAAGGATGCGCAGCGCGTTCTGGGCCGTGGTCACACTGATCCCGAAGTGATCGGCAAGCTGTGCGTAGGTGGGCAGTTTCTCTCCCGGCGCCAGTTCACCAGCGCGGATCTGCTCGGTGATCGCTTCGATGACGCGTAGGTAGTCAGCGGGTCGGTTGGGCATGGTTGGGCACTCCTCGCTCGGCCCATCCATCTCACCACCTGAGTTCGTCACCGACCGGCGGGGCCGTGATCGACCGGAGCACCTACCTCGAACTTCTCCGAGAGTTGGCCAGGGGTGATTCGGAGGGCTACCGCCGACGCTGCGACGAACTGGACGCGCAGGGCTGGGGTGAACTCGCGCTGGTGCTCGGAGCCGCGTTCTACCTGGCCGTCCGGAAGCGGCTGGCGATGTCCTCGGACCAGGCGTCGATCATCCGGTACGTCGCCCACGCCCGGGTCGAGATGTTGGGTACGGGCTTCGACCTCGATCCGAAGGTCGCCGAGAGCCTGATCAGGATCGCGACGACCGACGACATCAGCGAGGTGGAGGACCTCGATTCCGATCTCGCGATCGAGGCGGAGATGTTGCTGCTCTGGAGCCTGCTCCGGTCGCTGCCGGAGAGCGAACTGTCCCGCTTCCTGGCCGAGGTCGACACGCTCTCGCAGCAGTGGACCACGGAACAGACCCCACTCCCACCCCACG
>NZ_JADPUN010000018.1 GCF_015690345.1 Plantactinospora alkalitolerans | reverse complement strand
TCCACCGCCCGGCGTCGACGTCCTGTTCGCCATGCTCCGCACCAAAACCACCTACCAGCCCCGCCCGGCCACCGCTCAACAAACCCATAGGGACACTCCCGGGGTGACCGGGGCGGGTCGTCGCCGTCACCCGGGCAGCGGGCCGTCGGCTGCCGGCCGCAGTGGTTCCCGGACGAGCGGGCAGGACATGCAGCGCGGGCCGCCCCGGCCCGAGCCGAGTTCGGAACCGGCGATCCGGATCACCTCGATGCCGGCCCGCTCCAACTGGGCGTTCGTCTCGACGTTGCGCTCGTACGCCACGGCGAGCCGGGGCGCGATGGCCAGGGTGTTGTTGCCGTCGTCCCACTGTTCGCGTTCGGCCGTCACCGGATCCAGTCCGGTGTCGATCACCCGTAGCGTGTCCAGGTCCATCGCGTCCGCAGCCGCCCGTAGGAACGGCGCCGGCCCGTCGAGGGAGAGTTCGCCCTCGGCCCCGGCCACCACGGTGTACGCCGACAGCGTGTCCGCGATGTTCGGGTACATCAGCACCGCGTCCACGTCGACCATCGTGGCGACGGTGTCGAGGTGCATGGTGGCCCGCTCCTGCGCGATCGGCACCACCAGGATGGTGTGCGCCAGCCGCGCCTCGAAGACCCGGCGGGCCAGCCGTTCGGCCCCGGCCGGCGTGGTGCGCTCGCCGACGCCGACGGCCACCACCCCGGAGGCGAGCAGCAGCACGTCCCCGCCCTCCAGGTGCTCCAACTCGGGGCCGTAGACGAACGGGGTGCCGGCGAACCTCGGATGGTGCCGGTAGATCGCGTCGGTCAGGCTGGTCTCCCGGCGGCGGGCCGGCATGGCCAGGCTCGTCACCGCGGCGTGGTCCCCGATCCAGGTCGACGAGTCCCGGGCGAAGAGCAGGTTCGGCAGCGGGTCGATCACGAAGTCGAGCCGGTCCATCAGGCGGTACACCAGGCCGCCGCCCCGGTCCCAGCCGAGCCGCAGCTCCTCGTGGGCGAGGCCGGCGATGAGCACTCCGGCCAGCGCGGCCGGGTCGAGGTACGACAGGTGTTCGGCGACCCGGCGGCGCAGGGTGTCGCCCAGCCCGGGGGTCCGGAGTACCCGCTCGGTCAGCTCGGCCCGCGCATCGGCCACCGCCAGCGTCTCGGCGAGCAGTGTTCCGATGTAGAGCACCTCGACCCCCCGCTCCCGGAGCGCGGCGGCGAAGGCGTCGTGCTCCTCCTGGGCCCGCCCGACCCACGGGATCGCGTCGAAGAGCAACGAGTCGTTGTTCCGGGGTGTGAGTCGGGCGAGTTCAGGTCCGGGGCGATGGAGAAGTACGGTGCCGAGACGCCCAACCTCGCTGTCCACGAAATGGGTCATATTCGCAGCCTAGGGCAGCGGTTGGCACCATCCGGGAAAAAGGGCTTCGGATGAATGGGGCATTCATCCACACTCACTCCGGTGCTGCAACTTGCAGAACGGGGGGTGTGGCCACGTACCGTAGTGAAGAGATAACTTCGAGGGACCTTTTGCCGGAGGTCACGATGACTGTCTTTTCTGCACGCTCAGCTGTACCCGCCCGGGCCCTACCCCCCGCGCCGGTGCAGCCGCTTCCACCGCTGGAGGCCGCACGGCCGACGCCGATGGACTGGGCCCGTCGACGTCGCGCCGAACGGGACGCCCGCCGGATCGAGGCGGCCGGGGCCAGGGCCCTGAGCCGGCTCGACCACCTCGGTCCATCGTGGCACGTGGTCGACTGGCCGCGTACCGAGCTGACCGAGACCAGCATGCTCGACCTGGACTACCGGTCCCGGGACGATCGTGCGGGATTCCTGGCGATCGGCCCCAGCGGCATCTTCGCGGTCACGGTCGCCGACCACGGTCGAGCCCGGGTCCTGATCGCGGGGGACGTCGTGCAGATCAACGGCAAGCGTCCGGCGTACATCGCCGAGGCGCGCCGGGACGCGAAGCGGGCCGCCAAGGCGCTCTCCAACGCCGTCGGCCTCACCATTCCGGTCACCCCGGTGCTGACCTTCGTCGGCTCCGGAGTCATCAGCGTGTACGGGCTTCCGAAGGAGTGCCTGGTGGCCACCCACCGGGAACTCGACCGGCTGCTCGTGGCGGGCGGCAACCGGATCAGCGCCGCCACGGCGGAGAAGCTGTCCCGGGTCGCCCAGGCCCCCTCCACCTGGCTGAACGCCCCGTACCGGTCGGCGGCGGACTACCGGTGGTACGAGGAGGGCCGAACGGCGGCTGACAAGCGGGCCAGTCGCCGGTAGCGTCACCAGCCGACGCCACCCGCCGGGGCGGCGCCCACAACCGCCCTTCGAGGCCAGGTGTGGGCACACACCGGCGGGGGGCTGCGGGATGGCCCAACCGGCCGGTGTGTCCCGGGGTGCGACTCCAGGGTGAAACCGGCTAGCGTGGGCTGGCGGTGAGGTTAATAGGAGGCGCGGTGGCCCACGTCGAACTCTCGATCTCGGAGGCGTTCGTGCCGCCAGCGACCTCGTCGCTGGATCAGGAGCGGGAGTCCGACGGCTTCGGCGACGCCGACCGTCGGATCGAGCCCGACGGCTTCGCCCGCTGGTCGGACACCGTGTCGACCGCTGCGGAACCCTGCCTGCTCATCGACCGCAGCACCACCATCGCGGCCGTCTCGTCCTCGTGTTGCCGGCTGCTCGGGCTCGGCACCCCCCTGCACGCCATCGGGCGGGCGCTGCTGGACAGCGAGTTGCGGCTGCTCGACTTCACGGCCGCGCGCGGCGAGCTGACGGAACAGGACGTCGAGAAGATTCCTCCGCTGCTCGCCCTCGCCTCGGGCCGGCTCGCCCGTGGCCTGTTGCGGGTGCGCTGTGGTACGGAAGGTTCGGACAGCACCTTCGACGCGATCACCACCCCGATCCTGGCGCACGGCGGCGTCGCCGGCTCGTTGACCTTCTTCGCCGAGGTCTGAGCCCCCGACCACAACGCCCGCATCGATTCTCTCGGGCGGCACGCCACACCGACGCGCTGGTCAATGGGCCCGGCGGTGTTGGGCCGATGTCGCAGCCACCGTAAGGTCTCCTCATGCTGGATATCGCTCTGCTGCCGGAGGAATACGCCGTGTGCCGGCTGCCTGCCGACTCGTCGGTGCCCGCCGGCCTGCTGAGCGACCCGGCGAACTCCGGGCTCCTGTCGGTCACCTGGACCTCGGACGAGGTGTCGATCATCTGCCGGGCCGACCGGGTGCCGGCCGCGGCCACGGTCGAGACGCCGTGGCGCTGCCTGCGCGTGGTGGGGCCGCTCGACCTGGCGCTGACCGGCATCCTCGCCTCCCTGGTGGTGCCCATGGCCGACGCCCGGGTCAACATCGTGGCGTTCTCGACGTACGACACCGACTATCTGTTGGTGCCGTCGGTACGACTCCCGGAGGCGCTCGCCGCCCTCACCCAGTTCGGACACCGGGTCGCCACCTGAGGCGCGGTCGGCCCGGGCCACGGCCTAGCATTGGCTGGGCCACCCCGCCGAATGCACCACGGCATCCACCTATGCCCGAGGACCCGGCCGTGTTCCGTCCCCCCTCGCCCGACTTTCCAGCGGGCCGTCCCCGCGCCGTCGGCGCCCTGACGGCCGGCAGCCTCGCGCTGGTCGGCTGTGTCGCGCTGGTCGGCTGTGTCGCGCTCGCGGCCTGCGGG
>NZ_JADPUN010000216.1 GCF_015690345.1 Plantactinospora alkalitolerans | reverse complement strand
CCCCCAGACAACCCCCGCCCCGGACAGTCTGCCCGGGTTCGTCCCCGGCGCGCCGACCGCATTCCGGATACGGCTAGGCGCGGCCCTGACCTGCCCGACGCCCGCGACGCGACAGACAGGTCGCGTAGCAGGTCGCCCAGATCAGCAGTGCCGCGACCACCGGCCCGCCGAGCAGGACCGTGAGGCCGGCACCGATGTTCGCTCCGATCACTCCGGCGGTCATCAGCCGCCATCCGGAGCCGACGAGCACGCCCGCTGTCAGCAGCGGGACGACGACTCCCCACCAGTGTGGGTCCAGTCGGTTCCGACGGGTGGCCCGTACCAGCGTCAGCAGCGCGACGACGGCCACGACTGCCGATCCGATGCCGGCGGCACGGGTCAGGCCGGGACCGACGTCCAGGGGCTGGAAGGCGTAGTCGGGGTCGGCGCCGGCGGGAACGGTCGACCGGTCCCCCACCAGCCACCAGGTCAGCACCGGAGCGGCGATGACCAGCCCGGCTACCGCGAGCATCACGTCCACCTCGCCGACGCGCCGGAACTCTCACCCGACGTTGCTGGCCCTGTCATGTGGACAGCTTGCCGGAAGCGTCATCGGCGTGGTTGAGCGCGCGTACCCATGCGCCGCCGATCGGGCCCGGCGCCGAGAGGTCAGAAGTACGTGCGGCGTGGGCGTCACCGGTCTGGCGGTCCCTCCACCCTTCGGGCGATCTGTTCGATGGCAGCAAGGTCCTCCGCCGCGAGCCGTTCGATGAAGTGGCGTCGTACCGACTCGACGTGGGTCGGTGCGGCGCCGTCGAGGGTGTCCAGGCCGTGCTCGGTGAGAATGAGGAGGCAGCCCCTGCCATCCGCCGGATCGGGCGCGCGACGCAGGAGGCCGCGTGCCTCCATCCGGGTGGCATGCCTGGACAGGCGGCTGCGTGACCACCCCATCTTGTCGGCCTGCTCGTGCAGCGGGCTGGTCCGGTCGGGCCTCTCCGAGAGGGTGCTGAGCACCTCGTAGTCGGCCTCGGACAGTCCGATCTCCGCCAGGTCACGCGCCGTGCCGGCCTGGACGGCGACCATCACCCGGCGGAACGCCCGCCACGCCCGTTCCTCGTCCGGGGTCAGCCAGCGCACGGCCTGAGCCGAGGATTTCTTTGACATGTAATCAATCTACCGCCTAGACTCGTTTACATGTCAACGAACCTGCCACGTGTCCTCGTGTTGATCTGCAGCACCCGCCCGGGCGCCCTCGGTCCCGCAGTGGGACAGTGGTGGGTCGAGGCGGCCCGGCCTCGCGCCACGGAACTCGGCGTCGAACTCGTACCGGTGGCCCTCAGCGATCTCGACCTGCCGTTCCTGGACGAAGAGGAACATCCCTCATCGGGTGTCTACCGGCACGCGCACACCCGCCGGTGGAGCGCGATCGTGGACGCGGCGGACGGATTCGTCGTGGTGACGCCGGAATACAACCACGGGATGCCGGCAACCCTGAAGAACGCACTGGACTACCTGGGCCGCGAGTGGGCGTGGAAGCCGATCGGCTTTGTCAGCTACGGCAACACCTCGGCCGGTACCCGGGCCGTCGAGCACGCGAAGCAGGTGGTGACCACGCTACGTCTGGTCCCGTTGGGCGCCACGGTCGCGATCCGGCTCGGCGACGCGACGGAGGACGGGCGGCTACGGCCGAACGCGGTCCTCGACGCGGCGGCCGTCGGTGTCCTGGACGAACTGGTCCGGGTTGCGCACGCCCTCCGGCCGATGCGCGAGCGGGGCCGGACCGGGGCGTCACCCGGGCCACTGCCGGGGTCCTACCTGAGGCGACTGGTCCCCGACGACGCGCCCGAGGTCACCGTGCTGCAGCGGTGCTGCTGGGTCGACGAGGCCATCGCCAACGACACCGTGGCGATCCCGGCGCTGCACGAGTCGCCGGAGCAGGTGCGGGAGTGGCTGGCGACCTGGCACACCATGGGTCTCTGGCGGGACGGTCGACTTCTGGGCATGGTACGGACCCGCCGCGTCGAGACTGACTGGCACGTGGGTCGCCTCGGCGTCGTACCGGACCTGCGGGGTCGAGGGCTTGGCCGGTGGCTGCTCCACACCGCCGAAGCCGCCGTCGAGCCGGAGTGCCAGCGCATCGTGTTGTCCACCGGTGCCGACAATCAGCGGACCATCGGCCTCTACCGCAGCGAGGGATACCAGCCGGCGCCACCGGCCTCGGCGGACGGAAGCATCTGCCTCACCAAGGACATCAACCGGTAGACGACGCCGACCGATGGTCAACCTACCGGGACCACGCGATCAGTCTGCGGAACCGCGATCCAGCTCGGCGTCGGCCGGCGACCCGCCCGGTGGGAACGCCGGGCGGGTCACCGCGGCGAGCCAGGTCTCCTCGGCCCTACCGGCACCGTAGCTGGTTGGCCGCTCGGTCATCCCGGTCGCCGGTGCGCGGAAGTCGTTCCACGGCCACACGTGACGCACCCGGTGCTGCCGGACCGAGTCGCCGGTGGTCACCCACTCCTCGCGCTCCTTCGGCGTCGCCACGAACCGGGACGTGTCGTTCCATGAATATGTCTGCCAGGGGCGCCATCCGAACCTCTGCTCCTTCGCCCAGGGGAATCCGCCGTTGTCGGCGTACCGGATGGTGATCCGTACCGAGTTGGCGGTGGTCACCCGATAGACGATCCGATCCGGGATCCGGTTCCGCTCCACGTGCTGCGCGTCGTACCGCCAGGAGCCGGCGGTGGTGAGGGTGAGGTACAGAGCCGTGCTGGGTCAGGCGGCGCGGCCCGCCTTGAGTGCGCCCGCCGCCTCGACGACGCGGCGGGCCTGGTGACGGGCCGCCCGCAGGGCCACCTCGCCGGGCGGGCCGTCCCCGGCCACGTGGGAGGTGCCGTAGGGGTTGCCCGACTGGAACTGGACGGGGTCGGTGTAGCCGGGGGGCACGATGATGCCACCCCAGTGGTAGAAGGTGTTCCCAAGCGCGAGGAGGGTGGATTCCTGCCCGCCGTGCGCGGTGTTGGAGGCGGTGAAGGCCGAGTACACCTTGTCCGCGAGCCTGCCTTGGTACCACAGGCCGCCGGTGGTGTCGATGAACGTCCTGAGCTGGCTGGCCGGGTTGCCGAAACGGGTGGGTGTGCCGAACAGCACCGCATCGGCCCAGTCCAGGTCGTCGTGGCCGGCCTCGGCGACGTCGGCGGTGTCCTGGAGGTGTCGGGCCCATTCCGGCCTGGCACTGATCGCCTCCGGCGGGGCCGTTTCGGCGACCTTACGCAGTCGTACGTGTGCGCCGGCCTTCACCGCACCCTCGACGGCGGCCTGCGCCAGGGCGTGCACGGTGCCGGTGGCACTGTAGTAGATGATCGCGACGTTCACGGGTTCCATGATCGGTCTCTCCCTTGCTTGTCCCAGTGGTACGACGACACAACCCGTCGGAATGTCAGGCGGGCTGCCAACCTCACAGTTGGGTGCGTTGCCTCGTCGAACCGGTGGGAGCAACAACTGCGAGCAAGGGAGTCGGCGACACCATGAGCAGGCGATCCGAGCCAGAGTCCGGCCGGTCCGATCCGAACCTGGGCGCGATCATGAGCGAGCGGCGTCAGTTGATCAATCTCGCGTACCGGCTGCTGGGTTCGCTGGCCGACGCCGAGGATGTCGTACAGGAGACCTACGCCCGCTGGTACGGCATGTCCCGGCAGCAACAGGAAGTCATCGAATCCCCCGGCGCCTGGCTGACGAAGGTCGCCGGGCGCATCTGTCTCGACCTGCTCGGTTCGGCCCGGGCCCGGCGGGAGCGCTACGTCGGCGAATGGATTCCGGAGCCGCTGCCCGATCGGACGGAATGGATCAGCGGTCGGCCGGGCGCCGCCATCGTCGACCCGGCCGACCGGGTCACCCTCGACGAATCGGTCAGCATGGCCTTCCTCGTCGTGCTCGAATCGATGACCCCGGCCGAGCGCGTCGCGTTCGTCCTGCACGACGTCTTCCGCTACTCCTTCGCCGAGGTGGCCGAGATCGTCGGCCGTACCCCGGCCGCCTGCCGCCAGTTGGCCTCCTCAGCCCGCCGCCGCATCCATGCGGTGCAGGCCCTCGCCACTCCGACAGCCCAGCAGGCCAGCATCGTGAGGGCCTTCAAGCAGGCTTGGGAGGCTAACGACATCGACGCCCTCATCGGCCTCCTCGACCCCGACGCCACGGCCGTCGGCGACGGCGGCGGTCTCGCCAGCGCCGAACTCCGCCCGGTCGAAGGCGGCGAGCAGATCGCGCGCGTCCTCGTCGACATCACGGGCAGGGCACCCGGACTGACGCTCCTGGAGCGTACGGTCAACGGCCAGCCCGGCCTGGTGGCAGAGCTGGACGGCCGCACCGTGACGGTGATGGCGTTCGACGTCGCAGGCGACCGGATCAAGCACGTCTGGGCAGTACGAAACCCTGACAAGCTCCGCCCCTGGACGAACGGCTGAGGCCGTGACGGTGATGTCGTGCATCACCCGCGCCTGCCCCGAGACGTGCTGGCGGATGGGACGAACGCCGAGCGAGCACGACCGCGACGAGAACGGTACGCCGTCCCATCGAGTACAGCGGGTGGTTCGGATAGCGTCAGAAAGGCCGGCGCCGATACTGAAGTAACGTGATGCGTGGTTGGTGTATCCGAACATTCGGCGCAGTTTGCGGCCCTGGGGCGCGGCGTCGCCGGGCCGGCGCCGAACTGAATACGGTCACCTCCTCGACTGGATTTTCCACGGCAATACCAGCCACCTTCCCGGCCCAATGGTCCATTCCCAATCAAATGCACGTCGACCTGGCAGCGCACGAGCCTATGCGGCGGAACCAGAGGCAATCCGATTCTCTACCCAAATCCCGAGTTGTCCTGACCTAGGCGGTCCCGTGACCGCCCCAGTCATCCGGATCCGCCGTGCGGAGCGCAGTGGTGCCGACGCTGTCACTCCCGGTAGCCACCATGGAGGCGCCTCCTGGCGCGAGACCGTCCAGGCGCGTCGACCTGGCCGCATCGGTACGCGACGACTCGGGGTCGACGGCAGCCGACCTGAGCGTACGGCCGACGACTGGACCGAGGTCTTGCATTGCCCCTAGTCAATGGCGAAGATCGATGCTATGAATTGGTGGGGTCGCTGGCGACCTCACCAGGGCAATGCCGCCTCCACCGTCTAGGTATCGACGTCATTTGGGGAGAACATTACATGGAAAATCAGGACGGTTGGCTGCGGGCTCAATGGCGGCGTTCGACGAGAACCATCCTCGCCTCGGCGGCATCGGCCGGAATCGTCGTGCTCGCCATTGGCCTTTCAGCGGGCCCGGCGGCAGCAGGCGTCAGTCCCGCCGAGCGTGGCTCCCTGAACGTCTCGGTCGCCGCCCCGGCGGTTTCCAGCATCACCGCGGGCAACGCACACACCTGCGCGATCGGTACCGACGGAACACTCTGGTGCTGGGGCAGTAACTCCAGCGGCCAGCTTGGTGACGGCACCGCCACGAACCGGATCGCCCCGGTGCGTATCGGCAACGCCACCACCTGGGCCGGTATCGACGCCGGCGGCGGCTTCACCTGTGCGATACAGACCGACGGGACGCTGTGGTGCTGGGGCCGCAACTCCCGGAGCCAGCTTGGTGACGGCACCGCCACGAACCGGAACACCCCGGTGCGTATCGGCAGCGCCACCACCTGGGCAAGCGTCAGCGCCGCCGACAGTCACACCTGTGCCATCCGGAGCGACGGCACCCTGTGGTGCTGGGGCTCCAACCGCAACGGGCAGCTGGGCACCGGTGCCGCCCTCGAGAACGCGGCCACTCCGGTACAGGTGGGCACGGCGACCAACTGGGCGAGCGTCACGACCGGCTTCGCGCACAGCTGCGCCGCCCGTACCGACGGCACCCTGTGGTGCTGGGGTGACAGCTCGAACGGACAGCTCGGTCTCGGTATCCAGAGCTACCGGACAAGTCCGGCGCAGGTCGGTACCGCCACCACGTGGACCGGCGTAACGGCCGGGTACGCCCACACCTGCGCGGTCCGCACCGACAGGACCCTGTGGTGCTGGGGTGAGAACGGGTACGGACAGCTGGGTGTCAGCGGCATCTACCAGACCTCACCGGTCCAGGTCAGTGGCACCACCTGGACCAGGGTCAACGCGCGCGACGACTCGTCGTGTGCGACCCGCACCGACGGCAGCCTCTGGTGTTGGGGCAACAACAACACCGGACAGTTGGGCGACGGCACCACGACTCACCGGTTCGCCCCCGTCCGGGTCGGCACCGCCACCACCTGGGCCAGCGGCTTCGCACCCGGCTATCACAGCTGCGCGCTCCGCACCGACGCCAGCCTCTGGTGCTGGGGCAACAACGGCGTGGGACAGCTGGGCGACGGCACCACCGCCCTGCGGTCGACCCCGGCGCAGGTGACTCTTCCGGGCTGACCCAAAGGTTCGATGCCATGTCGTCGGCCTGGACCGCTGACACGTCGGTGGCGGCCAGGTCGACGACATGAGCTACCCCGGTTCGGGCTGCACAGGCACAGGCTCATGCCGCTGGCCCGCACCACCGAGGTCGGCCGGCACGAATCCGGCTACCGCCGGTAGCCGGGTCTCGGCCACGACCACACCAGTCATGGTTTCCCGGTGGTGTGCCGGCACGGTTGACTGCGACCATGCGACCGTGACCGACGATGCCCGGTCGAGTCCAGCGCCGTCGTCGAAATGATCCCGGCCGACCACCCCGACATGAGAGCGTTGCTCGCCCGGGTGCCGGCCGAGGATGCCGACGAGTCCGGCCTCACGGCCCCGGCCGAACGTGGACGAGGGCTCGCACGCGCCGTAGCCACCGCAGCCGTCACCGCCGCGCTGGAAGCCGACCTGTTACCCCAGTGGCGGGCACGCCCAGAAGCGTCACGACGAGTGGCCCGCGCGCTCGGCTTCAGCGAACTGGGTTCACAACTGAGCATTCGTCTCGAGCCCGCCGACAGCCGCGCCGTACCTGTCCAGGGTGATTCCCCTTACCCCGGTCCTCGGCGCCGCGTCGGCGGTTGAAGGCCTGCCAGTCGCCCATGGCAAGATCTGCCGGGTGCAGGTCGGGATGCTCGGATCGTTCGAGGTACGCACGGACGACGGCGTCGTGGCCGACGTGCCGGGCGCGCGGCTGCGCGGGCTCCTGATCGCTCTCGCGCTCGAACCTGGTCGCGTGGTCCCGAAGGCGACGCTCGTCGACTGGATCTGGGGTGAGCAGCCGCCCGCCGACGCGGCGAACGCCCTGCAACGCCTGGTCTCCCGGCTGCGGAAGGCCTTGCCCGAAGGGTCGGTCGAGGGGCAGACGGATGGTTACCGCCTGACGGTGGAACCCGAGGCTGTCGACGCCGTACGGTTCGAACGCCTCGTCGCCCAGGCCCACAACGACGAGGACCCACGGCGGGTACGGCTGCTGCGCGAGGCCCTCGCGTTGTGGCGCGGTACGGCCATGCAGGGCGTCGGCCTGCCGGACAGTGCCGCGTTCGACGCGGCGGTCACCCGGCTCGACGGGCTACGCCTGACTGCCATGGAGGATCGGTTCGACGCCGAGATCAGCCTCGGCCAGGGTGCGGAACTGGTCACGGAACTGACGGATCTGGTGGCCGCGCATCCGCTGCGAGAACGGCTGGTCGCGGCGCTGATGCGGGTCCTCGTCATGGTGGGTCGCGGCAACGAGGCACTGCTCGTCTACCAGCGCACGAGAGAAGCCCTGGCCGACACGCTGGGGGTCGACCCCTCACCGGAGCTGTCCGCGTTGCACGTCGCACTGCTGCGCGGCGAGTTGGGGCGGCGGGAGGAGAACCGTAGGACCAACCTCCGTGCCGAGCTGACCAGCTTCGTGGGCAAGGACGCCGACGTCGCCGCGGTCGGCGAACTTCTCGCCGAACATCGGCTCACCACCCTGATCGGTCCGGGCGGCTCGGGGAAGACCCGGCTGGCCACGGAAACCGCGCGCACGCTGCTCGGCGACCTGCCGGACGGCGCCTGGCTGGTCGAGCTCGCCGCCATCGGCGCGGATGGTGACGTGGCGCAGTCGACGCTCGCCGGGCTCGGCCTTCGGGACGCGCTGCTCGGCGGGGCACCGCACGCGGACCTGACGGACCGGCTCATCGCCGCGATCCGCGATCGGGAGGCGCTGCTGATCCTGGACAACTGCGAGCACGTGATCGAGTCGGCCGCGGCGTTCGCCCATCGAGTGCTCGGGGAGTGCCGGCGGCTGCGGATCCTGGCGACGAGCAGGGAGCCGCTCGGCATCACCGGTGAGGCGCTGTGGCTCGTCGAGCCGCTGGCCGTGCCGGGAAGGGATGCCGGCCCCGGTGAGATCACGTCCTCGCCGGCCGTCCAGTTGCTCCGGGACCGGGCGGGCGCCGTACGCAAGGATCTCGTGGTCGACGCCCGCACGTTGTCGACGATGGTGCGCGTCTGCCGGGCCCTGGACGGGATGCCGCTGGCGATCGAGCTGGCCGCGGCCAGGTTGCGCACCATGTCCATCGATCAGCTCGCCTCCCGGCTCGACGACCGGTTCCGCCTGCTGACCAGCGGTAGCCGCATCGCGTTGCCACGGCACAGGACCCTGCGCGCGGTGGTCGACTGGAGCTGGGAGTTGCTCACCGACGCCGAGCGGATGGTCCTGCGCCGGCTCGCGGTGTTCGCGGGCGGAGCGGGCCTGGAGGCGGCCGAACGGGTTTGCGTCGGCGACGGGGTCGAGCAGGAGCAGGTGCTCGAACTGCTCACCTCGCTGGCCGAGAAATCGCTGCTGGTCAGCCAGGGCGACAGCGCACCGCGCTACCGGATGCTCGGCACGATCAAGGAGTACGCCGGGCACCGGCTCGCGGAGGCGGGGGAATCGGACCTGGCCCGGCATGCGCACCTCGACTACTTCACCGAACTCGTCGAGACGGCGGAGCCGCATCTCCGCCGTGTCGAGCAACTGGAATGGCTCGCCACGCTCGGTGTCGAGCACGACAACATCGGCTCCGCGATGCGTGGCGCGCTCGCGGCCGGCGAGGCGTACGCGGCGATGCGGCTCGCGGCGGGCGCCGGCTGGTACTGGTGGCTCGGCGGGTACAAAGCTGAAGGCCTGGAGCTGATCACCGCGGCCACGGAGACGCCCGGCGAGGTGACCGATGAGATCCGGGCCACGGTGTACGCGCTCGTCGTGCAGTTCGTGAGCTCCGGGCGGGGTGACGAACACCTGGCGGCGGAGTGGATCCGCAAGGCGCACCGGTTCGGCCAGCGCAGTCAGAGCCGCCATCCGGCGATCGCGTTCGCCGCCGCGCTGGACCGCATGCTGCAGGCGCCGGATGCGTTCCTGCCCGCGTTCGAACAATTGCTGGACCACGAGGATCCGTGGGTACGCGCACTGGCCCGGCTGCACCTCGGCAAGATGCGGATCATGCTCGGCCAGGAGGGGCGGGACGCGGACACGTATCTCGAGACGGCACTCGCCGAGTTCCGGGCACTCGGCGAACGGTTCGGGATCTGGTTCGCCCTGTCTGAGCTGGCGGACCGGGTCGCCGTGCGCGGTGAACTCGCCGTCGCCTGCGAGCACTACGAAGAGGCGGTCGCGGTCGTCACCGAACTCGGTGCTGTCGAGGATGTCATCCGGATGCGGTCGCGGCAGGCGCGGCTGCACTGGCTCCGGGGCGACGCGGAGTCCAGCGCGGCGGCGATAGCCGAGGCGCAACGGTGCGCGGCACGGGTCACCTGGCTGGATGCGCTGGCCGAACTGGCGCTCTCGAAGGCGGAACTCGCCCGTTGGGGCGGCAACGCCGAGGAGGCGTACCAGCAGCTCGGCGTCGCGGCAGCCGTGCTGGGCGACGAGGCGGACGAGACGAACGTCCGGGCGGCGACACAGGATCTGCTCGGCTACCTCGCCGATGATCTCAGCGAGGCCCGGAAGCACCACGCGGCGGCCTGTCAGGCGGCGTCCGAGGCGGGGCATGCGCCGCTGATCGCGCAGGTACTCGTCGGGGTCGCCGACCTGGCACTGCGCCAGGACCAGTACGAGCAGGCCGCGCGGCTGCTCGCGGCAAGCGCCGCCGTGCGGGGACTGCCGGATCGTTCCCATCCGGATGCGGCCCGGATCGAGCAGGCCGCACGGCGCCGCCTCGGTGACACACGGTTCGCCGAGGCGACTCGGGACGGCACGCAGACGAGCTGGCGTCAGCTGGTCACGGTCACGCTCGCCTCCTGAGCCCGGTCACCGCGCCACGCGGGCGATGGTGATGTCCCCGTGCCGCGTACGGGCGTCGATCGTGAGGTCGTTGCCGGATCTGTCGGGACTGTCCCGGGACGGGACGGCATTGCGCACCGACCCACGCTTGCTGTCGGCGTCCACCCTGGCTGCGGTGCCCTCGCTGACGCCGACCTCGATGTTTCCCGAACTGTTCGACAACACCGCCCGACCGCGTGTCAACCGGCCGATCCGAATGGCGCCGGCGCCGGTCTCGGCGGTGACGCTGCCGTCGGCTCGGTCGATGTCGAACCGGCCGCTGACACTGCTGAGTTCAAGGTCGGCGGATGCGTGGCCGATCCACAGCCGGCCGCCTGAACTCGAGAGCCTGACGGCGTCCCTGACCTCGCTGATCCGCATTGCGAACGCCCCACCGTCGATGTCGGCGCGCTCGGCGATGTAGCCGATCGTGACCTCACCGGTCGCGATGTTCGCCTCCAGCGCGTTGATGCGATCGATCCGGACCCGCCCCGAGGCCATGTGCAGCTCGCACTCGCCAAATGAGCCGTCAGCGTGAACGTCCGAGTGCGCCAGGTACGAGACCAGGCTGGATCCCACGGGCAGGCCGATCGTGATGGCGACCGAACCGCCCTTGTCTCCGGAGGCGGTCGTCTTGACCGACAGCTGGCCGTGGGCGAAGTCGACTCTTGTCCTGTCGGCCACCCTGACGTCCGACTGGCTCGCCCCGTCGATGGGTTCGACCAGCACCACGGTGTCGGTCCGATCGCTCGCGGTGACCCGAACCTGGCCGCCGGCGACGACAACGGTGGCGACGATGGGTCCCGGCGTGGCGAATGTGGGCATGACACCTTCCTCTCGTCTCTTACCTGATCTTCTGGTGAGCGGCCCAGCCGCCCCAGCCGGTGAGACATCGGTCCCCACGCCCGCGGCGCGCGCCCGTCGGTGAGCGCGCGCCGTACCGGTTGGCTGCCGGCGGGTTGGAGATCAGTCCGGTCGAGGGCCGCGGGTGCCATCGCCGGGAAGGTCAGGCGCGCTTGTTGAAGGTCGAGGAGGCCCAGAGGTATCCGACGAGGGCGATGCCCGTGCACCAGGCGATGGCGGTGATCGCGTCGCTGGTGTCCGGTGCGCCGTTGATCAGCCCGCGGAGGGTTTCGATGATCGGGGTGAAGGGCTGGTACTCGGCGAACTGTCGCAGCCCCGGCCCCATCTTCTCGGCCGGTACGATCGCACTGCTGAAGAACGGGAGCATGACCAGTGGTACGGCGGCCAGTCCTGCCGTTTCCGGAGACTTGGCCGCCAGCCCGAGGGCGACGGTGAGCCAGCCGGCCGCGAAGCCGAGCAGGATGACGATGCCGAGCACGCCGAGCCAGTCGAGGGAACTTGCCGACGGGTCGAATCCCAGTAGGAAGGCCACTCCGATGAGGGCTCCGATGGCGATCAGGTTGGTCAGCAGACTGGCGGCGACGTGTGCGGTCAGCACCGCGGCACGGGAGACGTCCATGACCTTGAACCGGTTGATGATGCCCTTGGTCATGTCGGAGTTCACCGATGTCGCGGTGGCGCCGAGTCCGTAGCAGACGGCCAGCAGGATCAGTCCGGGTGTGGCGTAGTCGATGTAGTCGACGCCGACGTTGAAGGCGTCTCCGAACATGTACACGAACATCAGCATGATCACGATCGGCATGAGGACCGCGTTGAAGACCGAGGTCGGGTTCCGGGCGATGTGTGTGAAGTTGCGGCGCAGCATGACCGTCGAGTGGGATCTGGTGCTCATTTCGCGTCCACCTTCGTGGTGTGGCCGGTGAGGGCGAGGAAAACGTCGTCGAGGTCGGGCGTGTGGACGGAGATCTCTTCGGCGCTGAGCGCGTGCTCGTCGAGCCGGTCCAGCAGGGCCCGTAGGGATGCCGTGCCGCCGTCGCCGGGTATCCGCAGGGCGAGGGCTTCGGTGTCCCGGGTGGAGTTGGTGAAGAGAGGCGCGGCGGTGTCGAGTTCGGTGGCGGTGGTGAACCTGAGCCGGACGTGGGTTCCGGGGATCTGGCGTTTGAGGTCGTCGGGGGTGCCGTGGGCGACCAGGCGGCCCTGGTCGAGGACGGCGATCCGGTCGGCGAGTTGGTCGGCCTCCTCCAGGTACTGGGTGGTGAGGAAGATCGTCACGCCGTCGGCCACCAGGTCGCGGACGATGTCCCACATGGTCCGGCGGCTGCGTGGGTCGAGTCCCGTGGTCGGTTCGTCCAGGAAGATGATCTTCGGGTTGCCGACGAGGGTCATCGCCAGGTCGAGTTTGCGGCGCATGCCTCCGGAGTAGGTCGACGCGGGTTTCTGTGCCGACTCCACCAGGTCGAAGCGTTCCAGCAGTTCGGTGACGATCCGTTTGCCGTTGCTGGAGCCCACGCGCTTCAGGTCCGCCATCAGTTGCAGGTTCTCCTGCCCCGACAGCAGTTCGTCGACCGCCGCGAACTGACCGGTGACTCCGATTGCCGCGCGTACTGCTCTGGTCTCGGTCGCGATATCGTGGCCGGCTACCCGTGCCGTTCCACCGTCTGCCTTCATCAAGGTGGTCAGCACGTTAACCGTCGTTGTCTTACCCGCCCCGTTCGGGCCGAGTAGGGAGAAAACCGTGCCGGCGCGTACATCCAGATCGATGCCATCGAGCACGACCTTGTTCCCGAAAGCTTTTCTCAGCCCTGAAACCTCAATTGCCGTCCTTGTCATGTGATCACTATCGGCGGGCCGCCTGACACGCCCCTGTCACGCCCCTGACACGGCGTTCCACCTCGTCACACCGGCTGGACGCGCCCAGACCGGGCGGGCGTCGGTTACGCGGAAGCTCCGCGCCCGCGCCGAGCGGCGCACCCGATCAGTGCTCCGGGCCCAGGTGGCTACGCTCGCCTTCGTGGTCGAGGATGCAGAGGATCTCGGCCGGGCCGCCGTGTGCACCGAACGCGTGCGGGACCATGGTGGAGAACTCGGCTGCCTCGTTGGCGTCGACCAGGATCGTGCGCTCGCCGAGGCGCAGCTCGATCGTGCCGGAAAGCACGGTGAACCAGTCGCGACCCGGATGCACCCGGAGGTCTTCCGGCACCTGGCGGGTGACCCGCATCTTGGTGACGGTCTGGTTGCTGTCGCGGGACAGCAACCAGGTGGTGATGCCGCGTTCCTCGTTGCAGTGGGGGCGGATCACCACGTCGTCGTCGGCGTCGGACTCGACCAACTGGTCGAGCGTGGTGCCCAGCACCCGGGCGATCGTGGCCATCTGGTCCAGGGCGATGCGCCGGTGGCCGGTCTCGATCCGGCTGAGCGTCGAGGCACTGATCAGGCAGCGGCCGGCCAGCTCGTCCAGCGACCAACCGCGGGCGACCCGAAGGCCACGGATCCGCTGCCGGACCAGCGCCTCCAGGTCCTTGTCTTGCTTCATACGCAAGAGCCTATGCTATACAGGCAAAGACTGGCTACCGTTGACGCATGACACATGATCACCTGATCGAGATGCTCGACCTGGACGCCGAGGTCCTGCACGACTACTTCGGCGACCTGATCAGCTGGGTCGGCCGCGAGGCCGTCGCCCTGCCCCGCGTCGTCGACCTCGGGGCCGGCAGCGGCACCGGATCATTCGCCCTCGCCCGGGAACTGCCCAACTCCACGGTCACCGCAGTCGACGTGTCCCCGGACATGCTGGTCCACCTGCGCGATCGCGCCGACGCCGCCGGGCTGGGCGACCGGATCCGTACCGTCGAGGCAGACCTCGACCAGCCCTGGCCCGACCTCGGGCCGACAGATGTGATCTGGGCCGCCTACTCGATGCACCACATGGCCGACCCCGGCGCGGCGCTCGCCTCGGCGTTCGGTGCGCTGCGGCCGGGCGGGCTTCTGGTGATCGCCGAGCTGGATTCGTTTCCGCGCTTCCTCGCCGGCACTCCGGACGAGGACCTGGAGCTGCGCGGTCACGCCGAATTGGCGAAGCGCCGGCACGAGACGGGCTTGCACATGCACGAGAACTGGGGTGACCGGATGACCCAGGCCGGATTCACGTCGGTGACGGAGCGGCATTTCGAGATCGACCTGCGGCCGCCGCTGCCGGCACCCACCGCGCGGTATGCCGAGGTCTCCCTTGGCCGGATGCGTCACGGCCTGGAAGGGCGGCTGTCCCCGTCCGATCTCGCCGCCCTGGAGAGGATCGCTTCGGGCCTGGTCGGCCGCGACGACCTCAGCGTCCGCACCGAGCGGACGGTCTGGCTGGCCCGCCGCTGACCACTCGGTCCTCGCCGACGGCCGCCAGTTGCCGGGCGGCGACGGCCAACCCGACCGCTCCGAACAGCGGCACCCTCCGACCGACCGTCGCCGACCGCCGCCCGACGTGTCGTTCCACGCAAACTCTGCTGGCCATCTCCACCGCGACGTCGCGCTTGCTCAGCTCGGCGCCCTCCCCGCCGTAGCGGCGGTGGTCGCCCAACTCCGGACGCGGCCACCGGTGTGATCGAGCCGATTCGGGCCTTTCCTCGCGCCCGACGGCGACTCCGGCCAACCCGACACACTCACACCAAACCAGATCATTGTTGATATTAATGTCCGTCGATGCAATACTGCCGGAAGCGCTCCCATCCGACCCTTAGCGTCGACGAACGGAGGATGTGCCATGCGTTCACGCAAGGCCGATCACACCGGCGGGCGGACCCGGTCAGCCGTCCGCCAGCCCATCCGGGTGCTTGCCCTGGTACTCACCATGATGGTCGGCATACTGCCCTGGGCCGGCGTAGCCCAAGCCCACGGCACCATTATCAACCCAAGGTCTCGCGCCTACCAGTGCTGGCAAGACTGGGGCAACAACCACACGAACCCTGCCATGCAGCAGCAGGACCCCATGTGTTACCAGGCATTCCAGTCCAACCCGGACACCATGTGGAACTGGATGAGCGCGCTGCGTGACGGCCTCGGTGGGCAATTCCAAGCCCGTACGCCCGACGGGCAGCTGTGCAGCAACGGTCTCTCCCGGAACAACAGCGTGAACAGGGCTGGGAACTGGCGGCGGAGCAACGTCGGCCGCAGCTTCACGGTCCAGCTGTACGACCAGGCCAGCCACGGTGCTGACTTCTTCCGAGTCTACGTCACCAAGCAGGGGTTCAACCCGGCCACCCAGACCGTCGGTTGGGGGAACCTCGACCTGATCACGACGACCGGACGCTACGCGCCGGCGCAGAACATCTCGTTCAACGTCTCGACCTCCGGACGCACCGGCCCGCACGTCCTCTTCGTGATCTGGCAGGCATCACACCTCGACCAGGCCTACATGTGGTGCAGCGACATCAACATCTCCTGATCGCGGGTCTGACCCGACAGCCGTAGCGCTGCTCCGGCCCAGGACGAATTGGCGTCCTGGGCCGGAGTGTTCCGCCGAACTTCCGGCACCGCCCCCGGTCGGACCACCCGGTCCCGCACCCCGCCGCCACTCCTTCAGGAGAGCAGGCGGCCGTCAGATCAAGATCGATCCGGCGCGTTCCACGCCGGACGCACTGGCTACTCGGGATCCTGGAAGCCGGGCTGGAAACGTTGATGCGCCTCGCCGATCTCGGCCCAGATCCGACCGCCCCTGGCTTCCACTCCGGTCACGCCGTCCAACATGCGGTCGGGGTCCACGACGCCGGCGAGTGACTCCACGAGGTCGGCCGTCAATTCGCTGACCGCCGTATCCACGTCGTCGTCCTCTTCCGACCAGTCGATGTCGGCCGCGCGCAACTGCTGCCCAGCAAGGCTCGTCACAGCCTCAGGGTCGTGGACGACGACCTCCAGGCGGCAGTACACCTGCATCGTGACGGGTCGGCTGCGCTTCACCGGCACATGATTCCACGGAAGACCGGGACCAACGCAAGAACAATGCACTACCGGTCGGTGATGACGACGATGCCCGACGGCGAATCCAGCAGTTCCACCGTGCGGTCGGCGGCCCGGTCGATGTGGACCCGGGGCTCGGCGGGGACCTGCTGTTCGTGGTAGGTGCCGGGCCCGTAGAACTGTCCATAGCTCAGCACGACGCCGGACTCGGCGAGGACGGCGCGCTCCAGCTCGGCGACAGCCAGGGCGCCTGGTCCGGCCGGCAACTGCCAGGCGACGGTCTGGGTCAGAATCCTCGGCGATCCGCTCTGCCGCGCCGCCTCGATCAGGTTCTGGTTGCCCTCGGTCCGGATCCGAGCGTTCAACTCCGCGTACTCGGCGATCCTCTCCATCTCATCGGGCAGATCGGTCAGCTCGTTCAGGATGATGTCCGGCTCGAAGTCACGAACCGCTTGGATCAAGGCGTCCCGGTCGAAGACGTCGCACAGGATCGGCTCGGCACCGAGCCGCGCCAGCAACGCCGTCTTGCTGGGCGAGCGCGTCATGCCACCGACCACGTGCCCCGCCTGAACCAGGCGGGGGATCAGCCGCTGCCCGATCACACCGGACGCCCCGGCAAGAAACACCCTCATGATTCCCCCTGATTGGTATCTGCTCCAGCGATCAAGACCTTCGACGTGGCCTTCCCTGCCACATCCTCGGCTCACCTCAACGGTCCACGGCCGCCATGGTCTGCTGGCGCGCCAGTAGCCGTGAGACGCCGTCGGCGTCCATCGGCCGGGCCAGATGGTAGCCCTGGCCGCGGGTGTAGCCGAGTTCGCGGAGCACGGCCGCCTGCTCGGCGCTCTCGATCCCCTCCGCAATGGTATCCAGGCCGAACGCGCGGGCGAGTTGGATCACCGCGCGGGCCACCGCCTGGCGGGCGTCGGCAGCGGCCGCCTGACCGTCGTCGATCTCGATACCGTCGACGAACGACTTGTCGAGTTTCACGATCGCGGCGGGGAACGCGCGCAGCAGGCTCAGCGATGATTCGCCGGTACCGAAGTCGTCCAGCGACAGGCGGATTCCCATACCGTCGAGTTCAAACAGTGTCCGCGAGACCTGCTGACCACGAAGTACCGCCGACTCGGTCACCTCGACCACCAACTGCTCACAGGGCAGCCCACTGTCGACGAGCGCGGCGGTCACATCCGACACGAAGTCGGGATCGTGCAATTGCCGCGCGGATACGTTCAGGGCCGCTTCCTGGAGCGCGTCGGCACCGAATTCGGATGACCACGCGGCCGCCTGGCGGCAGGTCTCGCGCAACACGAATCGGCCCAGTGGCACGATCAGACCGGTTCGTTCGGCCGCCGGAATGAACTCGGCCGGGAGGACGACGCCACGGTTCGGGTGATGCCAGCGGACCAACGCCTCGACGCCGACCACCCAGTTGTCGTCCAGCCGCAGAATCGGTTGATAGACCACTCGGAACTCATTGTCGCCCAGGGCCCGCCACAGCTCGCCGCCGAGCTGCATGTGGGCCAGTACGGGCTCCCCCATGCCCTCCACATACCGCGCGAAACCCGCCTTGCCGCGCTGTTTGGCTGTGTACATCGCGACGTCGGCGTCCCGCAGCACCGAGTCGACGGTCCCGCCTGGCGCGGCGGTGGCGATGCCGATACTGGCCTGCACCAGCAGGCGGTGCTCGCTGATCGGACGGTTGAGCGCGGCCAGCAACCGGCCGGCCAACTCTTCGGGGTCCGCGTCGGCGCCGGTGAGCAGCACCGCGAACTCGTCGCCCGCGACCCGCACCGGCAGGCCGTCATCTCCGACCTCGACGCGCAACAACTGCGCGACCGAGACGAGCAACCGGTCGCCGACGCCATGGCCCAGCAGATCGTTGACGGTCTTGAAGTCGTCCAGGTCCACGAGGAGCACCGATGCCCGTACCCGCGTGGCCAGAACGGTCGTGAGCCGGTCCCGAAACAGCGCCCGGTTGGCCAACCCGGTGAGACCGTCATGGCTGACCTCGTACTGCAGCCGCTCCTCCTGGACACGCGTGTTCCGAAGCAGCCGGGCGTTCTCCCGGAACGCGATGAACTGCCGAGCCCCGACCAGTGCGGTCACCAGCACGGCGGCGACGAGGACCACCCGAACCGGCCAGGTCAGCGGTGCGCCGAACGCGACCGCGATCAGTGGCACGTCGACCGCCGCCACGGCCAGGTAGGGCAACAACGCGCCGCTGCGAGCCGTATCGCGGCGAAGCCCGGCAGTGGCGCGCCACTGTGCCGCGACGCCCAGCGTGGCCAGCACCGGGGTCAGCGGCATCACGACCGCCTGGGCCGGGATTCCCGCGGCATACCCGAACCACACCGCGAGCACGGCCACGATCCCGGCGATTCCGCCACCACTGGCCGCGATGAGCCGGATCGCGGCGCGGTCGACGGGGCCGCCTGCGACGTAGGACACCTTCGTCGCGGCGCCGACCGTGACCAGGAAGGCCAGTCCGACCAGGGCCATCGCCTGCCGACTCCACGGTTCGTGGGCGGACAGCATCGGGGCCAGCCCGACGTACCACAGGATGGTCGCGCAGCCGAGAAACGCGATCGTACGGTCGAGCACCATGCGCCATCGCTCGGCACCACGGGTCACGACAACTGGCACCCGGGCCACGGCCCAGATGGCGATGCCGAACCCGATCGCCACACAGGCCGCTGCCGGTACCGGCATGCTGCGGGTACGGGCCTGGGCGGCGTGCGTCAGCATGTCCACCGCCAGCCAGCCGTAACCGATCGTGACCACTGCCGCCGCGACGGCCACGGCGCGCCAGAATCGCCGGGCGACGGAATCGAGGCTGCCGCTGCGCAGCATGTGCAGGACGGACGCGGTGGCGAGCACGCCGCCGACGGGAACGAATACGTACGCAATCGCCTCGGTGCCGGCGCCGACGGTCAGGTTCGCCACGCACCAGGCGGTGCCGAGAACGGCAACTCCGATGGTGGCCGTCAGATAGCGCCGGGCAGCCTGGCAATCCCTCGTACCAGCGAAATCGACCGCGGGGCTCGCCGTTGACCGAAGCGCCTCTCGCGTCACGGCCCTGACGATAACCTGCGCCTGTGTACGGTACCTCACCCGAACGTTTGGAATTCATGGAAGCACACACCGTGCCGCGTGCTTTCCGGTGGAAAGCGACGCACGACAAGCGACGCGCCGACGGCTTTGCCCACCAGTCGCGGAAACGCATGCATTAGGAAACTGACTAGGAAATCCGTTCAGGGGCGGCTCCCAGATTTCACAGACAGATTGTGCCGCGGGGCAGGGCCGAACGTCCTTGGTGCGTGGCGGCCCGGTGTTCGGATCGAATGCGTAGGCGGCTGGGGCGGCGGCGACGCCGAGGTCTGCTCGACGGTCCGCCGTTTCGTCTCGAGCGGCAGCGCCGGATACGGACAGGATCGACGGCTCCGGCCGCGGCCACGACTGATCGGTCAGCATCCGGTCGTACCGCCGGGAAGTCTGAAGGCGCTGCGGTTCGCCCCGACGGACATTCCGTCCGACGGGGGCCGGCACACCCGGGTGCCGGGTCTCGCGGCCGCCTGGTGAGCTGGAGAACGGGAGCCCGGCGACGGGGGACCTGTTCCGCCGGGATCTTCGGGGGCCCGAGGGAGCCGCATCCCTCCGGCGCCCCGAGCCCGGGCCACCCACGCCGGTCCATCCACTGTGGCCGGACAGCACAATCTATTCTCGTTGACCTTCATGCATTGACCAGCGTCTTTGTGTGTTATACCGATCTTTGGCTAAATCACCGACGTAAAACCGATGCGGCCCGCTAGTTCATAACTTATGCTGCCTCATACCTACATCGACGGCCCGCACCCACGCCGTGCCGGCCCCCGCGACCACGCACGCCGTCGACCGCCGGTCTTCGCAACCGTCGACACCGATTGGAGTAATCGATGACCTGGCGTCCAACCATCGCCGCGCTTGCTGGTCTGTGCCTCGCACTCAACACCGCAACGTTCCCCGCCACTGCCGCCGCCACACCCCCGGCCACTGACGATGTTAGCGCTCACGCGGTCAGCGCCCCGGCCGCCGGCCCGCTCGCCGATCCGCCCGGCGCACCACCCGGGGTCTGCCCGACCGGGACCGGATACGGGCCACCGCTGCCGGCCAGTTCCGTAACGGCCCCGAAGATCCAGAGTGGCTTCTCGTTCCTCGAAGGACCGGTCTGGGTCGCCGACGGCGGATATCTGCTGATGTCCGACATGGCCGCGGGCACCTGGCCGGACAACGTCCAACCGTCCACGATCCGCCGGTTCACCCCGCCGGCGACCTTCGACACGCTCATCGCCAACGCCGGCAGCAACGGCCTGGCGCTCAGCGCCGACGGCCAGCAGATCATCGCGGCCACCCACGACCAGCGGAGCGTGTCCGCGTACCGGCTGAACGACCTGGCCCGCAGCACCGTCGCAGCAAACTATCAGGGCCGGGCGTTCAACTCGCCCAACGACGTGACGGTCCGATCGGATGGCGTCGTCTACTTCACCGACCCCAACTTCCAGCGCGGCAACCGTCCGGACCAGATGAGCGGACGTACCAGCGTCTTCCGGGTGTCCAACGGCCAGGTGTCGCTGGTGGACGACCGGCTGCGCCAGCCCAACGGCATCGCGCTCTCGCCGGACGGAACCACGCTCTATGTGGGCGCCTACTCGGAGAACAAGATTTACAGGTACGCCGTCCAGCCCGACGGCAGCACCGGTACCCGCAGCGTCTTCGTGAACTACCTCGGCGGTCCGGACGGCGGCACGATCGACTGCGCCGGCAACGTGTACTGGGCATCGGGCTCGGACGGTCTGGTCCACGTCTACTCCCCCACGGGCGCCCAGCTCGGCACGATCCGGGCCGGCGGCACCGGTACGACCAACGTGGCGTTCGGCGGCGCCGACCGGCAGACCCTCTACATCACCTCGGGCCCGAGGAACGACTCCGGCCTGTACAGCGTGCGGCTCAACATCCCCGGATACCCGTACTGATCAAGAACTTCGGAAAGGGACGTACCCCGTGCCGACCAGGCCTCGCCACCCCAGACACCTCGCCTCGCTCGCCCTGGTGACGTGCGCCGGCAGCATCCTGGCCGGCGCGCCCGCCAACGCCGTTGTTCCGACTGCCGTCGGAACAACGGCGGCCCCGGCCGGCGTGGTGTCGGTGGCGGGCCGGGCGGGCGGCCGGCTCGCGGCCGACACCACAGCGCCCACCCCGCCGGCCAACCTGCGCAGCACCCGGACAACCTGCCAATCCGTCACACTGGTCTGGTCCGCATCCCGGGACGACGTCGGCGTCGCGTTCTACGACATCTACCACGACGGCCAGCACGTCACCGAGGTCAGCGGAACCACCCTGACCGCCACCCTCACCGCCGTACAGGGCAGCACCTGGGGCTGGTACGTCAACGCACGCGACGCAGCCGGCAACGTGTCGCAGGCCAGCGCCACGCTCACCATCACCCCACCGTTCTGCCAGCGCGACACGCAGCGGCCCACCACGCCGACCGACCTCGCCGCCAGCGTGAACGGCACGGACGTGACCCTCACCTGGTCGGCCGCCAGCGACAACATCGCGGTCACCGGCTACACCATCCTGCGCGACGGTGCGACGGTCGGCTCCACCGCCGGCACGGCCACCAACCCGCCACGCACCTCGTTCACCGACACCGGGCTGACCGTCGACACGGACTTCCGGTACACCGTCGTCGCCCGCGACGCCCAGGGCAACAGCTCGGCGGCGAGTGCCGCGGTGACCGCGCGCACCGGACCGGCCTGCACCAGCGCGGTCTGCGGCACCTCCGTGATCACCGTGGAGCAGGACCTGCCCTGGGGGCTGGTGCAGCTGCCGGACGGCACCGTGCTGTACGGGCGGCGCGACCTGTTCGACATCGTCGCCATGAATCCCGACGGCACCGACAAGCACAGCATCGGCACGGTGCCGAACATCGCCGGCACCAACGGCGAGGGTGGCGTTCTCGGGCTGGCCGTGTCGCCCGACTTCGCCACCGACCGGTGGCTGTACATCTACCACACCACCACGACTGACAACCGGATCGTCCGCATCCGCTACGACACCACGCTGCGCACGGAGACCGAAGAGGTGCTCGTCACCGGCATCCCGCGCAACAAGTACCACAACGGCGGCCGGCTGCGCTTCGGCCCCGACGGCATGCTCTACGCCGCCGCCGGGGACGGGCAGAGTCCAGACCGGGCGCAGGACGTCAACGACCTGGGCGGCAAGGTGCTGCGCCTGCGTCCGGACGGCACCGTGCCGCCGGACAACCCCTTCGGCAACTACGTGTGGAGCTACGGCCACCGCAACCCGCAGGGGTTGGCGTTCGACTCCCGGGGCCGGCTCTTCGAGCAGGAGTTCGGCAACAACGCCATGGACGAAACCAACATCATCGTCCGGGGTGGCAACTACGGCTGGCCCGCCTGCGAGGGCACGATCGGCGACTGCGCGAACCCGGACTTCCTGGCCCCGATCCACACGTACCCGGTCGCCGAAGCCTCGTGCAGCGGCATCGCGATCGTGCAGGACGTTCTCTACACCGCCTGCCTGCGCGGCAACCGGATGTACCGCGCCGTGATCAGCGGGAACACGCTCACCGACATCCAGCAGTACTTCGTCGGCACGTACCTCCGGCTGCGCACGGTCGAGCCGACCCTGGACGGGAACCTGTGGCTGACCACGAGCACCGGCGGGGACAAGGACAGCACCCCGAACAACAGCGACGAGAAGATCCTCAAGGTGACTCTCGGCGGCTGACGTCCGGCGCCAGAGATCGTCCTGGCCCTTCTCCGGTGCCGTGGCTGGTACACCTGGCGCGTCGCGTCCGGAGCTCTGTGTTCTGATCTTCGGATGACCTCCGATGCCCTCGGCTGGGACGCCATCGACGCCCGCCTCGTCGAGTTGTACCCCGGTGTCGAGCCGAAGCACTACGGCACGCTGCACCGATTCGCTCTGGGTGGCCCGGACCCGCTCGACGGCATCAGCTTCTATCCACGGAGCGAGCCGGTGCCGCACTGGCACATCGTCGGCTACGGCATGAGCGAACTGTATGCCAAGGAGACCGACAATCCCGAGGAGTCCGGCTGGGGCTTCGAGTTCACCTTCCGGGTGGCCCGCCAGCCCGATGACACCGATCCTCCGATCTGGGCGGCGAACCTGTTGCAGAACCTTGCCCGGTACGTGTTCTCCAGCGGCAACTGGTTCGAGCCGGGCCATCACATGAACGCGAACGGACCCATCCGGCATGGCTACGAGACGGCGGTGACAGCTCTGGCCTTCGCCGAGGACCCCGAGCTGGGAACGATCGCCACCCCGCACGGCCGACTGCAGTTCCTGCAGGTGGTGGGTCTGACCGGCGACGAGTACGCGGCGGCTCGGCAGTGGGACACCCTCGGTGTGCTGGGCCTGCTCGCCGAACGGCAACCGATGCTGGTCACCGACCTGGACCGGCCGTCGTTGACAGATGATCCAGCGGTACGGGCCGAGATCGAAGCCGGGCGGGCCCGCGACGGCTCGTCGACCGGGCTGCTCATGGTCGGTGGCTTCCACTGGACCGCCGAGGAGGACACGATCCGGCTGCGCTTCAAGGACGTAACGACCGCCACGGTGGCCCAGGCGGTACGCGACCGGCTGCCCCACGGCCGCGAACTGCTTCTCGACGGCAACGGCACTCGTGTCGTACTGCGGAGAGCGGGGGTCTTCGCCGTCCGGCAACCAGGCGACGGGCTACTGGAAGTGGATCTTCCAGCGGAGGCCGTCGCCGCGTTGCCCGACGCGCTGGTGCCTGGCATCCATCCAATGCCAGGCACGAGTCACCTCATCGTCGAGGTGTCGAACGACTGAGAGGTGCCAGTTCGCTCGGCCGACACCGGACGCGGTTCTCCAACACGCTCGCCCTCTTCGGTCCTGAAGGGGCGGAGACCTCGGCGACGATAGTTGGGCAGGGCGTGGGGATGGTCCAGCGATGACGTGTGCAGCCAGGTCCTCCGCACCGGAGGAGTCAGGTCCCAGGCCCGCTGGATCCCGAGGGTCAACGCGTATCCGCCCAGGCCCCTGCCGACGAACTCCGGTACCAGCCCGAAGGTTTCGATCTCCACCTCGTTGCCAGGATGGAGATCGTAGGCGACCAGGCCCGCGGGCTCACCGTCGAACGACAGCAGCCAGAAGATCCGATCCGGGTACCGGGCGAACCAGGCAACCCAGTCCGCGCTGGTCCGGCTCGCGCACTGCCAGCCGTAGGGAGCACCGATCCTGACCTGTAAGTCGACAACCAACGGGGAGTCTCGGCCCAAGGGCTCCAGCGCCAGGCCCCGCACCGGATCGGCCGGCTTGAGCTGGTCGCGGGCCGTCATTTCCAGATAGGTCACGATCTCTCGCACTCACCCGAGGCTACGCGGGTCCCGACTCGCGGACCAACTGGGCGGTGTCAGGCAGGATGTCTCGGTGAGCGACACACCGGATCTCGGTCCTGTACCCCAGCGCATCGCCGTCGACGCGGAACAGGTGCGTCGGCTCGTCGCCGACCAGTTCCCTCAGTGGGCCGACCTGCCGGTGCGGCCGGTGGCCAACGGCGGCTGGGACAACTGGACCTTCCACCTCGGCTCCCGACGGTCGGTACGTCTGCCCAGCGCGTCCGAGTACGCCTTGGCGGTCGACAAGGAACACCGTTGGCTTCCGGAACTCGCCCCTCGGCTCCCACTGCCCATCCCCGTTCCACTCGCGAAAGGGAAACCCGGCGCGGGCTATCCCTACTCGTGGTCGATCTACTCCTGGCTCGACGGCGAACCGGCGAGCCCGGACCGCATCGCCGATCCGATCGGATTCGCCACTGATCTGGCCGAATTCCTGGCGGCCTTGCAGGGCGTCGATACCGCCGCCGGTCCCCGCCCCGGACAGCACAACTGGTTCCGGGGCGGCACGCTGCGCACCTACGGCCGGAAAGCCGAGCGCGCGCTCACCGCACTGGACGGCCGCATCGATGTCGACCTGGCCCGGGAGATCTGGCAGAACGCACTGGACGCCCGCTGGGACGGTGTGGAGAGCTGGTTCCATGGCGACGTCGCCAAGGGAAATCTCCTGCTCGACGACGGAAAACTGGCCGCCGTCATCGACTTCGGAACGTGCGGCGTCGGCGATCCCGCATGTGACCTGGCAATCGCATGGACGTTACTGACCGCCGACGGCCGGCAGGCGTTGCGGGAGCGACTGTCCGTCGATGAGGCGACGTGGGCGCGCGGACGGGGCTGGGCCCTCTGGAAGACCCTCGTCACCTGTGCTTCCACCTTGGGCAACGCCGACGAGGAAGCCGCGAGTGCCCTGCGCGTCCTCGGTGGGATCTTCGCCGAGTACGCGATCGACGCCGTAGCCGTACCCAAGCCATGAACAGCCGCCGCGCCGGCCGGACCGGACCGGGAGTGGGGCGTGCGTAGCAGAGTTCCTGGCGCGCGGTGGAATGCGCGCGGTGGGGTCGACCGCCCCCGCCATTGATTGACGCGGCTGAATGCGTCAAGTATGTTGACGATCACAACGAACCGGGTGGCGGTGCTCAGAACGGCCCACAACATTCCGTAGTGGCTGGATCACCATGCAAGAGCATGACATTTTGTCGCACCCGACCTGCCCGGCCGAAAGCCGGCATGCCGTTCCGCTGGGCCACGAGCACGATGCCGACCTCGGGTTGCCACCCATCACAACACGAGGAGTTTTGGCAATGGCAGGTACATTCCAGCAGTGGTGGCGGACACGCCGCGCCGGTGTACGCCGCTGCCTGGCGGTGTTCGGCACCCTCGTCCTGGGGGCGACGGTCGTGCTGACCGGAGCCCAGCCGGCGGCGGCGGCGACCCCGTGGCTCACCGTGTCCGACGGTTTCGCGTCGTTCCGGGTTCCGGCCGCAGACCTCGAGAGCGCGCTCGGTACGGTGTCGAGCGTCGTCGTCGAAGCGGACTTCGGCCCGTCCTTCGCCATCGCGGACCTGGGCCTCGGACGTTCCGGGGACGCCTGGACCTCGGTGATCGGCCCGCTGCGGCCGGGCCTGTACCACTACCGGGTCCGGGCCGACGACACCAAGCTCCTCAAGGACCCGACCAACGCCACCACGGTCACCTCCGACCCGACCTGGAGCACGTTCCTCGTCCCGGGTGACTCCGCGAGCCTGCTCGCCGACGTGCCCGCCGGTCAGGGCGGTACCCTCGGCACCGTCAGCTACCGGGCCGGGCCGCAGCAGACGCGGTCCGCCACCGTGTGGACCCCACCCGGCTACGACGCGCACCGGCGCCACCCGTACCCGGTGCTTTACCTCCAGCAGGGCGCGGACGGCAGCCGTACCGACTGGCTCGACCTCGGACGCGCCAGGCAGATCCTCGACAACCTCGCCGTGCGGCGGCAGATCGAACCCATGGTGGTCGTGCTGGGCGACGGCGACACCCCCGATCTCCAGCAGGAGCTACGCGCCATCGCGCGGGCGGTACGGCGCGGGTACAACATCGCCGACGACCCCGCGCACCGGGCCCTCGCGGGCGCGTCGGCCGGCGGAACCCAGGTGCTGCGCTCCGCCCTCACCCATCCCGGGGAGTTCGCCTACGTGGGCTCGTTCGCCGGCCCGCTGACCGACGAACACCTCCGGATCGACGGCCGGGCCGTCAACGCCGGAACCCGGCTGCTCCGCCTGTACACCGGGAACATGACCGACCCCGCGTACAACCCGACCCACCGGACCCTGCGCACGCTCGACCGGTCCGGAGTCCGGCACGACTTCGACGGGGTGAACCCGGATGACGGCCACACCTGGAACGCCTGGCGGGAGAATCTGGCGGACTTCCTGCCGCGGTTGTTCCGGCCGGTCCGCGACCACCGTCCGAGTGCCGGCCACCTGCCGTTGATCCGGGAGTTCACGACGCCGGCTCCGGGCACCACGCCGACGCCGTGGCTCACCCAGGACGCCAACGGAGACACCTTCGTCACCGTCGAGACGGGCAGCGAGTTCGCGAGCGCGGGCCGGGTGACCCTCTGGGGCAACTGGGCGCCGGGCGGAAGCTGGGTCAATGTTCCGCTCACCCGTACCGGTGACCGGTGGCGGGGGACCGTGGGTCCGCTGGGGCCCTGGTTCTACTACTACAAGTTCATCGTCGACCTGGTGTCGAAGAAGGACACCGCGAACCCGACGCACATCACCACGGAACCGACCTGGAGCACGTTCCTCGCCCCCGGCCGGGCCGCCCGTCCGCTGACCGATGTCCCGGCCGGTCGGGGCGGCACGCTCGCGACCCTGACCTACACCAGCACCGTGGTCGCGGCCGAACGCACCGCGTACGTGTGGACACCACCCGGCTACGACCCCGCTCGCGCGGAACCGTATCCGGTGCTGTACCTCCAACACGGCGGCGGCCAGAACTACACCGACTGGGTGGAGATGGGCCGCGCCAAGCAGATCCTCGACAACGGCTTCCGCGACGGGAAGCTTGTGCCGATGGTGGTGGTGATGGGCAACGGCAACGTGCCGGACTTCGGAAAGGAGTTGCTGGACAACATCGTCCCAGCGGCCCGGGCGGCGTACCACATCTCGCACGACCCGGCGCGGCAGGCACTCGCCGGCCTGTCGATGGGTGGGTTCCAGGCCCTCGACATCCTCAGGACGCACCCCGGTGAGTTCGCGTACATCGGCACGTTCTCCGCGGGGGTGTTCAACTCCACGGGCTTCGACGTCGCGGCGGTCAACAACGGCACGAAACTGCTGCGGATGTACAGCGGCAACGTGACGGACTTCGTCTACCCCATCGTGTTGTCGACGATGGCGACCTTCGACACCCTCGGAATCCGGTACGAATTCGCCGGCGTGACGGCAGGCCCGCACGGCTGGGACGCGTGGCAGAAGAATCTCATCGACTTCGCGCCGCGGCTGTTCCGGCCCGACGGTGCCTGACGAGGCAACATTTCCGGGGCGCCGACGGGCGCCCCGGAACGGCACCTGTCCCCCTGCTGGACCGGGGCGGCTGCCGGGTCGGGCAGATGCGCTGGGGCCCCCGTGAAGGGCTACAGCGGCAGCAGGTCCCGGACGAGTCGGTGTCTCACCTGCCACTGGTCATCGTCGCCGGACGGCCAGGGAAAACCGCCCTCGCTGAAGACCCAGTTCAGGTAGGAGACGAACGGCACGGTCGTCTCCCATCTGAACAGCCCGTCGACACACCCGTCCGGAAGGACGAACCCGTACGGTTCACCGCCGCTGACGTTCTCCTTGTGGAAGCGGTCGGGCGCGGCGGGGAGCACGAACAGGCCGTTGTCGGGGTCGTCGGCCTGCCGCTCGTTCCAGTCGGCCCACTCGTCCTCGATGTATTCACGAGGAAACTCCCCGGCGGGACAGCGGGTTCCTTCCAGCTCGATCACCAGCGGGTCGGCGCTCGCCGAACTGGCCCACGCCGGATGAGTGCCCACCAACCAGACGTCCCCGACGATGCGCACCCAGGAAGACAGGGTCATGGGGACGGCGCCGAACCGTTGACCCAGCCAATCGACGTAGGCCTCCGCGTTCGCGGTCGGCGGGGTATGCGGTCGTACGGGCGTCTGGTCATCGTCGTTGGTGTGGAATCGGTAGCCGTCATCGGACAACTGGTCGACGATCGCCTCGATGTTCTGGCGGGCACGGCGCGCCATCTCGTCGCAGACCAACTGCGCCTCCTGCGCCTGTTCGGGCTCCAGAACCACGCCGCCAAGCTGGCGCAACTCCTGCCAGACCAGCTCCCGTTGCCCCCGCTCGTAACGGCTGAGCCAGCCCGGTGGTGATGCCATGCCGCGATCCTGCCAGACACCACCCGTACAACGCCGGACAGCCCACCTGGCGCACTTCAACGTCAGCGCACCGATCAAGACCAGCGGACCGAGGCAGTACTCGACCCGCCAGCTGGCCGGTGGCGTGCACGAGGCCGCTGCGCAGCCGTACGCCGTCAACCGCGCAGCCGTACGCGATAAACCCGGTGCCATCGGTGATCATCCCCGCGACAATGGGCGACGTGGAAGAGGTCGAGGTCGTGGTCGCCCACAACGAGCGCGCGACCCTGCGCGTCGGTGACGTGTTCCTGAAGATCGACGCTGATCAGACCCGCGCCGACGTCGAGGTCGAGGCGATGGCTATGGCGCCGATCCCGACTCCGGAGATCGTGTGGCGCAATCCGCCCGTGCTCGCGCTCGCCGCCCTCCCCGGCACGGCACTCGGCCACCTCGGCGAGCCATCGACCGCGTCGCCCGCGGCGTGGGCCGCGGCGGGTGCCGCCACCCGGACGCTGCACGACGCGCCGCTGCCACCATCGCCCGGTCCGAGCCTCGACGAGCTCGCATCACGCCTCGCCGACGAGTGCGAGTGGCTCGTCGCCAACGACGTCCTTCCCGCTGACGTGGTCACACGCAACCGTCGGCTCGCCGAGACCGCGCTCCGGCCGTGGACACCGGTGTTCATCCACGGCGACCTGCAGGTCGACCACGTCTTCGTCGCCGGTGACGAGGTCACCGGCGTCGTCGACTGGTCCGAGGCGTCCCAGGGCGACGCGCTCTTCGACCTCGCCACCCTCACGCTCGGCCACAAGGAGCACCTTGGCGACGTCGTCGCCGGCTACGGCACCGACGTCGACCGCGACCTCATCCACGCATGGTGGTCGTTGCGATGCCTGACCAACGTTCGCTGGCTGGCCGAGCACGGCTACGGCTCCCCGGACGAGTTCCCCGAGGTCGCTGTGCTGAGATCCCGGCTGTGAGGCCGCACGATCCCGACGGCTACGGGTGCCGTTCTGCCGCATCGAGCGGGCCACCTCCCGAGGCTCGTCTTCCGGACCGACGCGGGTGATGGTCCTCGAAGATCCCGGTCCGCCGGTCGGCGACGTCGGACGCGGGCGCCAGGCCACCAGCTTGGCCCGGCGTCGCACCAGAAGGTCGACTCCTACACCACCAAGCGGACGTGACCCCGTCCAGGCAGGAGATCAGCGCTTTGCGAGGCGGACCAGGAAGACCGTGGCGGCGATGAGAAGTGACGCGACTACCAGGAACGGCCATGGACTCCACGCCTCTATGCATGACGTGTCCGTGTCCGTGGTCTCGCACACCCGCCCAGGCCCCCCACGGTTCAACCAGGCCAGATAGAACGCCGCCACGCTGAGACCACCCGGAACCGCAGCAGCCGACTGGTTCCGCAGAGCCCTGAGCAGTATTCCCGCCACAGCGAGCACACCACTCAAAAACAGTAGTACAGGTCCGATCGTGAGAATCGACGCGAACCCGAGGCCGAGGAGGGCTCCCACGACGGCCCACCAGGCGAACGCCCAGAGTGCTGGGCGAGACCTCGAGTCCGGTGACGAGACGTGCTCAGCCTTCATCGGAATCTCCCGGCTTGTCCGCGGCAGCGAGGTTGAAGACCACTTTTCTACACGTGGGAGGCATCCCATACCTATCGAGGACTGGACACCGGCGGACCGATAGTTGTCAAGAAACCGAGACGGGTTGTGCCTGCTGGACGGGTTGGTTGATCCTGTCCGATTAGTATTCACGGAGGCGTTGCGTGAAGACCCGGCAGGCGAATGGTGAAGAGCGTGCCGCGGTCGGGCTCGCTCTGCACCTCGAGCGTGCCGCCGTGTGCCTGGACCAGTTGGCGGGCGATCGCCAGCCCCAGGCCGCTGCCGCCGGTGGCCCGGCTGCGCGACTGGTCGGCCCGCCAGAACCGCCTTGAGCGCTGCGGTGGCGATTGCCGTCAGGCGGGGGTTGTCGAACGCCAGGATGTCCATGAGATCGATACAGGAGTAGAGATCGGCTTCCGAGGACGATTCCGCCCGGAGCACCGCGACGTAGTGCTGGAAGCCGCCCGCTACCGCCTGCCGGATCTCGTCGACGTCGACCGCGCCGATCTGTTCGTGCACTGGTCCGGTGATCTCGGCGGCAGCGATGAGCGACAGGAGGTCAAGGGCCACGCTGCGACCGGCCGGCGTCATCTCGGGCAGCGTCGCGACCAGGACGGTGGCAACTGGCGTACAGCCCTCGCAGGGGCCGGCCACGGACAGGAGAATATGCTCGATCCACTCGCCGAGCCGGACCGCTTCCTTCCGGTCCGGAGCCGCTACGAGCCCGCGTACGGCATGGGGCACCATCTCGGCGTAGCCCAGGTACGTCTGGATCCGAGACCAGTCGAAGCAGGCGAGCTCATCGTCGATACCCACGCGACGATCTTGCCACTGTAAGCGTATGAACAGCGCCAGATACTTCGTCCGGACTTGCTCATCCACCGCTGACATCGGACCTGGGGTCCGCTCGGAAACCCGACTGCACGGGCGGCCAGGCTGGCGCGATACTCGGTCAGGACCGGTGGCAGAGCCGGGTTTTGCAGCACACGGAGTCGTACGCCGGACTGGCACGGGCGACTCGAAGGTGCGTGGGGGCACTGGTCTCCCATGCCCCACCAGGGTTCGAACAGTGGGCGAACTCCTCGAGGAGACTGAGAAGTCGTGGAGCGATGGCCGGTCGAAGGTCGATACCGGCGCGGCCTGGGACGCCATTTATCGTTGCTTGACCGATGGCGAGCTCGACCCGGACGCCGGCGAGTATCCGCTGTCCAACCTGGTGCTCGGCGGGCGGCAGCTTCACGACGAGCACCACATCGTATACGTCAGCGCACGCGAAGTACCGACCGTCGCTGATGCCCCGAAACATCTGGGCCGAACGTGGCTTCGCGGCCGTTCGACGCGATCTCGGCGAGCACGGAGATCAATTCTCTCGGAGCGCGTCGGGTTCACGTTGCGCCGCGTGGCGGTCGAGCAGGATCGGCACTCCCGTGTGGGCCCACCACGGAAGGTGAACCGCGCCGGCAGACATGCCGTGGCCAGGGTCGAACTCCGGGACATGTATCGCTGCGCTGTTGTCGTGCCACGGGGTGGACTCGCGGCTGGCGAGGGGTTCACCAACGACCTGCTCGATGGCGTCCGTGAGGAGCGTCCGCAGGGTGAGCCAGTGGTCCGGCAACGGTGTGCGGGCGAATCGCGCCCGAAGCTCTCGCCACAGGTAGGAATCGCCGCGCAGCCCGAACTGGATCGGCTCACGCTCGAACAAGGACCCGACCGTACCTGGGCCGACAGGCGGCGGGCACCGAAGCCACAGCGCCGCACGGATCTGCTTGTGCACGGCTTCCTCGACCGCGACGAGCCGCACCTCGTCGACCCGGGTCCTGGCAGCCGCGAGGGTCTCGATCGCCGCCGCGATGGCATCGGCGCCTGGCCAACCGAAGACGCCCGTACTGATAAGCGGGAATGCGACGCTACGCGCGCCGATCTCATCGGCGACCTCCAGCGCGCGCCGGTAACACGACACCAGCAGGGAGCGGTCACGCTGCCCCGCATGGTAGTTCGGGCCGATCGTGTGGATGACCCACCGGGCGGGCAGGTCGCCCGCCGTCGTCCATCCCGCATCGCCAGTAGCGAGGCCGTTCGGAAACCGGACGATGCAGTCATGCAGGACTGCTGGGCCTCCGCTGCGATGGATCGCGCCATCCACACCACCGCCTCCGCGCATAGCCTCGTTGGCCGCGTTGACCACGGCGTCAACGACCTCGGTCGTGATGTCGCCGAGAACGGCGGTGATGACTGGCACGCCATCATTCTGCCCGCAGCACCAACCGCGCCCGAACAGCGCTCCCGCTGCTCGCTCCTGGCGAGTCGGTGCACTCTTCTGCTCTGAAGTGATCCGGGTAAGGGACCCGGTAGTAGCACGCACCCCGACCTCCTGCCGTCGAACACGACCGGACTCACGACCGGACGCTGAGAGTGGTCCGGGTGATCAGCGGACGGTTCCACCGGGCCAGCAACTCGTTCGACAGATCCGCGACCGCGAGCAGGTCCCGATTCCTCGCCCGGACCCCGGCGGCGGACAGACCCCTCGGAACGGCGTCGGCGTCCAGGAGCACCCGCCAATCGTCCAGGTCGAGTTCCAGGTATTCCAACCCGGTAGCCGCGCGGGCCCGGGGTGAGGTCGATGGCGTACTGGTCGCCACCACCGTTGCCGGCGAACGCGATCCAGCCGGGTGAGCCGACCACGCCCTGCACCAGGGCGCCCGGCCGGGTGATCACAGCTTCCATGGCCGCGAACTCCCACGGGCACGGCCGGGACGCGGCGTCGGCGACGAAGACGCTGTCCGGCCCCAGCAACTCGAAGCCGAGCGCCTCGAACAGGCCGTCGAGGGGATCCTCCCGGCCAGCCCGGACCACGCGGTAGAGCACCTTGAGTTCCTCGGGCAGAGCGACGCCGAGTCGCGTCGGCTGCGGCGATCTCCGCCTCGGTGGCACCCCCGGACCGTCGGCAGCCGCTCGCGGAGGTGCCGCTCCAGCAGTGCCGGATCGGCCGACGGGGACGCCGCAGCCCAGGGTGTCGGCGACGGCAGGCGACGCCAAGGCTCCGCGACCGCGCCCTCGACCAACAGGAGCGACCCCGCGATGACCCCGAGGCCGTCCACGGCAGGACTGGTCTCGATCAGGTACAGCGCAGACCCGTCCAGCACGAAGGAGATGTCCTCCCGGCCGTCCTCGGTCAGGGCACCGAGCACGCGCTCGACAGCCGCGCGCTCGGCCTCCAGTCACGGTGGGGCCCCGGAACGCTCCACCCGCCCGGGCTGACGTGGCCGCTCGCCGGGCCGTCGGCGCCGTTGCCAGCTCGCACCAGCTGGACCAGCAGTTCCCACGTGGTGACGTCGTAGATCGAGGACATCGATCGATTATCAGGCATGCAGCGCCTGCTTCAGATGGGACGAGCCGGAGACCACGGCGAGAAGCCAGGATCACCGGGTGAGCAGACCAAATGCTCGACGTACTCATCTGGCTCCGACCGTGCGCGCCACGACCAGCCGGAGCCGTCACGCCTCGTGAGCAGCCTTCCGCGTCGGTCGACATCCGCAGCCGTAGAGAAGCGGACGTTATTCGTCCGTGGAGGCGATGTCGTCGGCACTTCGTTCCGGCGGGGTCGGGATCCTGGGAAGGGGTAAGGTCCGGCGTCATGGCAGAAGATCAACACGTACTTCGGGTCCGTCCGTACTACTGGGGTGCCATCTACATCAGCGACGCCGATTGCGAGGCCGACGTTGATATCGATTTCCACAACAGCGAGGGCCCAGTGCTCTCAACGGCTTCCCATGTCGCTGTTCTGGTCGTTCATGCCGGCACGGTCGACGAGGGGGGTGACGTCACCCTTGATGTCCGGGTGACGTCCGGGCGGGTTGACGGTTTGCCGTATGAGGTCGCCTTCGAGGTTCCCTCGGGACGGCTCTATATCGGTGATGCCGACGAGAGCGACGAAGTCGCGCTTCAGCCGGGTCGCTGGTTGCTGCAGTTCAACGTGGACAAAGCAGCGGAAGCGCAACACGTCGAGATGGTGGTGTCACCGCTCTAACCAGGCATCGTCGGATTGGACAGCAGGGATCTGCCGCTGCTCGTGCGCGGCCTTTGGCTGAACCCTGCAGTTCACCGCCTGGGACTTCGTTCATGCGCTAGTTGCCGGACCTACGGCGGACCCGTCCTACGCGAGGTTCAGCAGCGTTCGCACCCACGATCCTTCGTATGGCCGTACCGATGTCACTGTTGCGTTGAGGCAAGGAGCGGTCCTACGAGGAGTTGACACCGAAGACGTCATCGGATGGCCTGACTATCCGTGAGGTCGGGCAGGCATACACCGGAGAGACGGATGAGCGGATCTGCCGAGGACAGTGTGCTTTTCGCATCCGCAAATGCCGTCGCTATCGACGTGTGACGGTATGGATTGGAATCTGGCTATTCATGAGCTGAAACTTGCGGCATGAAGAACTCAACCCTGCATCCCAGGGTGATCCGAGCGTGGTGGAGCCCGGCCGGGCACTCACCGTCGGCGTGAGCGGGCCCGTACCGAGCCGGCCAGAAATTCGGTGGCCGGTTGGCGGACGTTCAGCTAAACCAGTGGGTGCACTCATCGTAGGTGCCCGGAGGGGGAATCATGGCCTGGCGGCGGCGCTTGACCGCAATCCTGGACGAGGAGTCGGCGGCCGGCCGGTTCAGCGGAACGGTCCTGGTCACCCGGCGCAACGAAACGCTGTTCACCGGTGCTTACGGCCTGGCCGACCGGGAGCGGAAGACCCCGGTGACCATGGACACCCGATTCCAGATAGGGTCGATCACCAAACTGTTCACCGCCACCTCGATCGTGCGACTGATCCAGGACGGCCGGCTGTCCGCGGCCGACCCGATCGGCCGGCACCTGCCGGACTACCCGAACGCCGAACTGGCCGCCAAGGCCACTGTGCACCACCTGCTCACCCATACCGGCGGCACCGGCGACATCTTCACCTCCGCCCACTGGGACCGCCGCGACGAGATCCGCACCCCGGACCAGTTCATCGCCCTGCTCGGCCGCCGACCCCCGACGTTCGAGCCCGGCAGTATGTATGACTACAGCAACTACGGCTACGTCCTGCTCGGCGCGATCATCGAACGCATCACCGGCCACGGCTACCTGGCCGACTTGGACACCGCCGTGCTGCGTCCGGCCGGCATGACCCGCTCCGGCAACAACCCCGACGAGCCACCGGCCCCGGACCTGGCCATCGGCTATCTCGGCGACGACCTCACCCCGAACACCGACTACCGGTCGCTACTGGGCAACCCGGCTGGCGGCGCCTACGCCACAGCCGGCGACCTGCGCCAGTTCGCGCTGGCGATCCTGCGTCACGACCTACTGGACGCCACACACACCGACCTGCTGACCACCGGCAAGGTGAATGCGGGCTTCAACGGGCGGCAAGCCTACGGGTTCGCCGAGCAGACCGTACACAGCATCCGGTCGATCAGCGGCATTGGCGGGTTCCCCGGCGCGAGCGCCGTGCTGACCATCCACCCTGCATCGGAGCACGTCACGGTGGTGCTGGCCAACCTGGACCCACCGGTCGCCCAGCAGGTCGCCCAGTTCATCGACTTTGCGTTACCGGCCGCCGACCTGCTGCCCGGTGCATCCGCCGCTCAGTCCTGACCGGCCACCGCGCAACGGCCCGGCAGCGCCGACCGCCAGACTGCGCTCATCTGCCGCACTGTGGGTGGCGACCGCGTGCCCGGCCATCACCGCTTGTAGCCGGCCCCGCGCGGGCGTCCCGTCCCGTCGTGTCGAGAGTAGTGCGCCTGCGCAGTTGCGATTAGACCAACCGAGTCAGGGCTATCCTCGCCAGTGTCCTGACGCGATCCCACTCCGCTCGGCTGACCAGAGCCTCAGCATGCCACAGGTGGGCATTGTGCTGGCCGCTCATTGCGTCAAGCTGTTCATCGAGCTGAGCCAACACAGGTCGGGCCTCGTCGTTGAGCCAGCCACGCTCCACAAAAATTGGCAGGAGCCGAATACCTTCATCGAACTCTAGCGCTAGCTCGTCGATCAGTGGAACGTGGTGCTTTGCGAGCTGGCTGGTCCATGCCACCTGCGCATCAGCCTCCAGCGCTAGAACGGCGACACTACGCACGAACGCAGCGGCGAATCTTGGGCTCGGCTCGTTCACAAGAGCATCGTATGGGCATTGCTCCGAGTAGCCACGACACGACGTCCTCATCTGCCGCAGAGCACGCACGTCGCTAGGTTGCCTGGAAGCTACGCAGGGTGACGGCCCGGAAGGCGTGTGGGACACGATCATGCCGAAGAGCGGATACCCGGCACGGCCTCTAAGCTGCGGATTCAGGATGAGCCGATCGCCTCCCCGCATCTTTACCACCGTTCGGCCGATTCCTAGTGAGTTCGGACGACGGCGAGGACGTCAGCCAGCGGAAAGGCCGCTTATTTGATCATTGTGAGCGGGTGTGCTTTCATCGGCAGCTCCTACACCGCAACCCAGGGAGCCGACGATCTTCTTGTTCGAAGGCGAGCGTGCTGGGCTGACGAAGCCGCGGTCCCCGCTAGCCGGCTTCTGGGCGCTGCTGGTGGGCGGTGTCCTGCTTACGATGCTGACGGTGGCGCTCCAGCCGGCCACCGACGTGCGCGGCTGCTCGAACTACGGCGGCAGCGGCAACGGCAGCGCCTTCTCCAACGAGATTTGGGACCTGAATTACCCGCTGCTGCTGCTCGTCTGGCTGCTTGCGGTCGTTGTGGAACAGCTGCTCCCGATTACCTGGGACGGCCGTAAGGCAGGCCCGATCGTCGCCCGTGCCCTCCTCGCCGTCACGCTTGCCCTAACCGCCTCCTGCGGCGCAGGCGTCAAGCTGCTTCTGCTCTGCCATTAGTTACTCCGGCACGCAGCCAGACGGTAACTAACGTCGTCGTAGCACTGAAGGCAGCCGAGGATGGACCGCTACAGACCTTGAATGGCTAGGTTGAGTCGGGTTCGAGGGTAAGGCCGGTGTGGGCGAGGAAGCCGTCGAGCAGATCGGTGCGGTACTGGATTCGCTTGAGCCGGTTCTTGATGACCGCCTGGAGGTGGTCAACGCCGCGGACGGCGAGGTCGCCGATGCTGCGTTTGAGGTGTGACCACACGCCCTCGGTGGGGTTGAGGCCGGGCGCGTAGGCGGGCAGCCGGATGACGTGCAGCCAGTCCCGTGCGGCGATCAGCTCGCGCATAGCGGCGCTGACGTGGGCGTTCAAATTGTCCCAGACCAGCACGATCGGGCCGCTGAGTTGCTGGTGGGCGGCGTCGAGCAGGGCGATGTAGTCGGCTTCGGCGAAGCTGCACCACTCGTTCTTGCGGCCGCGGTGGACGATCGTGCGGTAGATGAGCCGGCTGCGCTGCCCGGGCTTGACGCAGACCAGACCAGCAATCGAGATCCGCCCGGAGCCCCTGCCCGACACCGGGTCACCGGCGTGTGGCCGCGGCGGCCCCAGGTGCGGGCCTTCGGGGGGCGCAGCGTCTGACCCGCCATCCTGGATGGATACTGGCGGTCGTGGTGATCAGGAGTGCCACGGATGCGGCCGCAAGCACCGTGAGAAGCAGCAGCCGGAGCATCGCCGAGGACAGCTCGCGCAGTGAGCACGATGGCATTAGGAATGTCCAACGTGCTGGGCCCGTCGTGGGTTACTGTGCCGATCCGGTGCTCGTATCCTGCGAGGGCATGAACCCGTAGGCGAGACGCTCCGTGATCGACGTTCCGTGTCGGTCGACGTGCGGGACTACCGATGAGTGCGAACGCTATGCCGAGCTCCCGTCCGGATCATTCCAGACATAGGCAGAATGGGTGACCCGCAGGGTCCAGGAAGACCCTGTAGGCCGTACCTGGCTGGTCCGGATGTCTGGTCGCACCGAGATCGACCACTGCCGCCTCGGCTGCGTCGAGGTTGTCAACGACCATGTCGAGGTGCATCTGCTTGGGCCGCTCCTGGGTCGGCCACGTCGGCGGCGTGTAATCAGCCACCCGATGGAAGATGATGCACTGGCCGTCCTGAGAGCAAACCGAAGCCCGGTCCACGAAGACGTCGATCTTCCAATCCAGCATCGCGCCGTAGAACCTTGCGAGCGCACCAGGATCTGGACAGTCGATAGCGATGACGGGCAAGCGAGCGATGGCCATGCCTGTCAGGCTAACGGCGATTGCGGTTGGCGCACGCTTCGATTCCGCAGCGACGTGCCCTGCGCTGCTGCCTGTCGTACGTCCGGTCGGGCCGCAGACAACACGCGGACCGGCACACCGGTAGCCGTGCGATAGGCACGGTGTCAACGACAATCGGTGAACGAAGGCAGCGAGAGTCAACTCGTGGCGGGGCCGGTTACGGCTGTCCTCTGCGGAGAGCGTCTCATCTGGCAGGGCCATCCGAGACAATCAGCGACAGAGCCCGTCATCCGGTGCTGGCTCCGGGGCGTCGCCGACGGCACGTCAAGACGCATCGCGGCAGGTTCGCGGGCCGATCGGCCAGGCCCCGGGTACGGCTAGCGGCGGCTCCACTGCTGGTTGGTCTGGCCGGTGCAGGTCCAGAGGACGATCTTCGTGCCGTTGCCGGCGCCCTGGTTGTCGGCGTCCAGGCAGAGGCCGGACCCCACGCCGGTGATGGTGCCGCTGGCGTTGACGTTCCACTGCTGGTTCGTCCCGCCATGGCAGTCGTAGATGGTGACCCGGGTGCCCGGGGACGTGCCGTAGCCCGCGGCGTCGAGGCACTTGTTGCCGTAGACGTTCAGCTGTCGGCCCGAGGTGTACGTCCACCGCTGGTTGGTGCCACCGTGGCAGTCCCACAGCTGCACCTGGGTGCCGTTGGTGGTGCTGGAGCCGGGGACATCGACGCACCGACCGGACGGGCCACCGACGATCGCGGTGGCGGTGGTCGGGGTGCCGCTCCCGGGGGTACCGATGCTGCCGGACACCGATTGGAGCGCGCTGTACCAGACCGCCGCCATCTTGTCGTAGCCGCCGGCGGTCGGGTGGATGCCGTCGATCAGGTCCGCGGTGGTCAGGGCGCTCTGCATGTTGACCAGGTGGACCCGCTTGCCGGCGTCCCTCTTGCTCTGCACGATCCCGGGGATCGCGGAGTTGAAGGTACGTGCCGCCGCCGCCTGGTTGCTGTTCGTGAGCGTAATGATCTGCGCGACGAACACCTCGGCGTTGGGGGCGGTGTTGGTGATGCGGTCGATCAGGGTCGAGAGTCGGTTCGGCGCACTGCTGACGTTGTAGTTCTGGAGGATGTCGTTGGTGCCGATGTGCAGCAGGACGCTCTGCGGCCGCTGCGTGTTCAGCCAGCCGACGACGTTCGCGTCGATCTGGTCGATGCGCCAGCCGGGATGGCCCTGGTGGTCGTGGTCGCCGAGGCTGGACGGCCCGTTGAACTGCGATCCGACGAAGTCCACGGTATATCTGCCGTTGACCAGGCGCTGCCAGAGCCCGATGCGGTACCCGCCCGGTACCTGGGTGCCCTCGGTGATGGAGTCGCCGAGCGGCATCACCCGTACCCCGCCGTTGGACTCGGCGCTGGCCGCATCGGGCCGCACCCCCACACCCGCGGCGACCATACCCAGCGCGGCGATCGCCGCGAACCATCTCGCCCGTGCTCGCATCGGCTACTCCCAGAGATTCGCGTGGCGGCGGTCACCGCGTCAGGATCACGAGGTCGCGTCGCACAGCAGAATGTTAGCGCTAACAACGACCACGATGTATTCTTGCCGCTGCATGGAATGCCAGTCAACCCCGAGCCCGCCCCGGCCGAAGAAGCGACGGTGAACGACGGTCGAGGGTCCGCGACGAGAGCCTCCTCACCGGGGTCGCGCTGATTGCCTCATCACCATGCCCGCGCCGGTCCTGTCGTCGGCACTGCCGTCGGTTCCGTACAAGACCGCCATGCCGATCGCTTCCTAGCATGATCGTCGGTTCGTCGTCAGAACGCGTCCACGTGGCGCCGGGACCGGTTGCCGATCCCCTGGCGATCTCATCGCTTCGATCTCAGGAGAAACAGCACATGCGTGAACTGGTCTACACCGGCTTCTGTTCCCTCGACGGCGTCGTGGACTCCCCAGGTGACCCGGCCGAGGGGCACCGAGGCGGTGGCTGGGTCAGCGACGTCGAATTCGTGCCCGAGGCCTTCTCGCTCAAGGGTGAGGAACTCGAGGATACGACCGCGTTGATGTTCGGCCGCCGGAGCTACGAGTTGTTCGCGCCGGTCTGGCGCGAGTCGGACGACCACGCCGCCTACCAGGAACTGCCCAAGTACGTCGTCTCGAGCACGCTGTCCGGCGACGCCCTCGTCGAGGGATGGGGACCGACGACCATCCTCCGCTCGACCGGGGACGTCGCCGAACTCAAGAAGAGCGCGGGTGGCGCGATCTTCATCCATGGCAGTGCGGAGCTGGCCCGGCGCCTGTCGGACGCGCGCCTGATCGACCGGTACAACCTTCTCGTCTTCCCTGTGCTGCTCGGCGCCGGCAAGACGCTGTTCAGCAACGCGGACAAGGACAAGCAGCGACTGACCCTCCGGGAGTCGACCGCTTACCCGAACGGTGTTCTGAAACTGATCTACGACGTCGTCGACTGAGTCAGGTCCAGGGCGAGCGCACCGCCCGTGCCCTCGTGGAGTTGTCGAACCGTACGCCCGACGTACCGGCGCAGCGCACGGGCCAGATGCGGCTCGTCGAAATACCCGAGATCGGAGAGGACATCGGCGACGGGGACGCCGGCGGTCAGGAGCATCGACGCCCTGCGTACGCGTTCGATCTGCCGTACAGCGCCTTGGGTGAGCCCGGTCGCCGCCCGGAACCGGCGTTCGACGGTGCGTTCCGACACCTCCGGACGGTGGCCGCGGCGGACCTCGGTGACGAGCGGGTCACGGACCACGGTTCCGGCCCGGACAAGCCGGTCGACCAGGGCCTCGGCGTCGTCGGGGCCGGGGGTCTCCCAGCGGGCGCCGTCCAGCCGAAAGGTCCTGCGCGTGGCGTCGGGAAGTTCGACGCCGCCGTCGACCAGGGCCGCCGTCGGCACGACCCGCAGCGACGTGCCCACGGCGAACTCGATACCGACGAAGGTCGCGTCCTGCGGCACCGGCGCGGTGCCGGTCCTGGTCTCGGGGCCGGAAATGCTCGCGTACGCCCTGCCCTCGTGCTGCCAGAACACCAGACCCCAGCACACCCACGCGACAGAGGTCATCTCCGCGACCTTCTCGCTCCTACAGGTCCAGACGGTATCGATCCAGGGCGAGTCGGAGGCGCGCGACTCGAACCGCAGCATCACGGGGAAAGGATACGCGGTGCATCGCTCTCGCCCTGTTCACGGCCGTGAACGACGGAGTGGGACGTCTGACACGGCCAGGTCGTGGACGCGACCGCTCGGCGGCGGGTCAACCGAGAGAGTGACCTGCTTCGCGTCGACGGGGTTTCCGGTCCTGTCGACAACCGTGAATCGATACGTCACCTGCGCAAGCAGGGCGTCTCCGCCGCGAACCTCCGAGCCGTGGCTGGTCGCGGTGGCGGTCAGCCGCAACGCACCGCCGTGTACGCGCGCCTCGTTGGCCAGGTCGCGGACGAACGCCTCGACACCCTTGCTCTGCCAGATCTGGTTCACATCCCTCGGGGCGAGCATGATTCCCGCCGCGGCCTCGTCGCCGAAGCCCGGTCCCCACAGGTGCGCCGCTTCGTAGTTCGGAACGTTGAGCTCGGCACGGAGATCCCGCCAGTGTGACTCCCGGTTGTAGTTCGGCGCGTTGAGGGCACGGTCCTTGATACCTTCGAGGACCTTGCCCTCGATGACCACGGTGCGGGCGCCGAAGTGGTCCACCGCCGTGCTGATCTTCTCGATGCCGCCGGTGGTCGTGGCCCTGGTGTCCAGGGGTGGGGTGTTCAGTTTCAGGTCGGGGGCTCGGCCGGGGCTCTGGCCGGTCGGTGCGGTGCGGTCGGCGGGTGCGGCGGTCGACGGACGGGTGGTGGGTGTCCGGTCGACGGGCGTTCGGGTGGCGGCGCAGCCGGTATCCCCGCTGAGCCTGACGCCGCCGTCCCGGGCGGTGCTCCGGCCCGGTTGCGGTGCTTCGGCCGGGATGTCGGTGGCCGGAGGCTTCGTGTCCACGGCCGGCGACTGCGGCCGGACGACGGCCGCCCGCTCCTGGTTCGGCAGGTTGGTCGACGTGTGCAGGTCACGCTGGGCGGCAATGTGCGGTACGGCGGCGCTCACCATGTCGACCACGAGGTTCGAGGCCTGGCCGATCTTCGCGGCCGTCTCGGGGGACGCGCCGGCGGCCCGGGCGACGCCCACCGCGATCGGCGCTTCCACGGTGGCGTGGATCTGTTTCGTGCGCTCGTGCTGCACGTACTCGCTTTCGCGCATCGTCTGCCCGTCGCCGGCCAGAACGAGTCGGTCCTCCGCAGCCGGTTTCGGGGATCGACCCGTTTCGCGCAGGTAGCCGCGGAGCGCCTGCATGTCGCTCTGGGACAGCCCGCGGCCGAGCAGCGACTTCTCGTCGTGCCAGGCGCGGTGGGTGAGCTGGTCGAGGTTCTTCTGCGACACGTACCCGTCGGCGTCGAGGCCGAGTGCCCGGTGCAACAGGGCGTCGACCCGCTCCGACGGTGGGCGGAGGCGATCCCACGGCACCTGGCCCACCTTCGCGAAGTCGCGCCACAACTCGGCGCCCTGCTTGCCGCCCAACCGGTCGGCGAGCGCGGGATCCTGGCGGATCGCCTCGCGCAAACCCTGGATCTCCCTGGGAGTGCAGCCCTGCGCGGTCAGGGCGTCCTCCAGTCGCATCACCGGCGAGTTCGCCCGTTCCACGGAATGGAAGCCCGGCGGCGTGAAGCGGTCCGGGGCACCCGCCGTGCTGACATCGGTCCTGCGAGCCGGGGCCGCCGCCGCTTCGTCCGTTGCCGGGAAGATGCCCTGTTTGAGCCCGACGTCGTCGGCCTTGCGGTTGAGACCGGTCCGGAGATCGGTCGTGGCGCGGTCGGCCGCGATATCGGGCTTTCCCGTCTCGCTCAGGGGTTTCAGCCCGGCGTCGCGGAACGTCTGGTCGAGCTTCGCGGCAGCGGACCCGTTCGCCGCCATCACGTCCGTGGGAACAGGGATGGCGAAGTTCACCGCGCCGCTGCCCTGGGCCGCGAGGTAGGCGTTGGCGAAGCGGTCGGTGGACGTACCTGTGCTGGTGCTCGGTGGGGCGGAGCCGGCCGGGATCGTCGACGGTGCAGCGGCCACGCGGTTCACCGGCAGCGACGGTTCGGTGTCGCGCCTGGTGCCGGGCGTTTCCTCGGGACCGTCCGGACCCGCCGCTGCCGGCGACTGTCGACTGGTGGAGTCCGTCGGCGCGTCGCCGCCGACGGACTCCACCGTCTGGAGATCGGTCTGGTCCGGCGTGGCCGCGGGTTCCGCCGTCTGGTCCACCGATCCTTCACCGGCAGCCGGGAGGTCGGGCCGGATGGACTGCGGCGGCTGCTCCGCGACGGAGGCGGGCACGCTCTCGCGCGTCTCCGAGATGTCCTTCGTGGATGGTGCGCCAGCGGTGACCGCCTCGGGACGAAACTCAGCGGCCGGATTCAGTGGCGTCTCGACGCGGCCGGGCTCGGGCACGGCTGTCGGGTGCGCCGCATCCGAACCTCGAGTGACGGCGCCGGGCGTACCGGTGGGTGCCGGGGCATCGCGGGCAGCGTCCCGGGCTGGTTCCCCGACGCTGCCACCGGGTGGAGCTGTGTCGGACTTGTCGGTGGTGGCCGGTGTGTCGCTGGTCTGGATCGAGGTGTCCCCGGAGCCGGCGCGACTGGCCTCTCCGTCGCTCCCGGCGGGGCGTACGTCGCTGCCGGCGGCCGGCTGACCGCCGGTGCCTCCGCCGCCGTCCACGGCCGTCCCGACGCCGTCCGCGGCACCCTTGCCGGGTGCCCCGCCGTCGGCCGGGCCACCGCCGTGCTGGTCGCCGCCGGTACCGGTGTTGTCGCCGCCAGCGCCGGCGGAAGACCCGCTGCCACCGCTGGGCGCCGGGCCCCGGGC
>NZ_JADPUN010000250.1 GCF_015690345.1 Plantactinospora alkalitolerans | reverse complement strand
CCGACGTACTCGGTCTGGGGCTGTGGCTGGCCGCGCCGGTCGCGGCCGGGCTGGCCGCCGACCCGCAGGCCCGGCGGCGGCTCCGCGCCGAGCTGAACGCGCGCGGGCTGGAGGTGGTCACCCTGAACGGTTTTCCCTACCAGGCCTTCCAGGCTCCGGTGGTGAAGAAGGCCGTGTACCAGCCGGACTGGACCACCCGGGAACGGCTGGTCTACACGCTGAACCTGGCCACCGTCCTGGTCGACCTGCTGCCCGACGACGCCGTCCGAGGCTCGGTCTCCACCCTGCCGCTGGCCTGGCGGGAGCCCTGGGACGAGCGGCGGTCGGCCCAGGCGGCCAGGGTGCTCGCCGAGCTGGCCGACGGGCTGACCGAGATCGCCTGGCGGACCGGCCGGGCGGTCCGGGTCGGGTTCGAGCCGGAACCGGGCTGCGTGGTCGAGTCCACCGCACAGGCGGTCGCCGAACTGTCCCGGATGGACACCGACCGGCTCGGCATCTGCCTGGACCTGGCCCATCTGGCCTGTGCCTGGGAGGAACCGTCGGAGGCGCTGGCCCGGCTGCGAACCGCCGGGATACCGGTGGTGAAGGTCCAGGTCTCGGCCGCGCTGGCCGCCGCCGACCCGGTCGCGGCCGTGGACACCCTGCGCGGGTACGTCGAACCGCGCTTCATGCACCAGACCCGGGCCGAATCCTGCGCGGGTGCCGGCGATCCGGCCGATCCCGGGCACGCCGCCGACGACCTGGACGAGGCGTTGGACGCCGAGCTTCCCGGAGCCTGGCGGGTGCACTACCACGTGCCGTTGCACGCCGTGCCCGCCCCGCCGCTGGAATCCACGGTGCCGGTGCTGCGCAGCGCCCTGCGGGAGCTGTTCGCCGGTCCGGTCGCCGGCTGTGACCACCTGGACGTGGAGACGTACACCTGGGGAGTGCTGCCGGCGGCGCAGCGCCCGGAGTCCGATGAGGAGCTGGCCACCGGGATCGCCGCCGAACTGGCCTTCGCCCGCGACGAACTGACCGCGTTGGGGTTGACCCGGGCCCCGGCCGGACCGGCCGGACCGGCCGGACCGGCCGGACCCACGCCGCTGCTGAGGAGGCGCCATGGCTAATCCACTGGTCGTGATCGACGTGGTCGGGCTGACCCCCCGGCTGCTCGCCCACATGCCCCGGCTCCGGGCGCTGGCCGACGCCGGCTGCCAGGCCGAACTCGGCACGGTGCTGCCGGCGGTCACCTGCTCGGCCCAGGCGACGTTCCTCACCGGCGCGCTGCCGGCCGAGCACGGCATCGTCGGCAACGGCTGGTACTTCCGTGACCTGGGCGAGGTGTTCCTGTGGCGGCAGCACCACGCGCTGATGGGCGGGGAGAAGGTGTGGCAGGCCGTCCGCCGGGAGCGCCCGGACTACACCGTCGCCAACGTCTGCTGGTGGTACGCGATGGGCGCCGACGTGAACTGGACGGTGACGCCCCGGCCGATCTACTACGCCGACGGGCGCAAGGAGCCGGACTGTTACACCGATCCGCCGGAGCTGCACGACGAGCTGACCGGCAAGCTCGGCGGCTTTCCGCTGTTCACCTACTGGGGGCCGGGCGCCGGGCTGCCCTCGTCGGCCTGGATCTGCCGGGCCGCCCAGCAGATCATGGCCGACCACGACCCGGACCTGACCCTGGTCTACGTTCCGCACCTCGACTACGACCTGCAACGCTTCGGCCCGTCCTCGCCGCAGGCGGCGGCGGCCGCCGCCGAGCTGGACGGGATCCTGGGCCCGCTGCTGGACGCCGCCGCCGCCCGGAACGCGACGGTGGTGGCATTGTCGGAGTACGGCATCACCGAGGCCTCCCGGCCGGTGGACGTCAACCGGCTGCTCCGCTCCGAGGGGCTGCTCCGGGTGTACACCCAGGACGGGATGGAGTACCTGGACCCGTGGACGTCCCGGGCGTTCGCGGTGGCCGACCACCAGATCGCGCACGTCTACGTCAGGGACCCGGCCGATGTGCCGGCGGTGGCGAAGCTCTGTGCCGGGCTGCCCGGGGTGGCGCAGGTGCTGGACGAGGCGGGCAAGGCCGCACACGGGCTGGACCACGCACGCTCCGGCGAACTGGTGCTGGTCGCCGAGCCGGATGCCTGGTTCACCTACTACTACTGGCTGGACGACTCCCGGGCGCCGGACTTCGCCCGGCTGGTGGAGATCCATCGCAAGCCCGGGTACGACCCGGCGGAACTCCTCTTCGACCCGGCGGCGCCGGGTGCCGCCAAGCGCCGGGCGGCGGTGGCGCTGGCCCGGAAGAAGCTCGGGATGCGCTACCTGATGAGTGTGGTCGGACTGGACGCCGGGGCCCGGGCGGTACGCGGCTCGCACGGCCGGTTGCCCGCCGATCCGGCGGACGCCCCGGTGCTGCTCTGCTCGGACGCCTCGGTGGCCCAGGTCCGGTACGCCGCGACCGAGGTGAAGGGTTTGCTGCTGCGTCTCGCCGGCCCGACGGATCGATCATGACCGCCACGGTTCCCGAGGTGGACCTCGGTGCTCTCCGGAAGCGCTTCGACGCCCAGTTGGCCGCCTTCCTCGACCGGCAGGACCCGGACTGGCCGGACGGTGCCCCCCGGGGCGTCTTCACCACGCTGCACCGGTTCGTGCTGGCCGGTGGCAAGCGGCTGCGCCCGCTCTTCTGCTACTGGGGCTGGCGTGGTGCCGGCGGCGCGGACGGTACGCCGATCGTGGCCGCCGCCGCCGCGCTGGAGCTGTTCCACGCCTTCGCGCTGATCCACGACGACATCATGGACGGCAGCGACCGGCGTCGCGGCGAGCCTTCCGTGCACCGGATCTTCGCCGACCTGCACGCCCGGTCGGCCTGGCGCGGTGATCCGGCGTCGTACGGGCGCAGCACGGCGCTGCTCTGCGGCGACCTCTGCGCGGCCTGGGCCGACCAGCTCTTCCAGGAGTGTGGCCTGACCCTGGAGGAGGTGCACCAGGGCTACGGCGTCTTCGCGACCATGCGTACCGAGGTGATCGCCGGGCAGTACCTGGACCTGGTCTCCGGGGTGGGCGACGGGTCGGTGGCGAGCGCGTTGACCGTGATCCGGATGAAGGCGGCCCGCTACACGGTGACCCGGCCGTTGCAGATCGGCGCCGCGCTGGCCGCCGGGTCGCCGGAGCTGCTGGCGGCGCTGGCGGCGTTCGGCGATCCGCTGGGCGACGCGTTCCAGCTCCGTGACGACGTGCTCGGGGTCTTCGGTGATCCGGCCTTGACCGGCAAGTCGGTTCTGGACGACCTGCGCGAGGGGAAGCCGACGGTGATGATGGCGCTGGCCCGCAGCGGTGCCGGCCGGGCCCAGTCGCAACGGTTGAAGGCGCTGTTCGGCAATCCTGACCTGGATCCGGGCGGGGCCGCCGAGCTGCGCTCGATCATCGTCGCGACCGGTGCGTTGGACCGGATCGAACAGATGATCAAGGTGCGCACCGACGCCGCGCTGGCGGCGCTCATGGAGGCGCCGATCTCCGCCGACGCCGCCGAGGTGCTGGCCACCCTGGCGGCCGAAGCCGTGGAACGGCAGGGATAACGGCCGCGCTGGTCGCCGCCGGCAGGGATAACGGCCGCGCTGGTCGCCGCCGGCAGGGGTACGGCTGCGCTGGTCGCCGCCGGGCGGGCGGCGACGGCGGTCGACACGGCGCGGAAAGCGCCAGTCGCCCGGTGTTGTCGGCACTTTCCCCCATATCGACAGAAGTTCACGCTGGCACAACGAAAGGTATGGACACATCGACACACTGGAATTAGTGTGTCGAACACAGCTCACAGTTGTTACGTCGAGGTAACCGACGGCGCGGTTGACCCACGACAACGATCGGCGTGCCGGTTTGCCCATCGGTCGACGGTCGCGGCTTCGCGGGAAGGCAATCCCCCGGGAAGAGCTCCACTTCGACGGCATTCGGCGCAACGGCGAGCGCCCTGCCTGTACGCACCTGTTCAGGACGGGAGTGCACGACCATGTCTCCAC
>NZ_JADPUN010000359.1 GCF_015690345.1 Plantactinospora alkalitolerans | reverse complement strand
GCGAGGGTTTCGCGCCGCTGGCGGATCTGCCGCAGCGAGGAGTCGAGACCCAGGTACGCCTGCCGGGCCTGCTCCACCCGGGGAACCAGCGCGACGATCTCCGCGTCGAGCCGGATCACCTCGGCGGCGACCGGATCGGGTGTCCGGCCACAGCCCCGGCACCCGGTCGCCAGATCGGCCCCGGCCCCACACACCGGACAGGGGTACGCGTTCGCGGAAGCGGTCACGCTGCCCATGCTCCGGCACCGGAAGAGCCGCTCACAGAGTGCGCGTACCTACCCCGGGTCCGGTACCGGGTACCGGGGACGCGTCAGGGTCGGGTCTGCTCGTGCAGCCATGCGGAGTAGCCCGGGTTGCCACCGGACACCCACGTCACCAGTACCTCCGGCACCTCGTACGGATGGGCGGCCCGTACCTGGCCGATGAGGGCCTCGACCCGGTCCGGCGCGGTCTTGAACAGCACCGACCACTCCCGGGTGGTCTCCATCCGGGACTCCCACCAGTAGGTGCTGTCCACCGGTCCACTCACCTGTGCGCAGGCCGCCAACCGGGCGGCCACCGCGGCTGCGGCGAGCACGTCCGCGACGGCCCGCGCGTCCACCACGGTCGTCACGATGCAGATCTGGTCCACGCCGGGCACCCTACGCCGGATCGCCGTCCTCGCGATGCGCATCGACCCATTCGTCGATCCGTGCCCACCAGTCGAACAACCAGTCGATGCGCTCCTGCCGGTCGGCCGGTATCTCCTCCGGCGGTACGGACCAGAATCGCATCACGATCCGCTTGTCCATCGGAAGCTCCCGCCAGACGTCGGCCACGGTCAGCATCCGGTCCAGCCCGGTGTGCGCGACGAAGATGACCCCGGCGTCCGGCGCGGCGTCCAACGCGGCCAGTACGCCGCCCGGCTGCGGCGCGAGCACGTGTCGCATCGCCTCGGCCCGCTCCGCCATCTCGTCGAGTCCACGGGACCTCAGCAGCTCGATGGCCCGCCGACGGCGTCGCGGGGTGAAGTTGCCGCCCTCGGGGAAGATCACGAACGCGTCGTTCTCGTCGAGGTTCACGGCCAGGTGCCCGATCTGCTCGATCAGGGCCTCCCGGGGTGGGCCGACGCGCTCGGTCGGACCGACCCGGGTCTTCCGGCGGTTGCGGGCCGCGATGAACCGGTTGGGCAGCCGGTTCAGCAGTACGTCGACGGCCGGATCCCATTGCAGCGTGTCCTTGAGCACGATCCGCGGTTCCCGGTCGAACCAGTTGACCAGCGCGTGGATCAGGATGAACGAGTCGCCCGGCCCGGCGTGCCGGCACAGCACCAGCTCCGGACGTCCGGGCAACGCGGTGTCCGGGTCGGTTCCGACGATGTCGATGCGCAGTCGCAGCGTCCACCGGGCCTGCCAGAACAGGAAGGTCAGAAACCAGCCGGCCAGGACGTAGTGCGCCCGCTGGAACGACGGGGACCGCTTGTGGTAGCCGAAGCCGGAGCCGACCCAGAGTGCGAACAGCGCGACCAGCGCGGCCGAGTCCCAGAGCAGGTAGACGATCCCCAGCCAGAGCACCCGGAGCGGCCGGAGGTAGCCGGGGACCAGTGGCGAGACCGCCGCGGCCAGGATCAGCCACACCGGCAGGGTGGTCACCACCAGTACGGCGAGCAGCACCGTCCCGGGGCCGAGGATCAACCGCCGGACCCACCTGGGCGGCAGTGGCATCAGCCGAGGTCCACGTGCTCGACGAGGTAGCGCCGGGACGCCGTGTAGGCGCGACTGATCCGCCGCCCCACCGCCGCCATGTCCCGGTACGCCCATGGCGTGTCGTCCCGGGGCGCCAGCCCCCCGGTCGGCAGCACGTGCACGTCCACGTCGTCGGGGAGCGCCGCCATCTCCCGGGCGAACCGGTGCCGCCGGGCGATCTCGAAGGCCACCTGGGCGATCTCCCAGGGCCGGCGGGGCGGAGTCAACGGGCGCTCGATCCGGCCCACCTGGAGTACGAAGATCTGCCGGGCGCCCGCGTGCACCGCCTCCCCGATCGGGATCGAGTTGACGATGCCGCCGTCGACGAAGTGCTCGCCGTCGATCCGGGCCGGCGGCAGCAGCCCGGGTACCGAGGCCGAGGCGAGTACCGCCGGCACCACGGGGCCGGTGCTGAACCAGTGTTCGGCGGCCCGCTCGATGCTGGCCGCGCAACACCGGAACGGCACCTTGAGGTCGGCGAAGGTGGTGGTCTCGCCGAGTTCCGCCTCCAACAGCCGGCGCAGGGGGCGCGGCGAGTGCAGGTGGGTACGGGCGGCGAAGCGCCGCAGTTGCCGGGCGATGGAGTCGCCGTACACCTCACTGGCCTCGGGTGAGGCCCAGAGCCGGACCAGCCGGTTGGTGACCGCCTCCGACGGATCCGCCGCGACGAGCGCGCCGTTCACCGCGCCGATCGAGGTGCCGAGCACCAGGTCGGGCTGGATGCCGGCCCGGAACAACGCCCGCAGCATGCCGACCTCGACGGCGCCGAGCACGCCACCACCGCCGAGCACGAACGCCACTGGACCGCTGACCATGCTGTTCATCCTGGCACGGGCCGCCCAGTCCGACTCGGCGGCGGTCGTCGCAGGCGCGGGGCCTCGGAGAGTGCGCGACGGGGCCGGGCAGCCGACGGATCGACGACGACCGCTCGGCGCAGCGGAGGGACCGCCCGACGAAACATGACATCCCGGGCCGGGCCCCGCCACCGGGGGCGCGGCATGTTGCCGGGGTGGGATTCCCGCTCGGGCCGTACGTGTCCGGCCGGCAATCTCGGCGTTGACAGACGATTGCCGGTCACGGAGCCTGATACGACCCCACACACGGCCTGACGCGACTCCCGACTTCCCAGGCAGGTGCGACGAACGATGGCAGCGTTGCAGGCGGGCGGCCTGCTCGCCCGCAGATATCGCCTCATCGACAGGATCGGTGCCGGCGGCATGTCGGTGATCTGGCGTGCCCGGGACGAGGTGCTGGACCGGGTGGTGGCGGTGAAGGTGCTCGCCGCGTCACTCGCCGCCGACACCAAGTTCCGGGAGATGGTCCGCGAGGAGGCCCGGGCCGCCGCGCAACTCGTGCATCCACACGTCACCGCCGTGCACGACTACGGCGAGACCGTCGGTCCGGACGGTGGGATCACCGCGTTCGTGGTGATGGAGCTGCTGACCGGCGAGGAGCTGAAGGCCGAACTCACCGCCGGCCCGCTGCCCTGGATGACCGCCGTGGAGATCTGCGCGCAGGTGTCCGAGGCCCTGGCTGCGGCCCACCGGCTGGGCATCGTGCACCGGGACATCACCCCGGCGAACATCATGATGACCGCGACCGGGGCGAAGGTGCTCGACTTCGGCATCGCGACCCAGGTGGGCGCGCCCGACGAGGACGAGGACGGCGAGACGTTCGGTACTCCCGCGTACGTCGCGCCGGAACGGCTGGACGGACTGCCGGCCCAGCCGGCGACCGACACGTACTCGTTGGGCGTACTGCTCTACGAGACGCTCACCGGCCGGGTGCCCTTTCCCGCCGACACCTGGGAGGACCTGTCCCGGGCGATGGAGGCGGGCGTCGAACCGACGCTCACCGGCGTACCCGATCTGCCGCCCGTGGTTGCCGACGTCTGCCTGCGCTGTCTGTCCCGCGAGCCGGCGGAGCGACCGACGGCCGCGCAGGTCGGCGAGGCGCTGCGCGGTCAACTGCTGGCCGCCGATCCCCGGCTGGTCGCGACGAACCACCCACGGTCCGGCACCGTACCGACGGCCCGGCTGGCCGCACGACCGCAGCCGGCCGTCGGACCGGCTTCGGCGGCCCTGGCGGCCACCGTCGGTCCGGCGACCTCGGCCCCGGTGGCGGATCCGGCCCCGGTCCACGCGCCCGCGACGGAACCCGCGACGGCGACGGCATCGGCGGGAACGGGCCCGCCGGGACCGGCGGAGCCGCACGCCCGGGTGGAGCCGCGGGGTACGGCGGACTCGCCGGGCCCGGCGGGGGCGCCCGGACCCGGGG
>NZ_JADPUN010000149.1 GCF_015690345.1 Plantactinospora alkalitolerans | reverse complement strand
GGGTTGGGGATCGGGCGGCGTGTGCATGATTTGCGGGAGATCGTCAACGCGATCCTGTACGTGGCCAGGACTGGGATCGCGTGGGAGTACCTGCCGCACGACTTCCCGCCCGCGAAGACCGTGTACGACTACTACGCCAAGTGGGAGCGGGACGGGACCACGCAGCGGATCCACGACCTGCTACGCGATCAGGTCCGGATCGCTCGTGGCCGTGCGGTTGGTCCGACGGCGGCGGTCATGGACGCGCAGAGCGTGAAGACGTCCTGCAATGTCGCCGAGACGAGTCAGGGCATCGACGCGGCCAAGAAGATCAAGGGACGGAAGCGGCATATAGCCACCGATGCTTTGGGCTTGCTGCTGGCCGTGATCGTCACCGCGGCGTCCATACAGGACTCCGCCGGCGGCGCGCAGATCCTCGACGTCCTGGCGGCCGATCATCCGTCGGTGTCCAAGACCTGGGTCGACGGCGGCTACAACACCGCGGTCTGGCGCCACGGCGCTCGCCTCGGCATCGATGTCGAAGTGGTACCCCGTCTCGCGGAGAAAGGCTTCCAGCCCTTGCCTCGCAGGTGGGTCGTGGAGCGCACGTTCGGCTGGCTAACCCAACATCGACGACTGGTCCGCGACTACGAAACGCTGCCCCAGCGATCCAGAACGATGATCCACTGGGCGATGGTTAACACAATGAGCCGCTTCCTCACCGGAGAAAGTACTCCAACCTGGCGAATCGGAACCGACCTAGTCGGGCAAACTTGACCGAGTGGGATCAGATGCCCTCTTACGCCGCCCGTCCAGAACCGGACGGCGTCGGCGACGCCACCCGGCGCGCCTGTACGACGAGCGCTCGCTGCTTCCTTCCCTCCACGAGGGACGAAAGACCCACCACCTGGATCATTTGTCAGGAACTCTCAAGGCGCCGCCTCGTCCGGTGGCCGACCAGGTTACGGCGACCGGGACGGGCGCGTACCGGTGGGAAGCCCGGCAGCGAGGGAGAGCCGGACCCGCACGGACGTGCCGGGCGTCCTGGGGGTGATGGTCAACGAGTCGGCGAGTTCCCGGACGAGCCGGAGGCCCCGCCCGCCGGTCCGCAGCGGCGACTGATCGGACAGCTGCCCGGCGGCGAAACCCGGCCCATCGTCGTCGACCTGGCAGACCAGGTCGACGCCGACGTGCTCCAGTCGCAACGACCCACTTCCGCCGCCGTGCCGTACCGCGTTGGTGAGTATTTCGTAGACGGCGAACACGAAGCCGTCGAGCCGGTCGCCCCGCATCCCGTGCCCGGCCGCGAGCCGCGCCACCTGATGGCGTAGGCCCGTGATGTCGGCGGCCGTGAAGCGGACCGCCAGCGAGGCGGGTGCGTCCGAGCCCGGCGAGAGATCGCCGTCGCATGCCGCACCCATGGGACCTGCCCTTCTGCAGCGTCGCGCCCGGCGGGGCCCGCCCGGGCACCCTGCGACGAGCACCACGGAGATTCGCCTGCTCCCTGATGCCCAGCGACAGCCGGTCGCACACTACCGGTTTGCCCGGACCGGCCGGTTCGGCGGCGGGTCACCGGCCGGCGGATGCGTCGCCGATGACGACCACCCGGGCCCACCCGGGTGGCGAGTCCGGCACGTGGTCGGGGTTGTTCTCGTCCCATGACCGGGCCCTTCCCTGGCGCGGAAACAGTCCCACCACCGTCCGGCACGGTGGCCGCGCGTCCGGCCAGGGCGTCTGCCCGTCGGTCAGGGCCACGATCACGTCCGGCCGGGGCTGGCCCCGGAGTGCTCTGGTAAAGCCCGTACGCAGGTCCGTTCCGCCGCCGCCGAGTAGTGGGATCCCCTCGGCGCGGCACAGTGGGTGCACGACCCGGGCCGCCGCGTCGCACGGGAGCACGGTGACCAGGTCCCGCCGGCCACCCACGGCGCGGGCGATCGCGGCGACCTCGAGGAGCGCGCTGCCCAGCTCGGCGTCGCTGACCGACCCGGACGTGTCGATGACCACGGCGACCCGGGGCGGCCTGCGCCGCAGGCTCGGCAGGAGAACGCCGGACAGTGCCGTGGATCGCCGTGCCGGCCGGCCGTAGCTGTAGTCCTCGCCCGCGCCGGGGCTGGAGGTGGCCGAGCGGACGGCCGCGCCAAGCAGGTCCCGCCACGGCTGCGGCGGGTGGAACGCCTCGTCCGCCCAGCGCCGCCACCCCTTCGGGGTGTTCCCCGGACGGGCGCTGATTCCCTGCGCGACCCGGAACCGGACCGCGTCCCGTTCCTGCGCGGTGAGCCCGTGCGCACCGTCCGGCCCGAGGTCCCACGCCCGCTCCAACCCGTCGGCGCCGCTGCCGCAGTCCAGCCAGGCCAGGCTCTGCGTGTACGGCCCGAGCCGGAACTGCCGCAGGTAGTCCTCCATCAGCTCGCCCTCGGGTAGCCCGAGAAGCCGAGGGTCGACGGCGCCTTCGGGCCGGACCAGCCCATCCCCGAACACGTCGTCGTTGATCTCGCAGTCTGCGGCGATGTTCATCCTCAGTCGTTCTCCCGGTCCGGTCAGTCCGCGCTCCACCGCGACCCGGTCGCTGCGCCCGTGATGATCGCGTAGCAGGTGCGAGACCTCGTGTACCCACACCCCGGCCAACTCCTCCACCGGGGTCCGGGCCACGAACGCCGGCGAGATGTAGCACCGCCAGTGGCGGTCCACGGCCATTGTCGGCACCCGCCGCGACTCCACCGGATGCAGTGCGAACAGTGCGGTCGCCAGGTAGGGCCGGACCCGGGCGGCGTGCAGCCGGGCGGCGAAGACCTTCTGGAGGTCCAGCCTTCCGGGCTCGTCGGGCGTCATCGGCCGCCTCCCGTGGCGGCGCCGACCCGCGCCGCGGCCCTGTCCGCCTGCCGGCTCAGGGACACCGCCCCGGCGAGCAGCTCGATCGATGCCGGGACGTCCCAGTCCGCCCGGCGTACCGTGGCGAGCGTGCGCGCTGGCACGACCACCAGGTCCGGGGCTCCGGTCTCCAATGCCCGGACCAGCAGGGCCCACGCGGCGTCCCAGCGAGACCTCTCCGGACGCCTCCGGACCGCCTCGACCACACCGTCGAGTACGGCCTGCCGCAGGTCGCCCCGCTCCGGCAGGTCGGCCGCCGCCGGGTCGGCCAGCAGCACCTCGGGGTCCGGAAGGTCCATCCGGTCCAGACTGGCCAGCAGTTCCAGCCCTGGGCCGTCCCCGACCGTGCCTCTGACCAGCATGGACAGCACCTCCCGCGAGGTGCCGGCGGCGGTGGCGAAGGCGAGCAGCCGCAGCGCCATCTCCCAACTGCGCGGTGACGGCCAGGCACCACCCCGTCGGGCCTCGTTGCTCGGCAGTTGGTGGACGAGCGCGGGGCGGGCGCCGAGGAGTCCGCAGACCGCACGACGGGCGAACGTCACGGCCTCGGCCGACCGCTCCGGGTCGAGCCACGGCAGCGACGCGCGGGGCCAGGTCCCGCCGAGGCCGCGCACCACCACGTCGTGGTCGTACGTCCACTGCAGGTGTACGAACCGGTTGGCCAGGGGCGGGCTCAGTTCCCAGCCGTCGGCGGCGGAGGCCCGGGGATTGGCGGCGGCCACGATCCGGACTCCGGCCGGCAGGCGCAGGGCGCCGACCCGCCGTTCGAGGACGAGGCGGAGCAGGGCGGCCTGGACGGCCGGCGGTGCGGTGGACAGCTCGTCCAGGAAGAGCAGCCCTCGGCCGGACCGCACCAGGCGTACGGCCCAGTCCGGCGGGGCCATCGGAACGCCCTGTACGGCGGGGTCGTCACCGACCACGGGCAGACCGGAGAAGTCGGACGGCTCGTGCACGCTCGCGATCACCGTGGTCAGCGGCAGGTCGAGGGCTGCGGCGAGCTGGTTCAGGGCGGCGGTCTTGCCGATTCCCGGCTCTCCCCAGAGCAGCACCGGCAGGTCGGCGGCCGCCGCCAGGGTCAGTGCCTCCAACTGCGCGTCGGGGCGCGGTTCGGTGGCGGTGTCCTGGAGCAGGGCGAGCAGGTCGGCGGCGACGTCGAGTCGGGGGAGGTGGGCCGGGCCGGTGGGTGCG
>NZ_JADPUN010000148.1 GCF_015690345.1 Plantactinospora alkalitolerans | reverse complement strand
CCCCCGCCGCGGCCACCGGACTTCGAGCCCGGCCGGCTCGGCCTGTCGATATCGCGGCGCGGGAACGGGTCAACCGGATCCTTCGCCGAGCCGACCGGGCTCAGGTCGTCCAGCGACACGGTCGACAAATAGCTGTCGGGGAAGTTCTTCTTGCCGCTGTCGTTCGCATCAGGCTTGGCTGCCTGTTCGGATGCGCCGTCGGGCGACGTCGGTGGGTCGGGACGGGGCCCGTCACCGCCGGGGATCGAGCCACCCGGACTCGTCGGGGAGTCGGGGCTCCCGGGCCGATCCGGGGGCGGTTGGTCGGCTCCGCTGGGTTCCATTTCGTTCATCGCCGATCACCGCCGGGTTGGGCGTCGGCGCCGAAGTGGATCAGCGGCCAGGAGCAGTCGATGAACTGCTCGAGGACGGACTTCAGCCGTTCGGTCCGGCCCTCGGGGGCGGTGCCGATCGCGACCTCGATCGCCGAGGGACGGCGCGTCCCGAAGCTGACGCTGTCGACCGCAGCCGTGTCGGCGAGGTCACTGATCAGCCACGCCCTGACCGCCTGGAGCTGCGCGACGCGGGTATCTCCGTCAATCTTGCGTCGGAACTGGGCTTCCCATCTCGCAGACCGGTGGTCGCGGCCGTCGTCCCGCGCGGCGTCGAGGGCACGTCGCACCAGCTCCCATCGGAACGGGGTGGCCAGGTAGGCCAGCTCGTCGGCCTGGCAGCTCCGAGGACCGCCGCCGAGCATGTGGGCCAGGGCGGTGCGGACGTGGATGGCCAGTGCGGCGGGATCGACGGTCGGCTGCAGGACCGAGGAGCGCACCGCGACCGCCTCGTCCACCGCGTGCGAGAGGGCGCAGTCGACCGTACGGGCCGGTAGCGCCTGCTCGACGAGAGCCGTCCGCACAGCCGAGGTGGGGACCGGGGTCGGCTGACCGGTGAGGTGGGCGAGCACCGCGAACTCGGCCCAGACCACCAGCCAGGGCTCGGCGGTGAGCAGGTGCGCCGCGGCGCGCAGTTGACGCAACGTGCAGGCCTGGGCGCGGCAGTCGGTGCCGCAGGTACCGCTCCGCCGCCCGATCAGCCGGTCGACCGGGGCTATCGTGCCCGACCGGGTGTCCTCCACCAGTGACCCGTCGGGAACCCGGACCAGCAGTGGCCGGTCCATGCCGTCGGTGAACACCGCACCCTCGCCGGGAACCAACGTCACCAGGTAGCGGGACTGGTCGTCGGTCACGTTCATGGTCGCGCCCACACTGTCCCGGTCGTCCTTGGCCGGCAGGCGGTGCACGATCTTCACGGCGGTGTTCTTGATGACGTCCGGGGTGAGCTTGCTGGGGATCTGCTCGGCGATGATCAGGCCTTCGCCGTAGGCGCGCACCTCGGCCAGCAGGGCGGCGAACATCTCCACCGCGTGTGTGGCCGGGCCGGCGGTGCCCGGCTCGGACCGTCGCAGCAGGCGGTGCGCCTCCTCGATGACGGTGAGATGGGTGAGGCCGGGCCGGACGGTGGCCCTCGCCGCCACCCTCAGGTGCTCCGACAGCCGCATCAGGACCGCGCCCATGAGGAACGCCTTGTCCGCATCGTCGCCGACGTCTTCGATCTGCAGAACCACGTTGCCGCGACAGAGCCGCTCGAAGCTCAGCGGATGGCCGCCCTCGAAGAACCGGCCGGCCGTACCCAGCCGGAGGCTGCTCAGTCGTACCTTGATGAACCCCTGCACGTTGGCCGCGATCTCCCGGCCGTAGCCGATCTCGGTCACCACCTCTACGGCCACCCGCTGCAGATCGGCCAGCGTCGGGTAGCGCGGGACGCGCCCGCCGTGGATCGGCTCGCCGAGAGACAGGTCCCAGCCGAGTTCCTCGTAGCACCGGGTGAGTGCCGCCGCGAGGATCTGCGGAAACGGCTCCTGCGCCTCGAAGGCGGCCAGGAACAGCGCCCGCAGCAGGTCGGCGTGCGACTGCAACGGGAATCCGGGTGCGGGTTCGAGCGGATTGAACCCGGCCGGGGCGCTGTCCGGATCGCCGGGCCGGATCACGATCACGTCCTGGCCGAGGTCGGCCAGCCGGCCGGCCATCCGGGCGTACTCGGCCTTGGCCGGCTCGACCACCAGCCAGGGCAGGCCGGCCCGGGACGCCTGCGCCAACAGGTGGCGCACGGTCTGCGACTTGCCGGCCCCGGTGGCACCGCAGACAAACGTGTGCCGGTTCAGCGACTCGCGACCCAGCACCAGATCGCCGACCTCGACCAGACCTTCGTCGAGCACCGCGCCCAGCCGGACCGCGCCGTCGCCCGCCTGCTCCGGAGTCACGTCGAAGCCGTGCTGCTCGACCAGCCGCAGTCCGGGCAGCTCCCGATCGGGTGGCCTGCTCAGCGCCGCCAGCAGTTCGGTACCCGAGGTGAACGTGGCCCGCCGCAGGTCCGGCACGGCGACCGGCGGGCCCGCCGGCTCGAGCACGTAGGGCAGGTCCGCCAGTTCACTTGCCGCGCACAACATCGCGGCCGCGGTGGTCGCGCCGCGCGGATCGATGCTGCCGACCAGCACCCGGATCCGCCACCCGCCACCCGCGGCCGCCCGACTGAGCTCCCGGTGCCGGGCCTGCTTGCGTTCCAGCTCGACCCGCTTGGCCTCACCGACCTCGCCGCGGGACAGCGGCAGGATCTCGTTGACCAGGCTGCGTAGCTCCGGCTCCAACTCCTGCGACAGCAGCGGCTCGGCGAGCACCAGCCAGGCGAACGGCCCCCGCATGTGCGCCACGTGCCGGTCGAACGAACCCCGGCGCGCGGTCGGACGTTCCTGCTTGTTAGCGGCCGGCGCCCAGAGTGCGTCCGCCCGGGCCTGGCACGGCACCCAGCTCAGGAACGGTGCGAGCAGCTTCTCGGTGTCCCCGATGGAGATGTCGGTGGCCAGCGCACCGGGCGGGAAGAGCAGCGCACGGGTGGTGGTGCCGTCCCGTGCCCGGCCGGTGACCCCGATGGCCGGCGGGAAGTACGGGCGCCCGCCGTACAGGAAGTGCAGCCGCTCGTCCTGCGGAGACCGGATCCAGGCGGTCAGCACCGCCGCGCCGGACGTGCCGGCCGCCCGCAGATCGGCGTGTGCTCCGGTCAGCGAGGCGGCCAGCGGTCCCGCCTGGTCCGCCCCGCCCTGCTCGTCTCTGGACTCCGGCGGGCGGGGCACCTGGATCAGCCGGTGGAACCGGAATCCACGCCAGTCGAACATGCCCGATCCTTACCTGGCCGGTACGGCGGAGACGCGGTCGAGCTGGCACAGACCCGGGTTGCAGTCGGCCAGGATGACCCGGCGGCCCTGGCCGGAGTTGTCCACCAGCACGAACGCGGTCTCCGGCATGCCGAGCAGCTGCTCCGGATCGATCTTGAACTCGTACACCCGACCGGACCCGGTGGACGTGCTCACGTTGTCCGCGTTGGACCAGTTGCGGGTGCCGGTCCAGGCGTGCCCTCGGGAGTCGGACAGGCCCGTGGGACGCCCGGGGGTGCCGGACCGTCGTTGTTTGGAGTTGCCGCTACCGCTGGTGTTCGCCGCGAAGCTGTCCCCGCCGCCGTCGGTGAACGTGCTGCCGACCTGCCGGGTCAGCTGGTTGAGCACGAACCTGTGCTCCTTGCCGATGAATTCGGCCGCCACGCTGGCATCACGGTGGTTGTACAGCTTCATGAAGCACACCGCGCCGCCCAGTCCGGCCGACTTCTCCAGGTCGCCCTGCGGCTGGTCGATCATCAGGACCAGCCGCACCTTGGCCGCGCGGGCGTGCTCGGAGAGCATCTGCAACTCGGCCGCTCCGAGATGGTCCGCGCCGGCCACGACCAGGAACTCCGAAATCCACCGCCGGCCGTCCATGGCGGTGCGGGCCAGCCGTACCAGCGTGCGGTCGATCTGTTCCTTGCGGTCGCCCCGGCCACCCTCGGTCGCGATCAGGTTCACCCGGGTGTCCGCCCACAGCGAACTGCCGACGCTGGCCGGGGCGACCTCGTGCAGCAGATCGAGCTGGTGGGCCAGGTACCCGAGCTGACGGGTGGTCCACTCGGTCTGGTCCACGTCACCGAGGTGCGCGGCCAGCCGGCCGATTTCGACATCGGACAGGAGGCCGTCACCGGTGCCCTGACGCAGCACCCGCATCCCGGCAGCCATCCGGGCGAAGAGCACCGGACCGTCCAGGCTGCCGATCACCCGCCGGAGCAGATCGATCGCCAGGGCCCGCTCCTCCCGCCGGTCCCCGTCCTGCCGGCCGGTCAGCGCGTGCCCGAGGCACTCGGCGATCTCCCGGGGGTCGAGCCCGCTGAGCAACTGGACGTCTGCGACCTCGTGGCCGTCCAACCGCAGCGTTCTGGTCGGCATACCGGCCGCATGGGCCACCTTGACCAGGTTTTCGCCGACCTCCTGGCCGGTGAAGTCGAGCACGGTGATCCGGTGGCCGGCGGAGAGCAGCGAGGCGCCGGCGGTGACCAGCAGGCTGGCCCAGCCGAGCCGGCGGGGGTCGCCGCCGAACACGTCGACCCGGATGGGCTCGGACGCCGGATAGACCGGGTACCACCGGGGCCCGCTGGCGGCCGCCGCGGCCGCCCGCGCCGTCGATTCGGCGTCCGAGGTGTGCTGCCGGCTCACCCGTTCCCAGCTCTGCAACGCCTGCCGGTGCCGCTCCTGCTCGGCGGCACGCAGGACCAGGTAGGGCTGCTCGAAGTTGTGGATGTTGCGGTTGGCGTACCGCACACCGCCGACCGCGCGGATCACGCCCAGCGCGAGCAACGCGGCGACCACGATCAGCGTCACCTTGTACACCTGCCGGGCCGAGTCACCGAACTCTCCGACCTGCTGCTCGATGACCAGCTGGTAGGTGGTGAAGGCGAACGCCGCGACCACGGCGAACGCCAGCCGCCAGAGAACTCTGCTGACCGCCTTCGACCGGGCCGCGACCAGCGCACTGGTGTCTGGTCGCGGTGGTTCCGTCCAGGCCGGTCGGGGCGGCGGTGGCGCCAGGGTGGCGGCCGGTACCGGTACCGGTGCCGCCTGCCAGCCCCACCGCGCGGGCGGCGCGAACAACCGGGGGACGAGTTGGGCCGACCAGCCGTCGGACGTGGTGACCACCGGCCGCAGACCCGGGCCCGCACCGGTGGCCATGCGATAGGTTCCGCTCACACCAGCCTCCTCCGTGCGCGGGGTGTTCAGATCTGGTCGAACAGGGACATGAGCTGGTCGATCCAGTCGGGTTGGATGGCGCCGAGGATCATCAGGAAGATTCCGATGGCGATGGCGATGATCACGAGCGAGAACAGGAAGCCGAACAGCCGCAGGATGGCCCCGATCGGACCGCGCTGCCGGCCGCGGTAACGGCGTTGGTCGTCGTAGGCGGCGTTGCGCCGGAAGGTGGCGCTGTTGTTCTGGACCTGCTGTTGGTACGCCTGCTGCGCGCCCCGTGCTCCTGGCGAGGTCATGGTGACTCCCTGTCCGTTGCTGTCGGTCTTCCGAATGGGCAGGGCGGCTGGCTGCTACGTGCCCGGTCGAGCACCTCGACCAGCTCCAGCCAGCCGGCGAACGCGTGCTCGATCCCGTCCGCACCGTGGGCCTGCCCCTGGATCGGCTCGGCGTCCGGGACGAGGTCCAGCACGACCCGTAGCATCTCGCTGCCTGCCTCGGTCATGCCAAGGACCATCTCCCGTACCTCGGCGGCGGGCATTGTGGTCGGCACCGCAATGTTTGCCCCCCGAAACGATCCGAGGGCCCGTCAAAGACTGCGGTCGCGATCCCACCGCGCGGTGCGGCATCCGCGGCTGACGATAACGGCATGCAGAAAGAAACCCACCCGGTCAATGTCCTGCAGCGGGTCAGAAAGATCGTGGCCCGCCAGGTCGAGGTCGAGACGGCCAAGCCGTTCGTCGTCTCCGTGATGGGTACGACCGGCACCGGCAAGTCCTCGCTGATCAACGCGCTGTTCGGCACCGATCTGAGGACCGACCCGGTGCGTCCGTGCACAAAGGACGTCCAGACCGTACGGGTGGACGGATCGGACGGGAGCCACCTGCTGTTTCACGACCTGCCCGGGATCGGTGAGGCCGGGACGGTCGACGAGTCCTACATCGCGCAGTACCGGACCAGGTTGCTCGAGTCCGACGTCGTCCTGTGGGCGATTCACGCGGACAGCCGGTCGGTCACCTTCGACCAGCACGCGCTCGACCGCGTTCTCGGCGACTCCCCGGCGGAGCGGGTCGCCCTGATGAGCAGGCTCACCTTCCTGCTCACCAAGGCGGACCTGCTCACACCCGCGCCATGGATCTTTTCGAAGTCGGGCGGCGTCGGGATGTTCGCGGCGATGCCGGCGACGGCCGAGCTGCTGGCCGAGAAGGAACGGTATTTCCAGGACGCCTTCATCCTTCCGCACGCGGCGGACCTCGTGTCGAGTACGCACCACGACGGCACGTTCGACGTCAGCGAGTCGGGCCTGGCCTTCGACCAGCACCTCGTCAGCCACCGGGGACTGCTCACCAGCGAGGCCGCGGAGGCACTGTCCGCTCGCCACCCCCGGCACCGGGACGTGTTCCAGCGGCTGCACGACAACCACCGGGTGATCTCCTGCTCGGCGCGGCTGCGCTTCAACCTCGCGAACCTGATGTTCGTGATTGTCAACAAGCTCGGACCGGGCGCCGCCGTACGGTTCCAGAAATTCACCTCCCCGCAGGGGCTGAATACGGTGTCCGTCGAGACGGCGCGGAGGTTCTGCAACCTGGTCGTGTTCGACCAGGCCCGCGGAAAGGTCCTTTTCGACATGGCCGACCAGGAACTGGGAGACCGACGATGACCCGCTACTACACGGAGGCCGACCTGGTCCGGGCGGTCCAGCGTCAGGTCGCGATCGACCGGACGTACCGGGCGAACTACCAGCGCGCGGTGGCGACGCAGAACCAGGCCTGGTTGTACGAGCTGGTGAAGACCGCGGTTCGACTGGTGTTCGGCGTGGTCGTCGGCGATTTCCTGACCGTCGGTGTCGAGATCGTCTGGGAATTCTTCGCCGACCTGTTCTCCGACTAGGCCGGATCAGGGCGGCGGTTCGGCGATCGCCCTGCTCAGCTGCTGGCGGCCCTTGACCTCCAGCTTGCGGTAGGCGTTGGTGAGGTGGGCCTCGACCGTTCGCGGGGTCAGAAACAGGGTTTGCGCGATGTCGCGGTTGGTCGCGCCCCCGGCCGCGAGACGCGCCACCCGCAGCTCGCTGATGGTCAGCGCCTCGCGGCCGCGGACCGCGTCCCGGCGCGGCCGGGCTCCCGCGGCGCGTAGCTCCTGCCGCGCCGACTCGGCCAGCGCCTCGGCGCCGCAACGGGTCGCCAGGTCAAGGCCGCGCCGGAGCGGATCGAGGGCGAGGATTCGTTGCCCGGCATGGCGTAGGGCCACGCCGTAGAAAATCAGGCAGTGCGCCCGTTCCAGCTCGGCAGGCGAATCGGTCAACAGCTCGACGGCCTCCGCCAGGCGGTCCAACCCGGGCTTCCCGGACTCGATCATGGCCAGGGTACGCAGGGCGCGGGCGATAGACCTCGGTGCGCCGAAGACGCGGGCCAGCTCCAGGTTCTCGTGCGCCAGCTCGACCGCGGCACCGGGATCGCCGAGCGCGACGTGCGCCCGCACCGCGTCGGTCCGCCATTCGGCGAAGCCGGGGTTGACGTATCCGGCATCCACCAGAAACCGTCCGACGTCGAGCAGGTCGACCAGCGCCGCCGCCGGTTCGTTGCACCGCAGCCGGAGCCGGCCGCGGGCCATCGGGATGAAGTGCATGATGACGGTGTCGGTCGGTTTGTGGCCGCTGATCTCGTAGTCCTCGAGCACCTGGCGTGCCTCGTCCAGTCGTCCACGCTCCACGAGCACGTCGACCAGCATGGCCGCGGCCAGTGGTGCGTTGCGCCGGCGCGGCTCCCCGGGGACCTCCTCCAGGGCAGCGCGGGCGTCGCCCTCGGCCTCGATCAGCCGACCCGCGTACCAGGCGGTGTGCGACCGGAGCATCGACACGTAGCGGAAGTCCCACACGTCGCCCAGCCTGCTGGTCGCGTCGAGACCCCGGTCGAGCAACTCCAGCGCCTCGGGCAGCCGGTCGGCGATCGTCAGAGCGGCGCTGGCGTAGTTGACCAGCATCCACCCCTCGTTCATCGGAACCGGGCCGGTGGCGGCCCGTTCGGCCAGCGCGGCCACCTCGTTCGCGGACCGGCCACCGGTGCCGGCCGCGCCGAAGGCCAGTGTGGACAGCAGCAGCCGGTCGGCATCGCTGGTCCCGATCGGGCGGGCGACCACGGCGTCCAACCGCTCGATGACGCCCTCCGGAGGCTGCATCGTGATGAGGTCGAGCCCGGCGACGGCGGCGTACATCGCCACCGACAGCTCACCCTGATGGCCGGCTATCAGGCCGCGGGCCAGCTCGGCGGCCTGAACGGCCTCGGGCGCACGCCCGGTCTGGGTCAACAGGAAACCAAGCTCGAGTACCAGCTGAATCCGGTCGACCAGCGGCGCGGTGAGTGCGACCGCCTCGCGGAGCACGTCCGCGGCCTCGATGGTCCGGGCCGCCATGGCCAGCACCCGCCCCAGCATCGCGGCCAGCGGCCCGCGTCGGGCCAGCGGCGGCGGCTCGACCCGGGCCCGGGTCAGGTACGCCGCCGCCGACTCGGGCGCGCCACGGCCGAGCGCGGAGAACGCGGCCGCCTCCAGGCGGTCCACCACCCAGGGATCGGACTCCGGCTCCGCGGCCAGCAGGTGCGGGGCGAGCTGTTCGGCATCGGCGTCGTCCGCGGCCAGCACGCGCGCGGCCCGCTTGTGGTCGGCGGCGTGCAGCAGGCTGCTCGAGTCCCCGTAGACCGCGGTCCGCACCAGCGGATGCACGAACGAGACAGGATGTTTGGTGGTGACGATGGACTCCCGCGCGAGCCGGTCGGCGGCGGTGGCGGCCGCCTCGACCGACAGCCCGGCGAGCGCGGCCACGTGCCGCGGCTGGGCCGCCGTTCCCAGTACCGCCAGCGCCCGGGCGAATCCGACGGCGTCCGGACCCAGCCGCGCGACCCGGGCGAGCACGGCCCGTGAGATGGCCGCGGCCCGCAGGTGTTCGACCCGGTGCGCCTCGGCCGCGACCGGTCGTGTTCCGTTCGTCCGCAGGTTGGTCAGCGCCTCCGCGAGCAGGAACGGGTTGCCGCCGGTCGCCACTGCGCAGGCGTGGCAGAACTCGTCGTCGGCCTCGGCGGACAGGTCCCGGCGTACCAGCACGCCCACCGCCTCGTCGCTGAGCCGCCGCAACCGGACGACGCGCGGCGCGACTCCGCCCAGCGCGCTGCCCACCAGACCGTCCAGGACCCGGCCCGGCCGTCCGGCCAGAAGCAGCAGCACCGGAAGGTCCGCGATGCGCCGGGCAAGGTGCGACAGGAACCGCAGCGAGGCGCCGTCGGCCCACTGCACGTCGTCCACCACCAGCAGCAGCGGTTCCGACTCCGCCAGGTTGGCACACAGCCAGTACAGCCCGTACACCACATCGCCCTGAGCGACGCCTGCCGCGCTCGTGTCGTCGTGCTGCCCGAAGACCGGCGCCGCCAGCCCGGCCGCACCGGCCAGGAGCTCGGCACTGCGCGCCGACGACGCCGCCCGCAGCGGCGGCTCCAGCAACTGTCGGACGATGGCGAACGGCAGGTCCTGCTCCAGTTCGCCGCCGATCGAGGTCAGCACGCGGACACCCAGACCCATCGCGTACTCGCTGGCCGCGGCGAGCACCGCCGTCTTACCGATCCCGGGTGGCCCTTCGACGAGTACCGTCATCCCGCGCCCGGCCACGGCCGCGGCGAGCACCTCGTGGATCGCGGCCAGATCACCATCCCGCTCGACAAGCGACATCACGGTTCCGTTCACGCCGGCGCCAGCGGCAGCGACGGGATCAGCGGCAGGACCATGCCCACGATGCTCGTTCCTGGCGGGCCGATGTACATCAGGGCGGCCCCTGATGTGTGTGGCGGTCGGGTATGACCAGGCTGGTGTCATCGAACGGGTGACGAAGGGCGGCGAGCCGACCACCGTGGTGGTCGTGGACGACCATGCCGGATTCCGGACGATGGCCGCCGTACTCCTGAGCGCCGGCGGTTTCCGGATCGCGGGCGAGGCGAGCACCGGCGCCGAAGCACTGGCGATGATCACCGCACTGGTGCCGGACGTGGTCCTGCTCGACGTGCAGCTTCCGGACACCGACGGGTTCGCGGTCCTCCGGTCCCTGCGGCAGCAGGGCATCGCGAGCCGGGTGGTGCTCTGCTCGGTCCGCGCGGCCACGGACTACGGCGCGAGGCTCGACGCCTGCGGGGCGACCGGGTTCCTGACCAAGTCCGCGCTGACGGCGGAACGGCTCAGGATCATGCTGGGGGCGGGCTAGCCGCGGCGGGCCGCAGGTAGGCGAGCACGGCGAGCACACGTCGGTGGCTCTCCGGCTCGGGCGGCAGGTCCAGGCGGAGCAGGATGCTGCGAACGTGCGACTCGACCGTCTTCGGAGTCAGGAACAACCGGTCCCCGATCGCCTGGTTGGAGCGGCCCTCGGCCATCAGCGCGAGCACCTCCCGCTCGCGCGCGGACAGCCGCTGCAGCGGATCGTCGCGCCGGCGGCTCGACAGCATCAGCGAGACCACCTCGGGGTCGACCGCGCAGCCGCCGGACGCCACCCGGCGGACCGCGTCGACGAAGTCGGGAACGCCGCCGACCCGCTCCTTCAGCAGGTATCCGACGCCGCGCGCGCTGCCACCCAGCAGCGCCGTCAGGTACCGCGACTCCAGGTACTGGGACAGCACCAGCACGCCCACGTCGGGATAGGTGGCGCGGATCTCGATCGCCGCCTCCAGCCCTTCCAGGCGGTGCGTCGGCGGCATCCGCACGTCCACCACGGCCACGTCGGGACGGCTCGACGCCACCGCGTCCCAGAGCGCCGGCCGGTCGCCCACCTCCGCGACCACGTCGAAGCCCTGCTGCCGCAGCAGGACGCCGATCGCCGTACGGACCAGCGCCGCGTCGTCGGCGAGCACCACCCTGGTCGTCACGTCCGCTCCTTCGCGCTCATACCGGCAGGACCGCCGTCACCGTCGTGCCCCGTCCGGGCTCACTCTCCACGACCAAGTCGCCGTCGAGCGCGCGGACCCGGTCCGCGAGGCCCAGCAGGCCGGAGCCCGCAGTGAGAGCCGCGCCGCCGGTACCGTCGTCGCGTACCGCCACCCGGATCACCCCTGGCCCCGGCACCACGGTGATCCGGATGCGATCGGCCTGCGCGTGTTTGATCGCGTTCGTCACCGCCTCGGCCACCACGAAATAGGCGGTGGCTTCGACCGCGAAGGGCAGCCGCGGTATCTCGGCGGCCGCCAGGTCGACCGGCGCCGGGACCCGCTCGACCAGCGACTGGAGGGCGGCGACCAGGCCGTCCTCGCTCAGGATCGCCGGATGGATGCCGCGGGCCAGCGACCGCAGGTCGGCCAGCGCGGTGTCGAGCCCTTCGCCGCACGTGCGCAGCAGCACACGTACACCGTCGTCGGCATCCGGAGCGAGCTGGCTCTCGACCGCGCGGATCCCGATCGCGGCCGCGACCACGTGCTGCTGCACCCCGTCGTGCAGGTCACGCTCCATCCGGCGGCGCTCCTCGGCGACCGCGGTGACGATCCGCGCCCGGGACGCGCGGACCTCGCCCAACTGTGCCCGCACCTCCGCCGTCAGCCGCTGGTTCTCCAGGCTCAGACCGGCCGCCGCGGTCACCGCCCGCAGAACGTGGGCATCCTCGCACAGCGCCACGTCGTGGATCAGCGCCGCGACCCGCTTCCCGGCCCGGTCGACGTACGTCACCGCGCGGCCGCTGCCCGGCGCGGGCGTGGCCAGTGGCGCGCCCGCCGCGTCGACCAGGTCCCCGACGTCCGGACGCCAGTATCCAACCTGGAGGGACCGGTCCCCGAGCGCCGTACCGAGGCGGTCCCGCAGGTCCACCGGCGACAGCGGCCGCTGCAGGTCGATGAGGAGCTCGGCGACCGCCGTCCGGCCCAGCCGGACCCGCAGCACGCCGGCGAGAAAGACCAGGGGCAGTACGCAGAACGCCAGTTGGTACACGGTCAGGGCACCGATCCGCACCGGATCGAACTGGCTCATGGCATTGCCGGCGGTGGAGGCGAGACCGCCGACGAGGAACGTGAGAAACACCGGCCCGAGCAGCCGGCGCTGCGGTGGGCTGGCCCGCATCCACCGCTGGACGAGAACGACCACCATGGCACCGGCCGCCACTGCCCCGATCGCAGCCACCAGCCGGGTGAGCAACAGCAGCATCGCCGGCGAGTCGACGAGCAGCAGATTGCGCTGGTACGCCGGACCGATCCCGGACAGGTCCTGGAACAGCGAACCGAACGGGACCAGCACGAACACCGCGACGTAGGTGGTGCCGACGAGCCACCGCACCGGCCGCGAACCCAGCCGGCCGGTCGGAAACGCCAGCACGAGATGGGCGAGGAAGGCACTCGAGGCGGTGCTCAGCATGAGGCCGACCGTGTGGGTCACCGGAAACGGGATGAAGCGCACGTCCTCGGCGAACCAGCCGACGCCGACGAGCACCATCAACAGGCCGACCCGGTTGTCCGGCCGACGGTGCTGGGCCACCGCACCCGCGCCGATGAAGAGTATGCCGCTGAACCCGGTGAAGACGCTCTCCCACATCGAATGTTCGACGTCGCCTGCCTTGGACGGAAGCACCACAGCCGCGAGCAGCACACCGACGGCGGAAAGCGAATACACCACGCCTCGCCCGGGTCTCACCCTCCTATGCTGCCTGATTGCCTCCGGAAGTGGCTTCTTGAGTAAGGAACAGGACGACCTGGCTCCGGGCAGGCTTCGGGATGGCGGGCCGGGAAAGTCAGGGGCCGGACGGTCCCGGACGCGGCGGGAGGTCACCGGCCAGCACCGCCCGCCAGGCTCGACTCTGCCGGGCGAAGTCGCCACCGGCGGCAGACAGCGCCGCCACGGATCCCTGTTCCACCACCTTGCCGTCGTCGACGACGACCACCCGGTCGGCCAGCCGGAGCGCGGTGAACCGGTGCGCGATGAGCAGGGCTGTACGACCGGCCAGGAGCTTTCGCAGCGCGTCCTGGACGGTCCTCTCACCTCCGGCGTCGAGAGCGGCGGTCGCCTCGTCCAGCACGACGAGTACGGGTTCGGCCAGGCATACCCGGGCAAGCGCGATCAGCTGCTCCTGGCCGGCAGAGAGCCGGTAACCACTGCGCCCGATCCGAGTCTGGTAGCCGTCGGGCAGGCGGGCGATGAACCGGTCCGCTCCGACCAGCCGGCACGCCCGTACCACCTCCTCGTCGCTGGCACCGGGCCGGGCCAGGGCCACGTTCTCCTCGACGGTGGCGGTGAAGACGAAGGTTTCCTGGAGCACCGGCACCACCGCCCGGCGAAGCTCATCCTCCGGCACCCGGCCCAGGTCGACGCCGCCCAGCAGCACTGTCCCGCGGGCCGGGTGGTAGGCCCGGGTGAGCAGCTTCGCGATCGTCGACTTGCCCGCACCGGTCGCCCCCACCAGGGCCACCGTCTCTCCCTCGGCGATGCGGAAGGAGACGCCACGCAGCGCGGGACGGGACCGCCCGGCGTAACTGAACCAGATGTCGCGAAGTTCGACGCCGCCCGGCGCCGCCGCACGGCGGCGATCCGGTCCGGCCGGGCGGGGCACACCGTCCGGTTCCCGGCCGACGAGGTCACCGAGCCGCTCCAGCGCCGCCACGGCCGCCTGACAGGTCTCCAGGACCGACGCGAGGTCCTGCAACGGATCGACCAGGCGGCGCAGGAACAGCAGGAACGCCGTCACCTCGCCGACGCTGGCGTGGCCGTGCGCGATCCGGTACGCCCCGACGACGAGGACGGCGGCCACCGCCGTGTTGCCGGCCAGCCGGACCGCTGGCGGAAAGAGCCCGGCCAGCAGAAGTGCCCGCTGGTGGGCGTGGCGGTACCGCCGGGACGACCGGCCCAGGGCGGCGGCGGCCCGCTCCTGCGCGCCGAACGCCTGCAGCACCCGGACGACCCGCGTGGCCTCGAGCAGGCCCGTGGTGAGATCGGCGGTGGCCCGCTGGGCGTCGCGGTGTGCCCGACCGCCACGGCGGCGGACCCAGCCCAGCAGCACGGCGACCGGCGCGAGCGCGGAGACCGTGAGGCAGGCCAGCCAGCCATCCACGAACGGGAGCACCGCACCGATCACGACCACCGTCAGCAACCGGGTGACCAGGCCGTCGGGGCCCGCGTCGAAGAGGCGGCCGACCGTCTGCACATCGGCGCCGGCGCGGCTGAACGCCTCGCCCGAATGGTGCCGGTCGCGGAACGTGCTGGACTGGCCGAGAGCGGCGCTGGCCACCCGGCAGCGCAGCTCGAACAGCATCTCCTGGCCCAGCGCGCTGACCTGGTACAGGACCCGGTAGGTCAGGGCCAGTTCGGCGACCGCGGCGGTCAGCAGCAGGCCGGCGAGCAGCGCCACCTCCGACCAGCGCCGCTCGACGAGCGCGGGGATCCCCCGATCCAGCATCCGGCCCACGAGCAGCGGCACGGCGATCGTGGCGAGCAACTTCACCGGCAGCACGACGGCAATCCGCAGCAGTTCCCGGCGGCGCGGGCGGGCGAGCAGGGCTACCACCCGGCGGGCCGGTACGGGCGCGCCGGCCGGCGGAGGCGACGTCACCGCGATCCGCCGTCGATGTGCCCGCTGTGCAGCCGGACCACCCTGCCGGGCGACGCCGCAGGCGGCCGGTGCCGGGTCAGCCAGAGCACGGTGGTGTCTCCGAGCCGCTCGCTGACCGCCGCACCAACCTGCTGCGCCGTGCGTGGGTCCAGTCCCACCAGCGGGTCGTCGAGCACGAGCAGTCGCGGACGGCACAGGAACGCCCGGGCCAGGGCGAGACGCCGGCGCTGCCCCCCGGACAGCGACAGGCCGGCCTCGGTCAACGGTTCGTCGAGGCCGTGCCGGAGTTCGTGGACGAAGAACGCCTGGGCGGCCCGGAGCGCCTCGGTCACCTCGGCGTCGTCCGCCTCCGGACGGCCGAGCCGGACGTTGTCGCGGATGGTGCCGGCGAACAGGCCCGGATGCTCCGGCACCGGGGCGACGACATCGGCCCGTCGGGCCGTCGGCAGGTGGCGCAGATCGGTACCGTCGATCAGGATCCGGCCGCCGCTGGGCTCGTACAGGCCGGTGAGCAGGGCGGCCAGCGTACTCTTTCCGCTTCCGGCGGCACCGACCACGGTGACCCGTTCACCCGCGGCGACCCGCAGGTCCATCCCGGTCAGCACCGCCGGACCGGTCGGCGGATCCGGACCGGCCGGCGGATAGCGGAACCAGACCTGGTCGAGGACCAGTTCCGCGCCGCGCGACCCGACCCTCGCCGGACCGGAGGAAGGCGGCGCCGGACGGGAGGAAGGCGGCGGCGCCGGACGGAAGGCGGGCGGCGGCGCCGGTACGGGCGGCCGGTGGAGCAACTCGGACACCCGCTCGGCCGCGGCGTCGGCCTGCTGAAGCTGGTTCATCAGCCCGCCGAGCGACTGGACCGGCCAGAGCAGGAAGAGCCAGAGGGTGAGAACGGCGACCAGGGTGCCGACCGTGACCGCGCCGGCCCAGACGGCGGCCACCCCGGCACCGATGAGTGTCACCAGAACCGCCGAGGGACACCCCTCGACCAGGGTGCTGAGCGCCGTCCACAGTCGGGCCCGTTCCCGCTGGCTGCGTCGTAGCCGGTCGGCGGCCTTCTCGAGGCGCGCGGTGAAGTCGTCGCGGCGCCCGAACGCCTGGATCGTGTCGACCCCCTGGATGGATTCGTCCAGCAGGTCGGCGAACGTCTCCCCGTCCCGCTGCACCTGCCGGGTGACCTCCCGGGAGGAGTGCTCCCACCGTCGTGCCAGGACAGCCGGCGGCACCGTGGCCGCCACGACCAGCAGCCCCAGCGGCCAGCAGAGCCAGAGCAGCAGCACGACCACCACGACCACGGTCAGCGAATTGATGATCAGGAACGGCAGGCCGAAGCTGACGAACCGCCGCAGCAGCGCGAGATCGGACACGATCCGGGTGGCCAGCACCGCGGGGGTATGCCGGTCGTGGAACGCGGCCGGCTGCGACAGCACCCGGCCCACCAGGCGATGCCGCATGGTCTCCTCGACCGCCAGTGCCGTGGCCGGTCCGGTGACGCGGCGCAGCGCGATCAGGACCGCCTCCCCGCCCGCGCACAGGACCGTCAGGGCGGCGATCAGCGGCAGGCCGTCGGTGTCGCCGCGCAGCGCGTGGTCGTCGAGAAGCCTCCTGGCCAGCAGCGGCAGGAGGATACCGGCCAGCATCGACGCCGCGGCGAGGCCGGCGTTGAGCGCCAGCGCGCGCCGGTGCGGACGCAGCGCCCCACGGAGCCGCCAGAGCGCGCCGCCGCCGGCCGCCCGTTGCACCGCTGTCGCCGCTCAGATCGGGGAACGGAAGTTGACCAGCGGGTACAGCCGGGCCACCGGTCGTGCCATCCCGATGTCGCGGACATGTGCCGTGGTCTCCTCCAGGTTCGCCAGATCGCGCACGAAGGTCTGAAGGTCGAAGGCGGAGTTGCGCACCGCCGCCCGGGCATGCGGCAGGCAGTCGTCGATCTGGTCCCGGAACCGGCCGACGGGCTGCCACTCCGGGATGCCGTGACCGCACAGGTTCGCGTACCGGTCGGGATTCGCGGCGGCGACGAGATAGCTGGAGCCGAACTCGCCGCCCGCCACATAGGACAGCGGTTCCCGCCGGTCCGGCAGCCACTCCCCGCCCGCGTCGGCATCCAGCCGCTGGACTCCCCGGCGCGCGGTGACGATCTGGTCGGCGGCAATGCTCAACTCGGTGTGGTGCCGGTGTTGCAGCAGCGGCGCCTGCCCGGTGAGGTCGCCCCAGCGTGGTGCCAGCGCCGCCAGGACGTTGAGCCGGACCAGGTGGCGGTTGAAGTACCCGAAGTTGGCGCTGGCCGCGGCGCAGTCCAGGTACGCCTCGCCGTACGGGCTGTCGCTGCGTACCGCGAAGATTCCGGTGCGCAGTTGCTCCGGAAGCGCGCTGCCGTCGTGGATGCTGTGTTCGGCGGCCGGGATGCCGTACCGCCGGTAGATGTACTCCCGCATCGGTCTGGCGCCGATGTGGATGATCACGACGAGTTGTCCGGTACGCAGCCCGTGCCGGTGCGCCGTCCCGGGGTCCAGGAGCTGCTGGATCCACTGCACCGCGACGTAGTGCCCGTCGGCGCCGCCGAGCGAGCGCCGCAGGGTTGCCTTGAGGTCGTCGTCGAAGCGGGCGACGACGCCGGCCCGGTGCCACCCACGGTCGGCGGGCTCCGCCGCGGGACCGCCCAGGTCTGCGTGCAGCTCCGCGGCGTAGTTCAGCCCGTCGGCCAGTACCCGGTCGAGGTCGACCTCGGGATACTCGTGCCGCAGGTCGCGGTGGTTGACCGAGCTGGCGACCGCGTCGTAGAGGGCCCTGACCTCGTCCGGGCCGAGCTGGTCGCGGCGCACCGGCAAGGCGCTCACGTGGTAGCCGCTGCCCGGGTCCGGCACGGCCAGGGGGTACAGGTACCCGCGCGACCGGATCGCCAGGCCGGAGGGAAACCCCCAGTCCTTGACCGTGACATCGGGGAAGACGTCCACTTTCTCGATGCCCGGCAGTCGGCAGACCTCGTCGAGGCTGCGGCGCAGGCCGGCGGCGTCGAGCAGCCGCCGGGCCGCGGGCAGGTAGTGCTGGTGGAGCGTCATCTCAGGTCTCCGTCGCAACGAGCCGGGTGAGAACCTCGGGCGAGGCCGTCCGCAGCCGGCAGACGACGGGCTCCCGGCCCGGCCGGCCGAGGACGGCCCGGCCGTCGGACACGTCCAGCCGCCATGTCTCGCCGGGCACGGCGCCCACCCCGCACCACACCTCGCCACCACCGGCCAGCGGGGTGCCCGCCCAGCCACCCGCCACGAGCCGGGTACGGAGCAGCCGGTGGTTCCCGGCGTCGTCCGAGGCGGCAGGCGTGTCCGGAAGCAGGACGCCGAGCCAGTTCCCGGGGCCGATGTCGACCGACGGTGCCACTCCCCCGTCGCCGCTGGCCCGGGTCACCACGACCAGTAGCGCGTTCGGAAGCGCCCGATCCGCCGGTGTCGTGGCGGGCATCGCCGGAAGCGTCCCATCCGCCGGTGTCGTGCGGGGCACCGGTGGTGTGCCTCCGGTCGGACCCTGGCCCGCCTTCCCCAGCAGCCGGACGGTGCCCCGATCGCCGTCGAGGTGCACCAGATCGCCGTTCTTCAGCAGGCCCGAGCCGATCGGGATGTCGATCACGCACGGCTTGCCCAGCTCGCGGGCGACGATCGCGGTGTGGGCCAGCACGCCGGCCTCTCCACTGACCACGCCTGCGGCGCGGAGCAGCGCGGGCAGCAGGTCCGTGGACAGCCCGGAACAGACCAGGACCGCGCCGTCCGGCATCTGCTCGGCAGCCGCGCCTGGCTGGGAGCCCAGCCAGACCGGGCCCTCGGCGTGCCCTCCCGCCGCCGGACGGCCGCGCAGGGTTGCCGACCCGATCGGTGGGTCGCTGTCCTCGGGCGGCGGCTCGCCGGTGCCGCTCGCCCGGTGCTCCAGCGGCACCGGGGCGGTGAGCGGACGGACCTGCAGGACATGCAGGCCGCTCGCGTCACGGGCCCACTCCACGTCCAGCCCGGCACCGCCAGGGTCCGGCAGCCGCCGGACCAGGTCGCGGAAGATGGCTTCGTCGCCCGCCGTCAGCGTAGGCGTCTGCTGAACCCGCTCCGGCGGTTGGAGATAGACGAGGGCGCCGTCCGGCTCGCGCCACACCACCTTCCACGGCTGCTCGGTCCCGGCGTCGTCCGGAAACGGGAGGCCGGCCGGCGCCGGAAAAAGATCGCCGGGCAGTACGTCGGGCGCATCCGGACCGCCGGCGGTGAGGACGAAGACGTGTCGATCCCCGTCGTGCAGGTCGCTGTGGCCAGGACGGTGCGACGTCAACACCTCCGGGCGGATCAGCCCCTGCACGACCGGTACCGGCAGACCGGGACAACTCTCCACGAGGAGCCTGCCGTGGCCACCCGCGTCGGCCGCGAGGACACCGGAACACCAGGGGTTCACGGCCTGTTGGACGATCACCGCCATCGTCGGGGCGCGATCGGAGCCACCCGGGCGGCTCTGCTCGTACTGCCGGACCGTGGTGCCGAACGCGCTCGCCCAGACGCGGCGGACCGCCGCCTGCACCGCGTCGGGACGGCTGGGGCAGAAGAACGACCCGAACTGGCCGGCGAAGGAGAGATCTTCGCCGTCCTCGCCGGGTGCCGAGGAGCGGACGACGACCCCGTGCGGAGCGGTGCGGAAGCGCGACGCGGCGGCGTGCACGGCGTCCGCCACCCGCTCGGGCAGGTGGCCTTCGAGGATCGCCGTCACCGCGTCCGCCGGGTCGCCGTGGTGATCGAGATGGGCGCGGAGAGCGTCCGCGTCGAGCACCAGTGCCGGCGGTACGGGCAGACCCGCCACCGAGGCGAGGCGCAGGCCCACGGCCTTGCGTCCCATCAGTGCCGGATCGTCGGCGGTCGCGAGGGGGTGCAGGAACGACGGGCGCGACACCGGATCACCGCCCGTCCATGGCGGGTACCACGGCGATCGGTGTCCGGACCCTGCGGGCCACGGCATTCAGCAGCTGCCCGAAGCTGGTTCGGGTGAGGTCGGTACCGGTGAGCCGGGCGACGGCGCGTAGGTTGCGCAGCCCGCGCAGCTGGTGCACGCGGCGGTCCTCCTCCTCGTCACAGGCCAGCTGGCACATGATCGCCAGCGCCTCCACCCGGTCGAACCGCGCCGGGTCGGCGTGGGCGGCCGCCAGGGCCTCGGCCAGGGCCTCGTCGCGGCGCCGTCGGGCATCGGTCCGGGCCGCGCGCAGCAGGGCGAGGCCGTCGGCCGCCTCGCCGGCGTCGAGCCCGAGCAGGTGCTGACTCATCGCGGCCGGACTCTCCAGAACGGAGGCCGCCACACCCCACGTCTGCAGGTAGCCGACCTGTCTGGCGAGTCGCTCGGCCGCGGCCGGCGCCGACCGGTCCGCGGCCAGGATCTCCTCGTGGAACGAGATCATGTGAGGCTGCCGGCTCGGCGTCAGCAACCGGAACAGCACGTCGCGGCCCCGCTCGGGACCGAGAAGCCCGGCGAGGAGCCGTTCGTAGTCGTCCACCGGCAACCACCAGTTGAGCACGTGGTACGCCATCAGCCGAACCAGGGTGGTGTGGTAGGCGCGCAGCAGATCGGTGTCGTTCCGGTCGGCCAGGATCCGGGCTTCGACGTCCCGGGCGAGCGTGTCCGCCCGGCGTACGAGGTCGTCGAGGTGTCGGCGGGCCGCCGCCGCGCTACCGGCCGACCAGATGCGCTCGGTGAACCGGTCGCGGACCCGGACGAACTCGGTCAGCGGGATGTCGAGCACGCCCTGGCGCCGGAGGCTGCCGAGCGTCAGCGAATCGCCGAGCAGCACCGCCGGCACCGCCTGTACGCCCGACGTGTACAGCTCCAGCTCGATCGGTGACAGCGTGGCGCCCAGTTCGTAGTCACAGATGACCAGGTCGCCGAAGACGATCTGCATGACGTCCCTTCTCCTCGGGCGGGAAGCACCGGCGGCCCCCGGAAAGGCGGTTCGCAGGTTGACCGGCGGCATCCCGGGACGGGCGTGACCCCTCCACCCGCCCCGGGCCCGGCGATCGCCGGAACTGCCGGCACTACTACTCCGGCGTGTGACGCTGCGCGGGCTCGACAGCCTGCGCGGCATGGGCGCCAGCCGTACCGAGGTTCAGACCCGGGACCGGGCCGAGGAGCGACTCGCGCTGCTCCCGGCCCTGGCTCGCGATCTTGCTGAGCATCTGCCGCATCTTCACCATCGGGGCGAAGTGTTCTGCCATGTTGCACACCTCCTTCCATGGCGTTGCTCGGAACACAGCCGGGCGGATCGCCGGCTGCGGCCTGGTCACGACATCGCGTAGGGCGGTGTCGCGTACTCGGCGAAGCGTTGCCGCAACATGCGGTCCACCTCACCGACCACCGGGCGCACCTCGGTGTCGAGGGTTTCGCTCCACCGCAGCGGGTCGATGCTCGGGATCGGTGCGAACCTCACCCGCCCACCCGTACCGGTGGCGACCGTGCGCCGGTGGTCGTCCGATCCGCTGGCATGGCTGCGGAGGAAGACCCGGTCGTCCAGTCCGGCAGGGTCGACGCCGACCCGGGCCAGCGCCGACCGCCAGCGGGCGACGGTGCCGCCCGGGTCGGCGCACAGCTCGTCGTAGCTGAACACCGTGGTGCGGTCGGCCGGCAGAGCGGCGGCCCGCTCGTACACGGCGACCCATATCGATGCCCGCTCGACCGGGGTGGCTCCCGCCCACAGGTACCGTCGGAGGTAGGAACGCTCCAGCGACTGGATCACCCCCGAGTAGTGGCGCAGGGTGAGCACGAAGCGGGCGGACGGGTACAGCTCGGCGAGGGTGTCCGCGACCAGGAGGTTCCAGGGCGTGGAGTCACAGAAGAACCGGGCGCCCCGCTCCGCGGCGAGTCGACCGGCGAACTCGGCGGCGTGGCTCTGCAGCTCCCGCAGGTACCGTTGCGCGTAGGGCGGCCGGGTCCGGGTGTATCCGGCGGGTGCGGTCGCGTACGCGAAGACGAACGCCGAGTACTCGCCCATGGCGTACACCGAGGGGTGCGAGCCGAGCCAGGCACCGGCCAGTGTGGTCCCGGAGCGGGGCGAGCCCAGAACGAAGATCGGCTCGGCGGCCATGCCCTCCTCCACTTCGTTCGCGGCTGCGGGGATCGCGCGTTCGTTCCTCGCGCTCACCTCGTCTCCCTTCGGTTCCGTCCTGCGGTGGGGGCGAGACTAGGCCGGGATCCGCCGGTACCGGCGGGTGAGCCGACGCTGGAGGAACCACGCCCGAACCCGGACCCGTGCGAGGTTGACGACCATTGCGGGTCCCATGAACACCAGGCCGAGCACGACGGTCTCCAGGGTCGTCTCGGTGCCGGTGGTCGACCAGTGGACGGGGTAGGGCCGGATCCGGTAGCCGAAACGGCGCACCCACCAGAGCAGCTCGACGTCGAACTCCCAGCCCTGGAAGGCGCACGATCCCAGGACCGCCCGCCCGACCTCCGCTGTCATGAACTTCAGCGGCGCCTGCGAGTCCACCATGTGGTGCCGGAACACCCACCGGCCGATCCACCGGAAGACGTTGGTCTTCCACCGGCGAACCGGAGTCCACTGTGACTGGTCGCGTTGTGCGGCCACCAGGTCACAGCTGCCGGACAGCAACAACGACAGCATGTCGCTGGTCTCGTCCACCCGGGCCTGCCAGCCCAGGTCGCCGTCGGAGTACCCCCACACCCGCCCGCGGGCGCGTTCGAATCCGTACCGGATCGCGGCCGCCTTGTCCCGGCCGGGCAACTGGTGCAGCTCCACCCGCGGGTCGGTGTTCACCCGGTAGAGCCGTACGTCCGAGACCACCGGGCCGGGGATTTCGTCGTTGACCACGACGAGGATCTCGAGGCTGGCGTGCGGCGCCACGCTGGCGATCAGGAAGTCCAGGGTACGGGCGATGCCGGGCCGCGCATTCGAGGCGGGTACCACGACGGTGACGTCCGGGTCGTCCCCGGTCCCGAGATCGTCCAGACGTTCCGACATCCGGGTCTCCGAGTTCTGTCGGCGGGTCAACGCGCCGAGGACCGACGAGTCACTCTTTTCCATCCGTCGATTCCCGGTGTACATGTGCAATTGTGGTTTCCGGGACTGACCGGCCACTTCCATGAACGGTGACCGTCGGATGATCACGTACAGACGGTGATCAGTCGTTGTCCACTCGGTGCCGTCACGCCCCACCGCCGCTGTGCACAATGTCGTAGGCTGCCGGGAATGGTCACGTTCGGGATCCTTGGAGCGATTCGAGCCTGGCGCGATGGAGTCGAGGTCGAGCTTGGGCCACCACAGCAGCGGGCGTTGCTGGGGCTGTTGCTGGCCGAGGCGGGTCAGCCGGTCGGCACCGAAACGATCACCGACATGCTCTGGGGGGACGACCCGCCGCCGACCGCCACGAACCTCATCCACCGCTACGTCAGCGGCCTGCGCCGGATCCTGGAGCCGGACCTGCCGGCACGCACCAACGGCAAGGTGCTGCAACGGCAGGTCGGCGGGTACCGGATCGTCGTCGAGGTCGACTCCCTCGACCTCGCGTCGTTCCGGCTCCTGCGCGAGAAGGCCGGGCGGCACGTGGAGGGGGGCGACCATGCGGCGGCCGTCGAGGCGTACGTGGCGGCGCTGCGCCTGTGGCGCGGACCGTGTGCCGCCGACGTCCGGACGGTCGTCCGGGTACCCCTCGCGATCACCGCCGCCGATCACGAGTACCTCGCGGCCGCACAGGAGGCCGCTCAGTTCGCCCTGCGGTGGAACCTCGGCCACGAGTGCCTGGGCGAGGTGCGGCGGGCCGCCGCCTTCGACCCGCTCAACGAGTCGATCCAGGCGTGCCTGGTCCGGCTGTTGGCGGCGACCGGACGCCGGGCCGAGGCGCTCGCCGCGTACCGGGACACCCGCCGTCGCCTGAGCGACGAGCTCGGCATCGAGCCGGGGCACGATCTCCAGGAGGCGCAGCGGCACGTCCTCCAGGAGGATGTGCCGGCGGACGAGGTCCGGCCCGCCGAACCGCCCGACCCCGGTTCGCACACCGCCCAGGGCCCACACACCGCCCAGGGCCCACACACCGACCCGGGCGTACGCTCCGGCACGGACGAGGGTACGCACGCCACGGCGGCCACGGCGAGGCCGTCGGCCCGGCTGGCCCAGTTGCCCGCCGACCTGCCGGTCTTCGTCGGCCGGCGGACGGAACTCGCCGAGGCGTCGCTGCTGCTGGCCGACCTGGAACGCGGCGGCGGGATGACGGTCATCGCGGTCGACGGGATGCCCGGTGTGGGGAAGACGGCGCTGGCGGTTCACCTGGCGCACTCCTTCGCGAGCCGGTTCCCCGACGGGCAGCTCTACGTGAACCTCCGGGGGTTCGACCCGGACGGTCGTACCGTGAATCCGGCCGGGGCGTTGGCCGGCTTCCTGCAGGCGCTGGGCGTACCCGCCAAGGATCTGCCCGCGGAACTGGACGACCGGGCGGCGCTGTACCGCAGCGTCCTGGCCCGACGTCGGGTGCTGGTGGTGATCGACAACGCCCGGGATGCGGCGCAGGTGCGGCCGCTGCTGCCCGGTTCGGCGACGTGCCTGGCCATCGTCACCAGCCGGGATCGGTTGACCGGGCTGAGCGTCACCCATGGGGCCCGGCCGATGCGGGTGCCGTTGTTCGAGCTGGCGCAGGCCCGTGAGTACCTGATTCGACGGCTGGACCGGGCCACGGCGGTGGCGGCGCCGGCGGTCCTCGACGAGATCGCCGAGCGGTGCGGACGGTTGCCCCTGGCGCTGGCTGTGGTTGCGGCGCGGGCCGCTCATGACGTGGATCTGCCGCTGACCGCGGTGGTTGCGGAGCTGCGGGAGGCCGAGGGCAGTCTGGATGCGTTCGCCGGCGCGGATGCCGCTACCAACGCCCGTGCCGTCTTCTCCTGGTCCTACCGGGCGCTTGAGCCCGGCGTGGCCCGGCTGTTCCGGCTGCTGGCCCTGCATCCGGGCAGCCACGTGACGCTGCCCGCCACGGCCAGCCTGCTCGGGGTGAGCGTCCGCGAGGCCCGTGGGTCGCTGGCCGCACTGGCCCAGGCCCACCTGGCCAGCGAGGCCGCCGCCGGCGAATACACCTGCCACGACCTGCTCCGGGCCTACGCCGCCGAGTTGAGCGCGGAACACGACAGCGCCGCCGACCGCGACCAGGCCCGGCACCGGTTGCTCGACCACTACCTGCACACCGCCGCCGCGGCGGCCGGGCACTACTCGGTGTCCCGGCCACCGATCGCACTGCCGCGACCGCGGCCCGGGGTGTGTGTTACCGAGCTGACCACGCCGGAGCAGGCGTCGGCCTGGTTGGACAGCCGCTACCGGCTCCTGCTGGACCTGGTGACCAGCGTGGCCCCGGACAGCCGATTCGACCCGCACGTGTGGCAGCTGACCTGGGCGCTGAACCAGTTCCTGTACGGCCGGGGCCTGTGGCACGAACAGTTGGCGCTCAGCCGGACCGCGCTGGCCGCCGCGCAGCGCCTGGGCGATCCGGTCGCGCTGGGACACATGCACAGCGTGCTGGCCCGGGCCCTGGCCAACCTCGGCCAGCTCGGCGAAGCCGGCGATCACATGCAGCAGGCCCTCGACCTGTTCACCGACACGGTCGACGACGACACCCGTGCCGAGCAGCACCGGACCTTCAGTTGGGTACTCGAACAGCAGGGCCGCTACGAAGTCGCACTCACCCACGCCGAACAGGCACTGCGGCTGCTGGAGAGCGCTGGCAACCCGGCCCGCCGAGCCATGGCGCTCAACGCCGTCGGCTGGTACCACGCCCTGCTCGGCCAGCACCAACCCGCCCTGCGCTACTGCCGGCAGGCGTTGGCACTGCTGGAGGAGGTCGGCGACCAGCGCAGCCAGGCCGACGTGTGGGACAGCATCGGGTACGCCCACCACCACAGTGGTGAGCCCGCCGCTGCGGTCGAGGCGTACCAGCGGGCGGTCCGGGTCTGGCGTCAGGTGGGAGTCCGCTACGCCGAAGCCGACACCCTCGTACGTCTCGGTGAGGCGTACCGCGCGGCCGGGGACGACACCGCTGCGGTCGCCGCGTGGCGGCAGGCACTGACCCTGCTGAAAGAGCTGGACCATCCCGACGTGGCCTCGGTCCAGTCCCTGCTGCACGTCGGATGACGTTCAGTCGTCGAAGCGAGAGCGTCATCGGCGTATCGTCTGGTTCGTCCGCTATGCCCGGGAGGACTGCCTCGACGTACACCGGAGCCGAAAATCTTGGAAAAAGTCCGGGCGTGGTTGTCGATCGGGGTTGATCCTCTTCGTAGCCCTGGTGAGAGCCCGGCACCGAGCCGGTCCGCACATCCACCGGAGGACATCATGACCACCACCGCGCACACGAGCCCCGCCACCGTTTCGAACATCGGTGCGCTGATCGGGACCGGGGTTGTCGCCGCGGTTACCGCGAGCGCCGCCACCATGGCCGTCGCCGCCGCCGGTCACGCGGCGGGGATCAGCCTCGATATCAGCGGCGCCCCGATTCCGGTCACGGGGTTCGGCGTGCTGACCGCCGTCTTCTCGCTGATCGGCGTGGTCATCGCCGCGGTGCTGTCCCGTTTCGCCAGGCGTCCGCAGCGCACGTTCATCCGCACGACGGTGGTGCTGACCGTCCTGTCGCTGGTGCCGGACGTGATCGTCGACGCCGGGACGGCCACCAAGGCGCTGCTGATGCTCACCCACCTGGTCGCGGCGGCGATCATGATCCCTGCTCTCGCGCGCCGCCTGGCCGCCTGACCTGTCGCCATCCCACCGCCCGAGCTACCGGAGGACCATCATGAGGCAGTACCTGCTTTCCGTTCATGTCGTCGAGGGCGCACCGGCGCCGACCGACGAGGAGATGCAGACCGTGTTCAGGGAAACGGGTCGGATCAACGACGAGATGCAGGCCGCGGGCGCCTGGGTCTTCGGCGGAGGGCTCACGTCGCCGGACAGCGCCACCGTCGTCCGGATCGCGAACGGCACCGCCACCATGAGCGACGGGCCGTTCGCCGAGACGAAGGAGCACATCGCCGGATTCTGGGTGATCAAGTGCGCGGACCTGGACCAGGCGCTGGCCTGGGCCGAGAAGTGCGCGGCGGCCTGCGGCCCGGTCGAGGTGCGCCCCTTCGACGACCTGTCCCAGGCCTGAACCGGATCCGGTCACCCGACATGGACCTGACGGACATCTACCGCGCGGAGTACGGCCGCTGTGTCGCCACCCTGGCCCGCCTCCTCGGTGACATCAACCTCGCCGAGGAGGCGGTCCAGGACGCCTTCACCACGGCCCTGCAGAAGTGGCAGACCCCGCCGCCGAACCCGGGCGCATGGATCGTGACCACCGCACGCAACCGGGCCGTCGACCGGCTCCGCCGGGAGTCGACCCGCGAGGCCCGGCACGCCCAGGCCCTGCTGCTGAACCAACAGGACGAGCCCCAGGAGGTGGGACCGGTGAAAGACGACCAGCTCCGACTCATCTTCACCTGCTGCCATCCGGCGCTCGCGCCGGACGCGCGGACCGCCCTCACCCTCCGCCTGCTCGGCGGCCTCGAAGTACCGGAGATCGCCCGGGCCTACCTGACGTCGGAGGCGACCGTCGCCCAGCGGATCGTGCGCGCCAAGAAGAAGATCCGCGACGCCGGCATCCCCTACCGGGTACCCGCAGAGCACGAGTTGCCGGACCGGCTGCCGCCCGTGCTCACCGTGCTCTACCTGATGTTCAACGAGGGCTACACGTCCACCGCCGGACCGCTGATCGACGCGGACCTGTGCACCGAGGCGATCCGGCTCGCCCGGGAACTCGCCGCGTTGATGCCCGACGAGCCGGAGGTCCTCGGCCTGCTCGCCCTGCTGCTGCTGACCGAGGCACGCCGCCCGGCCCGGCTCGACCCGACCGGCAAACTGGTGCTGCTGCCCGACCAGGACCGGTCGTTGTGGAACCGGAGCCTCATCGCCGAGGGACACGATCTGGTCCGCCGTTGCCTGCGGCGCAACCGGCCCGGCCCGTACCAGATCCAGGCCGCGATCAGCGCGGTGCACACCGACGGCGCCGCCACCGACTGGACGCAGGTCCTGGCACTCTACGACCAGCTCCTCGCGCTCACGCCGACCCCGATCGTCGCGCTCAACCGTGCGGTCGCCGTCGCCGAGGTGCACGGACCGGCGGTGGCCCTCGCCGCGTTGGCGGACCTCGATCTCCCGGGCTACCACCGGCTGCCCGCCACCCGGGCCGAACTGCTGGTCCGGCTCGGACGCGACGCAGCGGCCCGAGCCGCGTACGACCAGGCCATGGCGCTGGCCACCAACGAGACCGAGCGTGCGTTCCTGCATACCCGTCGTGCCGAACTCACCCGCACAAGGAGACCATCTTGACCGCCACCTACACCTTCGACGTCTTCTCCAGCCTGGACGGGTTCGGCACCACCAGCGGGAACTGGGGTGGTTACTGGGGTAAGCAGGGCCCCGAGCTGCTCGAGCACCGCCTCGGCCGGTACGGCGAGGAGCAGCGCATGGTCTTCGGGGCAGACACGTACCGGTTGTTCGCGGGGATGCTGGCCGCGAGCACCGAGGAGTCGGAGGTCCGTGACGCCTGGGTCACCCGGATGAGGAACCTTCCGGCGACGGTGCTGTCGAGCACGCTGGAAGGACCCCTCGACTGGCCGGACGCGACCGTCGTGACAGGTGACGCCGTCGATGTCGTGGCCCGACTCAAGGCGGAGCTCGTCTACCGGCCGACCCTGCATGTCTGAAGCCGGCGTCCCGGCCAAAGAACCGGTGCGGCGTCAGCCGGCCAGATCGTCGCCCGCCTTGCGCCCGCGGCGATGGCTCGCGCCCTGAAGGACGGCCGCGACGATGGCGGCCACGACCGAGAGAAGTGTGAACAGCAACGCCGGCGCCACGACACCCGTGATGTCTTCGCCGGTTCCGCGGGCCAGCACCATGACCGTGGCGATCCCCGCCACCATCAGGCCGCCGGCGGCGAGCGCGAGGTACTTGACGATCCTGAAGACGTTGGTTGCGTTCCTGGCCATAGTCAACCTCGCAAGGTCTGTCGCGCGTTCCCGGACGATGCCCGCGAACGTTTCGATGAAGATCCAGAGAATGAAGCCGCCATGCCCACGGCCCTCGGTTTCGGCCCGTTCACGGCAGATGTCGGTGAACGTCTGCTCCATGCTGTCGGCGAAGCGTTCGCGGTACGGCCTCGGATAGAGACCGAGCAGCCTCCGGTACCAGCGCCGGTATCGTGCCTGTCCGTCCATTGTCAGATACCCACTACCTTGGGTAGAAGGGACCGCTCGTGGGCGACCGCGACGACCTGGCGGTAACGCTGCAACTCCGCCGCGAGGGTCTGTTGACCGAGCGCGGTGATGCCGTAGTAGACGCGGCGTTCGTCGTCGAGGTTCGGATCGATCTTCTTGTCGCTCTCGCGGATCAGGCCCGCTTCGCTCATTCGGCGGATCGAGCCGTAGAGCGTTCCTGGCCCCATCCTGACTTTGCCCCGGGAGTCGGACTCGACCTGTTTCATGATCCCGTAGCCGTGACGTTCCTGCGTCGAGAGCGCGAGCAGGATGTGGAGCACCGCCGGGGTGAGGGGCCCACCTGATTTGGTGCTTGCCATGAACCCAAACTATATCCGCGACGGATATAGGTCAAGCCGCGCCTCCGATCGATCTTCGCGACGCAGCCGCACGTTGGCTTCAGTCGGTTGCCAGGTCGGGCGGGACACGAGGAAATGGCAGAATGCCCGGCATGGCCGTACGACTGCGACCGATCCAGCGGCAGGACGTGCCACGACTTTCCGACCTGCTGGGGCAGCTCGGGTATCCGACCACCGAGACGGCCGTGCACGAACGCCTCGACTACTGGCTGGACGATCCCTCGAGCTGGCTCGTCGGCGCCCACGACGACGGCGATCTGATCGGCGTCGCGGCACTGCACATCCTGCCGATGCTTGAGGTGACCGGGAAGCTCGGACGCCTGCTCGCGCTGGTCGTCGACGACCGGTACCGGGGTCGGGGCGTCGGTCAGTCGCTGGTCACGGCCGCCGAAGAGCGGGCGCGTGCCGCAGGCTGCATCCAGATGGAGGTCACCAGCAGCCGATACCGAACGAGAACGCACGAGTTCTACCAACGACTCGGGTACGAGGACCGATGTGCGTCCAAGGCACGCTTCGTCAAGGGTCTCGCGGTCGTCCAGGTGTAGCCGTCTCCTGCCGACACGGCGCCCGACCATCAGGGCGGAGAGAGCAGCGCGTGTTCAACTGGCGGCTGCCGGTTCGCTGGGCCGCGCCGTGAAGAAGCGGACGATGTCGTCCGCTGCGGTTGGGGACAGCATCATCGCCTGGACCCGTGCGGACATTTCGGCGATCGGGTGGATCCTGGTGAACATCGCCTCTTCGTACGCCCGGATCGCCGAGTCCGGGTCGGCGGGGTTGGCGGCGAGCACGCCGGCGAGTTCGGCGGCGTCGAGCATGGCCTGATTGGCACCCTCGCCAACCGGCGGCATGAGGTGCGCGGCGTCACCGATGAGGGTGATGCCCGGCCGGTTGACCCAGCGTGGACCGGTGGGCATCGCTTCGATCCTGCGCGGCGTCGGCGTGCTGTCGCCGGCTTCGATGAGTGCGGTGAGGGTTGGAGCCCAGCCGTCGAACATCTCCAGCAGGACACGCTTACCACGGTATGCGTCGATGTCGCGATCTTCCGCGCGCGTGAGATCCCGACTCGGATGCTGCCGTCGGCGAGGCGTTGCGCTGCGAGGATCCGGTTCACGCCGATGCACCACAGGTTCCCGGGGCCGACCAGTTCGGCGAGATCCGGATGGCGCCGGTCGGCGTCGCTGATGCTCAGCTCCACCAGGGTCGCCACATAGGACAGCTCCACGTCGGTCAGCAGCGGCCGGACGACCGAGCGGGCGCCGTCCGCGCCGATGAGGACGTCGCAGTCGGCTCCGTGGCCACCGTGAAACGTCAGCCCGAAGCCCCCGTCGGGTCGTGGTGTCGCCGCGACGAGCCGGTGCTGCCAGGCGACCGCGTCACCGGGCAGGGAGTCGAGCAGAAGATCGCGCAGTGCGCTGCGGTCGATCTCGGGACGTCCGGAGAACGAGCCGGGTTGCGGCTTGTGGTGCACGAGGGTGCGTCCGGCCGGGTCGAGGATGCGATGTTCCTCGCCCTCGGGCCGCGCCTCGGACCGGAACCGGCCGGCGAGACCCGCCTCGGCCAGGGCACGTTGCCCGGATTCCGGGTGCAGGTCGAGCGATCCGCCCTGCGGTCGCGCGGATCGGTTCGCCTCGCGTTCGTACACCACCGCTTCGATGCCGCGCCGGCGCAGGATCCGCGCCAGGGTCAGGCCGCCGAGTCCGCCACCGATGATCGCGATTCGCATCCCCATCTCCTTTACCGTACGCTGTACCTCATGGATACGCCGTACGGTAGCGAAGTTCTGCCCGTTTGGGAACGGCCCGAGCCGGCGCCGCGAGCGGCGCCGGTGCCGTTGAGCCGCGCGAAGATCGCCGCCACGGCGATCCGGCTGGCGGACGCGCACGGTCTCGACGGACTCTCGGTTCGCAAGATCGCCAAAGAGCTCGGCGTCGGTCCGATGCGGCTCTACGACTACGTGATCAACAGGTCTGAACTGCTAGATCTGATGGTCGACGCCGTCTATTCCCAGATCGCCGAGGCCGGCCAGCACTCCGGGTGGCGCGCAACGGTCCTGGCCATCGTTCACCGGACCCGTGAGGCCGCCCTTGAGCACGAGTGGTTCTCCGACCTGCTCGGCGGAAGGCCACACCTGGGACCCCACGCGCTCGCCGTGGGCGAATCGACCGCGGCGGCGCTCAGCCAGGCTCCTGACGTGCGCGGCATCGACGATCTCCAGCGGGCCCTGGGCGCCCTCAACGCCTTCATCGTCGGAGCGCTCCGCAGAGAGGTCACCGAGCGACGTACCGCCCGTTCCACCGGCACCGACGTAACCGCCTGGCAGGCCAGCCTCGGCCCCTACCTCACCCGCATGCTCGAGACAGGCCGCTATCCCACCGTCGCCCGGCTCGTCATCGACGGCGCCCACCTCAACGCCGAGGAAACCTTCCACCACAACCTGACCACCATCCTGGACGGCATCACCAACCATCCCCACACGTGACCCAAGGTCCCGACCCCCCTCTACCCTCGCGCGGGTTACCCCGTCCCCTCCCGAGGGGGAGGCGTGGACTCCACGTGGCTGCGACATTGAGTCAGCAACCCCTGTTTCCACCGGCCCGCTGGCGTAACAGCACCCTCCCCGCTGGTCGGTGTCTCGACGAGGAGATCTGCCGATGACCGCTGCCACCGTCCTGAGGAAGCTGCACGGCCGGACGGCGGTGGGCGTGCCCCGTTGGGCCATGGTCGCCGCATACGCCGCCGCCCTGACCACGCTGCCCTCCGCCATCTGGCGGATCACCGCCTTCGTCCTCGACGCTCCGCTCGTCAAGCGTTTCGACGCTCCGCTGCCCGGCCACGGTCCGGTCCTGTTCGAAGGGATGTGGTACATCCTTGCGCTCAGCCTGATCAGCGAGGTGCTGGCGTTCCTCGCTCTCGGGCTGGTGTGCGAGTGGGGCGAGGTGTGGCCCAGGTGGATCCCTGGCCTGCGCGGCCGCCGGGTACCGCCCCTCGCCGCCGTCATCCCCGCCGGCCTCGGTGCGACCGCCCTGCTGATTTTCCCGTACGCACTGGCCATGATCGCCTCTGGCCGGATGGTCAATGGCAGTCCGCTCACGTCGTTCACCGAGGGCTGGCAGAGCGTCGCGTTCTGGGTCGCCTACCTGCCGCTGGCCGCCTGGGGACCACTGCTCGCCATCTTGACCGTTCACTACCACCGGCGGCGCCGAGCCGCCCGGTCTTCCGCCGCCGCTGGCGCGACGCGACCGAAGTAGTAGCCGGTGAGTGCGACCGCCAACGAGATCGACCAGAGCGGAAAGAAGAACCATCCGAGGCCGCCGGCACCCCAGTACGCCGGGTCGGATATCGATTGGCCCCACAGTTGGAAGGTGTCCAGCTGACCCGGCAGGTGCACGCCCAGTTGGCCCAGCAACTGTCCACGGCCGAACCCGAAGATGCCCACCACGGCGCAGCCGCCGAGCAGGAGGGGAAACCACATCGGCACGGTCAGGCCGCGAAGCACCGGGATCCAGCGCGGGAAGACCCTGCCCCACGGGCGCAACAGTCCAGACGTCAGTACGACACCGCCGAGTGCGAACGATGCCAGGATCGGCTCGATGTACACGTTCTCGGGCTGGTTGCGCAGGAGCGAGGCGACGAACGGCTCCGGCGCCCCGAGCGCCCAGCCCCGGGACCAGGCCAGGCGGATCACCGCGTACGGCAGCGGGCACAGCATCGCGACGAACGTCGCCACTCGACCGACCCGGATCCACCCGGACGATACGCGCTCCCGCCGCCGCGCGGCTTCCGAACCTCGATCGCGGGTACGCGCCGCGTAGGCCACGCCCGCCAGGATGAACAGCGTCGCACCGAGCGCCACGACGGCCTGGAACAACGTCGGCCAGTCCGCCCGGAGCCAGTTGATCGGGACCAGGCCGAGCGGCGGCAGCAACATGATCATCCGACCGTCGAGTACGACGCAGACCAGGGTCAGGACGACACCCACGCCGCCGCTGATCACCAGTCCCCGTCGCCGTGGCCGCTGGTCGCGGGTGTCGAGCCGCACGGCCACGACGAGTGCCGCCGCGCCGAAGCCGACGACGACGGGACCACCCGTACCGCGCTCCATGCCGGTCAGCAGTGCGGAGTAGTCCGGCCCGGTCACGTCGTTGCGCCCGAACGGGTATCCGGCCCCACCGGCCCACCAGAACACGCCCATCGCAACGAGGAACCAGGACCATCCGCTCGCCGCAGCTGCCGCCCACCGCCGCCAGGAAGAGCGGCCGGGCCGCGTTTCCGATTCTGTCGAGGCTGTCATGTCGGCAGTGTCGAGTATGGCGGGCACCCCCGGCGTCTGCCTGGTGGACGATCTGGAAGGCGCTCGGGTGCCGCGTCTGCGCCCCCACGGTGATGCCGGGGCCCTGAGTCTCCCGGCAGCATGAAGGCATGGTTTCCCGGCAGCACGAACGCATGCGAAGGCGACAGCTGACATCGGCGTTCCTGGCGCTCCTCACGGCAGGGGTCGCCATGCTCGTGCTGCCGCACCGCGGCGACACCGGTGGCTGGAAGGACACGTTCAGTCCCGCCCTGCCGGCCCCGAGCGGCCCGTACGACGTGGGTGTGCGACGAACGCTGCTCGTGGACCGCGACCGTCGCGACCCATGGCGGCCGGACACCGAGCGGACGCTGATGCTCGACGTGCGTTATCCGGCGGACGCCGGGTCCGCGCCGTTGGCGCACTACGCCGTGGCGTCCGCCATGACGGAACTCGGCAGCCTGGCGTGGGCGCCTACCGAAGAGCGGCGCCTCGGTTTACGGCCCGACGAGGTGAACTGGATGTTCCGTACCGCTTCACACGAGTGGGCGCCGCCGGCGGACGGATCGTTCCCCGTCCTGATCTGCTCGGCGCCACCTGGTGTGATGCGCACGGCGTACACGGGTCTCGCGGAGGAGCTGGCGAGCCGCGGTTACGTCGTCGTCACGCTCGATCATCCGTACGACTCGCCGGTGGTCGAGATCTATCCCACCCGGCGGGTGATCCGATCTCCCCAGGCCACCGTGGTGGTGGGCCGCGCCGAGGCCGACTCGACCAGGATCGCCGACATCGGGTACGTGGTGGCGGGTCTTCCCACCCTCGACCGGGAGTTGAGCGACGTGATGGACCAGCGGCGCCTCGGCCTGTTCGGCTGGGTGGGGTCGGACAGCGAACACCTGACCCGCCTCGCCGATCTGCCCGACGTGTCCGCCCTCGCGGCGGTGGCCGCCACTCCGGCCATGACCGGTCGCGCACCGGGCGTACCGCCGCTGCTCGTCGTCGACGGCCAGCAGGATGGGCAGCGACGTGATCGGCCACGAGGCTGGCTGGCGAGCGTGACCGTACCCGGCGCGACGGCGCGTTCGTTCACCGACGACGGTGCGGTGCTGGCGCAGATAGCCCAGCGCTACCCGCAGACGAATCCGGTCGTACGGCGGGACATCGGCGACGCGCAGCCGTTGGCGCAACGTACGGCGAGACAGGCTCTTGTCCGCTTCTTCGACATCCAACTTCGCGGTGCGCCGGCCGGCACGTTCGCCATGGAACCGGGCGTGACCCTCGACCTGGTCGTACCGTGAAATGCTCACCGGCATGACCCGGCTCCCGTGGGTGGCCGCTGGCCTGGTCACGGCCCTGGCACCCTGGTACGGCCAGCCCGGCGTGCTGCGGTTGTCCGCCTGGATCGTGGTGGTCGCCGCGGCACTGGCATCCTCGTTCCTCCGACTCGCCCGCGCACCGCTGGGCCTGGCGGCGGCCGCCGCCTCGATGAGCGGAAGTCTCTGGGCCTGGCAATCTCTCGATTACGGCTTCGTCGATGCCGGCGCCGACTCGGACAAGCTGCTGCTGTGGACCACGGTCGATGTCGGCGGGCTGACAGCCCTCGGCGTCACGCTGGCTCGCTGCGCCGACCGGACCGGCCGGCGCAGCGGATGGCTCCTGCTGACCCCCGGCGCCGCAGTCGGGATCCGACTTCTGCCGGACGCAGCCGTCGTGGAACAGATTTTCCTGGGGCTGCTGGGCGCCGCCACGGTGCTGTCCGGAATCCTGCTCGGTCGCTATCTGCGTGGGCTGGACCATGCCCGGGTCGCCGCCGTCGAGCAGGCGCGACTCGCGCAGAGCCGGGCGCTCGCGACGGATCTCCACGACTACGTGGCGCACGACATCGCCGGCATCGCGGTCGCCGCGCAGTCGGCGCGGATCACCGGACGACACGACGACGTGGCATCCATCGCGCAGATCGAGCTGGCCGCGACCCGGGCACTGCGCCGCCTCGACCGCAGCATCCGGCTCATGCGTCAGGGCACCGACGGTACGATCCCGCAGTACGGCCTCGCAGACGTACCGGACCTCGTTGCCGCCTGTCCGTTTCCGGTCGAGCTGACCGTGGCGGTGGAACGGCCGGAGGAGGTTCCGGCCGCGATACAGGCCACGGCACATCGGGTGATATCCGAGGCTCTCACGAACGTGGTCCGGCACGCGCACCCGGGCTGCCAGGTGCGGGTCTCGGCGACCCGGCAGGCCGGACAGCTCGAGGTCGTCGTGTCGAACAACCTGGCCGACGCCGCGACGCGAACGCGGAACACCCGCCCGGGAACGGGCCTGGTACACCTCCGGGCCCGGGTGGAGGCGCTCGACGGGACGATGGGCGCCAGCGCCGACAATGGCTCGTGGCGGGTCCGCGCGATGCTGCCCATAGACTGAGCCGATGCCGCCCCTCGACCCGTCGCCGGGTCCCCGGTGGGAGGATTCATGACCAGCATCGTCGTCGCGGACGACCACGACATGGTGCGGCACGGCTTCCGTATGGTGCTGTCCGCACAACCCGACCTCACCGTCGTGGGTGAGGCCCGCGACGGCGACAGCGCATGGGAGCTGGTCCGCCATCTCCGCCCGGCGGTGCTTCTCACCGACATCAGAATGCCGGGAACAGACGGGCTGGAACTCACCCGACGCGTCGCCAACGCGCCCGACCTGCCCACCAGGGTCATCGTGGTGACGACCTTCAACGAGGACGAGTACGTCGCTCGGGCGTTGCGCGACGGCGCCAGCGGCTTTCTCCTGAAGGCGTCCGCGCCCGGGCTGCTCGTCGAGGCCGTCCGGGCCGCGCTGGCGGGCAATGCCCTGGTCAGCCCCGAAGTCACCGTCCGCCTGCTGGAACGGCTGAGGACCGACCGGACGGTACGCCAGCCGAGTCCGCCGCTGACCCCGCGCGAGCGGGAAGTCGCCCAACTCGTGGCGCGGGGACTGAGCAACGACGAGATCGCCGTGGAACTGCGTATCTCACCAGGTACCGCCAAGACGCACGTGGCCCATCTGTCCATGAAGCTCGGCAACCTCACCCGGGTCGGCGTCGTCGCCTGGGCGTGGGAGTCCGGGCTGGTGTCCCGGCTGTAGCCGACGACCGGGCAGCGATCCCGAACCGGCGTCCTGACCGAGGCGGCGCCCGTGCCCTTGACCCTCACGTGGCGTGATGCCGCATTGTCGGCGGTGTGGCAGAGCATCTGGCCGTGGGACGCGTGGCCGAGTTGGCTGGCGTGAGCGTCCGCACACTGCATCACTATGACGAGATCGGCCTCGTGCGGCCGTCCGCGCGGACCGCGGCCGGGTACCGGGCCTACTCCGCGGGCGACGTGGAGCGGCTGCGGGAGGTGCTCGCCTACCGGCGGCTGGGTTTCGCGTTGCGCGAGATCGCGGATCTGGTCGACGACCCGAGCATCGACGCGGTCGCACATCTGCACCGGCTGCGCGGCCTGCTGCTGGAACAGCGTGACCGCGCTGCCGCCATGGTGACAGCCATAGACAGGGAACTGGAGGCACGGGCGATGGGGATCAGGATGACGCCGGAGGAACAACTGAAGATGTTCGGCGCGGAACTGTACGAAGCCATCGGATCCGCTTACCCGGCGACGCGGCGCACCGAGCCGCGGATCGCGGCGCGGGTCTGGGAGGCGCTGGGCGACGCGCGGACGGTGTTGAACGTCGGAGCCGGCACCGGCTCGTACGAGCCTCCCGATCGCGATGTCACGGCGGTGGAGCCGTCGGCGGTCATGCGGGCACAGCGTCCCCCGGGCGCGGCGCCGTGCGTGGCCGCCACTGCGGAGAGCCTCCCGTTCGAGGACCAGTCGTTCGACGCCGCGGTGGCGTTCAGCACCGTTCACCACTGGCACGACCCGATCGCCGGGCTGCGCGAGATGCGGCGGGTGGCCCGACGCGTGGTGGTGTTCACACACGACGCCAGTGACACCGGCTGGCGTCACCGGTTCTGGCTCACCCGCGACTACCTGCCCGAGGTCGCCGGTCTGGTCGCCGGCCGGCCCTCGGTGGACCAGTTGGCCCGCGCGATCGGGGCCCGGATGGAGCCGGTGCTCATCCCGTGGGACTGCGCCGACGGCTTCCTCGAGGCCTACTGGCGCCGACCCGAGGCGTACCTGGACGAACACGTACGCCGCGCGGTATCGGTCTGGACCAGAGTCGGGCCGGAGGCCGAGCAGCGGGCGGTAAGCACCCTCCACGAAGATCTTGCCTCGGGCCGGTGGGCCGAGCGCAACAGCGAACTCGCCGCCCTCGACGCGGCAGAACTCGGCCTCCGTCTTCTCGTCGCCTGAACCACCGTGCGCGGGTACGCCGCCACGGAGCTGGACGCCGGCGGTCGCCCTGCGCGATCAGGTGGCCGCCGGCCTGCGGCGCAACTCCCGGATGACGCCGTGCCGCCGCAGCGCCCAGACCAGGCGTCGGGCGGGACGGTGCCGCAGGAGCAGCACCGTTGCCTCCCTGACCAGCGTCAGCCGGTGCCCGCGGAACTCGTCCTCCGCCACCTTCCACACCAGGGTCCGCATCCCCTGGGACTCGAGGGCGTCGCGGATCTCCGCGCGGACGTCGGGATCGTCCAGAGCGGACCGGATCGACGACGCGAGACCCGGGCGGTCGGCGAGGTTGTCCGAGATCGCGGCGGTGAGGCTGTGCCGGATGTCGTCGGTCTCTATCAACAGCAGGACCGCACCGCGGATCTCCGCCGTCTCCAGCGCCGACCGCAGGAGCTCCATCGTCCGGCGCCGTACCTCGTCGTCGTGATCGTCGACGGCCAGGGCGGCGAGCAGGGACGTCACCTCGTCAAGGTCGATCAGATGCCGCAGGCCAGCCTGGAAGTCAGGTCGTTCCCAAGCGGCGAGCAGCACCTTGACCACGTTGCGATCCATGCCCTCACCTACCCGATCGACACCCGGACCGAAACGAGTGGAACGTTTCGAGGATTCCGCTCGGCCACCGATCGGGCGCCGCGCTCGAATCCCGGCCGGCCGAGCCCGGGGGAAGTCAGCTCAGCGCCGCCGCCTTGCGCAGCAGCACAGAGCGCTCGCGCTGGTTGGCGCACAGCCGGGCCGCCAGCTCCAGCTCGGCGCGCGCTTCGGGTCGCCGTCCGAGCCGGGCCAGCAGCTCGCCGCGTACGGTCGGAACCAGGTACGAATTGGCGAGCCGGTCCGAGGCGATCAGCTCGTCCACCATGGCCAGGGCTTGCGCCGGGCCGGAGGCCATCGCCACGGCGACGGCCCGGTTGAGCTCGACCACCGGTGAGGGCGCAATCCGACCGAGCGCCTCGTAGAGCACCACGATCCGGTCCCAGTCGGTCGCCTCGACCGACGGCGCCGAAGCGTGGGCGGCGGCGATCGCGGCCTGCAGGCCGTAGGGGCCGAGGCCGCGAGTCGATGCCCTGGCCAGCGCGGCCAGCCCACGGCGGATCGCCGAGAAGTCCCACCGCCGCCGGTCCTGGTGCTCGAGCAGGATCGGCGAACCGTCCGGGCCGGTCCGGGCCGGGAAGCGCGCGGCCGTCAGTTCGCACAGTGCGAGCAGGCCGTGCACCTCGGGCTCGTCCGGCTGTAGCGCGGCCAGCGTGCGGGCCAGCCGGATCGCCTCGTACGCGACGTCGGGGCGCAGCAGCCGGTCGCCCGATGTGGCCGTCGACCCCTCGGTGAAGATCACGTAGAGGACGCTGAGCACGCCGCCCAGCCGCTCCCCGCGCTCGCCGGCCGGCGGCAGTTCGAACGGCACCCCGGCCGCCGCGATCGTCTTCTTGGCCCGGGTGATCCGAGCCTGCACGGTCGGCACGGGTACGAGGAACGCGTGGGCGATCTCCTCGCTGGACAGGCCGCCGACCACGCGCAGGGTCAGCGCCACCCGGGCCTCCGGGGAGAGCACCGGGTGGCAGCTGACGAACATCAGCGCCAGGACGTCGTCGTCGATCCTGTCGGGGTCGATCTCCTCGTCGACCACCGGCTCGGCCGCCAGCAGGGCGTACCGGTCCTGGAGGGCGGTCCGGCGGCGGATCGCGTCGATCGCCCGCCGCCGGGCCGTGGCCATCAGCCAGCCGCCCGGATTGGCCGGAGAGGCAAGCGGCCACGACACCAGCGCCTCGGCAACCGCTTCCTGGGCCGCATCCTCGGCCAGCCCGAAATCGCCGGTGAACCGGGTCAGCGCGGCGACGATCCGCGCCGACTCGATCCGCCAGACGGCCTCGACGTCGGCCGTACCCATCAGATCTGGCCGTTGCTCTCGCGTAAGCGCCCTTCCTTGACGAACTTCCCGCTGTCCTGCGGGACCTCGTCCTCCCCGGGCACCCGCCGGATCTCGATCTTGGATCCGGGGACCGCCGGGACCCGCTTGGCCCACTCGACCGCCTCCTGCTTCGAGGCGACATCGAGCAGGAAGTAGCCCCCGAACAGTTCCTTGGTCTCTCCGTACGGCCCGTCGGTGACCACCGGGGCCTCGCCGCTGAAGTGCACCACGACACCCTGGCCCGGATCGTCCAGCCCTTCGGCCGCGACGTAGACGCCGGCCCTGGCCGTCTCCTCGATGAACAGGCGGGTCGCGGCCATCATCTCGTCGATGTCGGCCATCATGGCCGCGTTCGTCTCGTCGGTACCCCGCATGATCAGCATGTACTGCGGCATCGCGTTCTCCTCATCCGGCAGGGGGCCGTCGCTCGGCCCTCGCACCCCCACGTCGAACGATCGGCCCCCGGATCGACACGGCCCGGGACAATCTTCCACCGCAGCCCAACCGGCGGCCGCTACGTACACATCTTCCCGGCGTCATGACCGACCCCGACCGGCCGTGGACCGTCCAGCGCCCTCGGGACAGGGCCAGTCCGGTCCGGCGTCGGGGTTGCGGCAGGCAGTCCGGGACGGCGACCGAAGTCCGTCCGGTGAACTCTAGTAATAGTTGTCGATCGGCTGGCGGGCCTCGTCGAACAGCGCCGGTCCCTCGTACCGCACCGGGAGTAGCGGCGGGGTGGCCGGCTTGACCTGCTCGAACTGTTCGGCTGACAGGGCGTACACCACCCGGCCGAGGCCGGACCGGGCGATCGCGGTCGCGCACATCGGGCAGGGCTGGCAACTGGTGAACATGGTGGTGCTGGCTGCCACGTCGGGTACGAGTTCCCGAGCGGCCCAGCGGGCCAGCTTCAGCTCCGGGTGAGCGGAGATGTCCGAGTCGGAGACCACGGTGTTGTGGGCCTCGATCAGGACGGCGCCGTCCGCGCCGACCAGCAACGAGGCGAACGGCCGCTCGCCGGACGCCCCGGCCTGGCTGGCGAGTTCCACGGCACGGCGGAGGAACTTCTCGTCGTCGGGAGTCATCCGTCCTCCTGGGATCTGTGGTACGCGGCCAGGGCGGCAAGGGTCTGCCAGGCGCGTTCGGGCTGGCGGATCTCGGTCGGGTCACCATTGAACGGGTCGAGCACCACCGTCTCGGCGCCGAGCAGACGGATCTGGTCGAGGTCGGCGATGATCTGGTCGATGGTGCCGACCCCGGCAAGCCGCTCCGGGTCGGTGACCGGTTCACGGGTCTCCCGCAGTGCGATACGCGGCATCAACGCGGGCACCGGCCGACCCAGTTCGTCGGCGGTGGCCTTCAGCCGCCCGGCCGCCTTGGCCAGCCATCCGGGCGTGAGCCGCAGCGGGTGCCAGGCGTCACCGAGCAGCACGGCACGACGGATGCCGGCGTCGCTGTTGCCGCCGACCCAGATCGGGATCGCCGCCGTGTCGTAGTCGTCGCTGTTCCGCCAGGCGTCGCGCATCGTCTGCAGGTACTCGTCGGTCAGCGCGCCGCGCCGCCGGAACGGCACGCCGAGCGCCTCGAACTCCTGCCGGGCCCAGCCGACACCGACGCCGAGGACGAGTCGGCCGCCGCTGAGCCGATTGAGGTTCGCCGCCATCCGGGCGGTGAGCAGCGGATGCCGGTACGGGACGATGAGCACCGTGGTGCCCAGCCGGACCCGGCGGGTCAGCCCGGCCAGCCAGGACAGCGTGGTGAACGGCTCGTAGAACGGTGCCGGATACTGCTCGGCCACGTCCGGGGTCACCGCGATGTGGTCGGAGACCATCAGCAGGTCGAAGCCGAGACCCTCGAGTGTCTGCGCCCACTGTCGCAGCATGTCCGGGTCGGTACCCGGGGCGAAGTTCGGTACGTTCACGCCAAGCTGCACGGGTCCCAGGCTAGTCAGCCTTGATCCAGCTTGGGAACGCCTTGTTCGCCACCTTTTCTCGTCTTACCCGTGAGACGGCTGGCGGCGAGGAGTTGGATGGCGGTGACGTTTCGCGATCTGTTCCCCTTGGTGCTGGTGGAGACGGCCGTCGGCGAGACTCGGGAGATGCTGCTGGTGATGTCCGGCATGCTGTGGACATGACCGAGGAACCGAAGGATCGATCCGCTCTGTCCGGCGACACGGTGCCCGTCGCACCGGCGGCGATCTCTGTGATGTTGATCGTCTCCGATGCGGACGCCGCAGCCGCCTGGTACTCGACTGCACTGGGCGCGACGGAACTGTGGAACCTTGGGGGTGTGGCCGGCCTTGAGATCAGCAGCGCCCCCTTCTTCCTGCATGAGGTCAATCCCAAGAACCCTACAGAGACCAATCCCGGCCAGGCGGGGGTCACGAGCACCCGCATCGAGGTGTTCGTCGATGACCCCGACACCTTCATCGAGCGCGCCGTCGCGGCCGGCGCAGTCGCCAGAGCGGCAATCGAGGATCACCGCGTGCCCTGGGGGACGCACCGTCAAGGTGGCTTCACCGACCCGTTCGGTCACAACTGGTCCGTGGGCGACAGGTCACCCCTGGGCTCGTTCCCACGTTGATCGGGCCCAGCCTTCAAATGCAGGTTCGCGTATCGCCTCATGGCGCGGGCTCTGGCCCGGCTGGTCGGCCTACTGTCCGACGGGCGGCGCGAGACGCGCAGCTCGGTACGCCGCCGCCACGATGGCATTGTCTGGTTCAGCCCACACCATTCGGCAGCGAGCTTCGCCGCCGGGAACAACGCTGGGACTGCTCCGTACAGCGGGAAGGCGGCGAAGTCGGCATCGTCGACAACCTGCGAAAATCCGAGGGCACGGTAGAAATCGCGCTGCCGCCCCAGATCACGAACGCCCAATGTGAAGACATTGGCCAGCGGGGTCTGCGGAGCGGGCTCAGACCTCATCGTTCATCGCTCGATGGTAATCGAGGCGGTGCAGGCCGACGGTACGTACCGGCCGTGGCCGGCGTGGGTTGTGCGCCGCTGAATCTGCCGGCGCTCAGTCCGCGTCGGCCGTGATCGGATCGAACGACGTCCCGTCCGCCGGGCCCACCTCGTGCAACCGCCCGCCCCGCACCAGGTACACGAAATTGTGCCGGGTCCGCGCGGCGAAGTCGGCCCGCTGCTCGTCGGTCCAGTCGTCGCGGTGGGTGCGGGGGTACTCGGCGAAGTCCGGTTCGGTCAGCAGACGGACCACGTAGACGGCGTTAGCGCGCACCTCGATGCGCCACCGGTCGTCGGGCCACTCCCCCTCGGCCTTGATGACGCCGTCGACGACGTGGTCGAAAGTAAACCCGTCCAGCGCGGGCGGATATATCCGGCCCGGCGCCGGGTCGACCCGCTCCCGCGCGACGGTGGCGTCCGGCTTCAGGAACGTGTGTACCAGGTACCCCATCCAGAGATCGGCCTGGTAGAACTTCTCATTTCCGTTCCAGGCGATCGCGGTGCCGTCGGCGGTCGGCGCCCACTTGCACCAGTACCCGGGCTTGCTCGGATCCGGATCGCCGGCGTTCTCGATCTCGTCGCCGTAGCCGAGCGCGTAGGGGCCGGTGGACCGAGGCTCGTGCCTGGTCTCGGCGAACGCCAGCAGGTAGTCGATCTCGTGCCGGTTGAGCGGAGGAGTGATCGTCACCTGGCCGGTGAAGGTGGTCTCGTAGCCCACTGCGGTTCCCTTCCACGAAGCGTCGCACGTGTATGCCACGCACGATAGGCAGTACGGACCGTTGCATGATGGCTGACATGATGATCGATCGACAGGGCCGAGTCACGTAGGCGGGCGCTGACGCACGCTCGTACCGCTCCGTCCGTGCTGACGTTCGTCGCAGCTGGTGACGACGGTGATGCAGGGCCGCCCTACCTGATTCTGCTTCCGGTGTCGTACCTGCCGATCTGTCGGGCGTGGACGCGAGACCTCCTGGCGCTGGGCGGAACGGGCTGGTCACGCCGATCCGCAGGCGACGCAGCGCGGCTACGTACGGGGGTTCGGGACGCCGGACGGCGTCGGCGATGGCCTGCGTGATCGGTTGATCGTGCTCGGCGGGCGGCATCTGCATGACGGGACCTACGTCGTATACGTCGGCGTCCGCGACGTGCTGGACTTGGCTGATGCCCTCGAAACTGTGGACCGGACGTGGCTTCGCGGCCGGTTCGATCCGACCGACGACCACGACCACGACGGGGCGCATGCCGCTTCCGGTTTTCGAAATGCACCTGGGGAAACCTCGTCGAGGTCCAAGCGTCTTTGACCGAGCACTTCCCTGAGTCTCGTCGGCGCCTTGACCGCCCTACCATCACGCAATAACCTGCACCCGACGATCTCCGAGGCACTCGGCCCGGGTCGTCAAATTCGGGGAGGACAACATGCGATTTGGTAGACGGCTGACGATTCTGGTCGCGATGGTCCTTGGCTTCCTGGTCCTGTCTGGACACGCAGCTCAGGCTGCCTATTACAACACGTACAGCGACATCGCCAGCACGCCAGACACGAGCTGCTGCACCGGGGTGCAAGGCTTCGCCGCCGGAACCACCTACCTCTACTCGATCAAGAACCACACCAATTACGACGACGTCTCCGTCATATACCGCGTCCACAAGACCACCGGTGCGCGAGTGGTGATGAAGAACGGCACGAACAACACGTCGACCAACACCTGGCTCGGGCACGGGAACGACATGACGATCGTCGACATCGATGGGCAGCACCACATGTTCATCGTCACCATGAACGCGAGCGGCGCGCAGCTCGTGAGGCTTCGCTACGACGGCACCACCTACTACCACGCCGGGTCCTACCAGCTGCGGCTCAACGGGGCCGTATCGACGCCGTCCGGGGTTGATCGAGTCTCGGTCACCAGCACTGCGATCGCGTTCATGTTCAAGAGTGGCAGGACGATCTACAACGGCACTCTCCCGCTGCGCGCCGCCTCCGGGACCATCAACCTGACGCAGGCGTTCAACCTGCAGGTCGAAGGCGCCCTGGTCAACGGTGCAACGGTGCCAGACCTGGGGACCTTTGCCAACCAGGGATTCTTCTACGACGAGGCCAAGAGGGTTCTCTACTACCCGCTGACCAAGGACAACCGCAGCATCGTGCTTGTCTACCGGAATGTGTTGCCGACGACGACGGGGACCGCGCCCGCGGCCACTGACCTCTCCTTCCGCATCACGTCCTCGGCATACTCGGTCAAGTTCGAGATCGAAGGCGTAGGAATCAGCGACGGCAAGCTGTACTTCAGCACGAACCGGGCGAACTCGAGCGGTGCGCACGACGGGGTCCACGTGTTCAACGGCTACGTCGCCGCGTAGCGCACGTCAACGGGGCAGCCTCGCTGTGGCTCATTCGCTGAGCCACAGCGAGTCCCACGTCCGGCCGCAGGTTTTGTAGGCGCTGTCGCGCGCTCCCAGGAAGCCGCCGGATCGGTCGGCCGGGCCGGCGGTACGCGCGGAACGCCGGGTGGGGAAACCGGGTCGACGCACCGTTGATCCGGAGGTTGCCCGGGTTCGCCCAACCCGGGCCGGCGCACCAGCCAGCCAAGAGCGGCGCACCAGCCAGCCACGAACAGCGCACCACCCCCGGGCCACCGGGCGCCGGCTCGGGTCATCATCGGGCGAGTCCACGGTTGAGGGGTCGACACTTGCCGACGGGTCCGGTGCGGGCGCCTGCGGCGCATCTGTCGCTACAGTGGTGCCCCATGGTGGACGGGGCGTGGCCAGCCGTGCTCGCCGTCGTGGTGGGGGTCGTGGTCGTGGTGGTGACGACCATCGGCCTCGTGGTACTCCGTCGACGGTTCGTGGTGGTGACCGTGCGCGGCCCCAGCATGGAGCCGACGTTGCGGGAGGGCGACCGCGTCCTGATCCGCCGCCGAGAGGCCGCGCGACTTCGTGCCGGCGACCTCGTGGTCTTCGCGGAAGCACCGGAGTCGCCGCACGGACCACCGCCGCTGTCACCGCACGGGCCGGTGCCAGCGGACGGGCCGACGCCACCGTACGGGCCGACGCCAACCGGCGGGTCGACATCGATGCCATCAGGCGGGCCGATGCCGCCATCGCCGATGCCGGCCCGGGGACCGAGAAGACCGTGGCGCCCGGGTGTGCCCGGCCACAAGCTGTCGCAGTCGTCGGAGGGATGGCTGGTCAAGCGGGCGGTCGCGGTCGCGGGGGATCCCGTGCCACGTGACGCCGGGCCGGCACTGGCCGTCCTGGACGACGACGTCGTTCCCCCGGACTGCCTGGTCGCGCTCGGTGACAACGCATCGGCGAGCTACGACTCACGCCACTACGGATACGTGACCGCCGACCGACTCCTCGGCGTCGTGCTGCGCCGGATCTGAGTCGGTGCCAATCCGCTGTCCTGTCTGGACCTGCCGCCGACACGAACCACACCTTCACGTACGGCGTCATCCGGCGGCCGCGCGAGCACACCACCCGGCTCGACGCGATGGCCACCGGGCGACCCGGGCCCGACCTGATCCTGCCGGCGGGCGCCGAGCCGAGCCCGTTCGATCCGGTGCCGACCACCAGGGGTGAGTCGCTCGGCCGGGACGACCTGGCTGGCGGCGGTCCTGGCCGACTTCTTCTCGACCCAGTCGGCCTCGTCGTGGAACTCGGTGACACCGGTGCGCTCGGACACCCGGACGACGGTGACCGGGTCCTTGACGTCGTGCTCGTCGTCGACGACGGCGAAGTGGTGGTCCATCCGAGCACCACCCCAGTGGGAGGTAGAAGAACCAGTCATTGCCATCAAGGGTCCTGAGATCTTCTAGACCCCGAGAAACGCCGCGCGCCTGTTCAGTACCCCGCACCCCTCGGCGCGGCGGACAGGCTGACCCGACCGTGTGGGTGGGCGGTCGGGTCAGCCTGCTGTCAGGCGGGCGGGCTGATCCGGATGCTCAGGCCCGTCCGGATCGACCGACTGTTGAAGGTGTACTCCAGTGCGTCCGTGCCGGTGGCGTTCTCCAGACCAACGGTCGCCCTGCCGCCGGTGGCGTCCGAGCCGCCGACCAGATCCTTGTAGTGGTACTCGACGGTCCCGATCGGACTGAACACCGCACTCACCGAGATCCGCTCGCCGGGCGCGGCGGAGAAGGTGACATTGCGCCACTCGACCACGAACGTGGTTGAGCTGGCCGAGATGTACACCCCCGCCGCCGCGTCGACGTCCAGGCCGTCCCAGAACGGATAGAACGCACCGTTCGGACGGCTCGAGCTCGGGATGCTGTTGTTGAAGAAGTCGTATGTCCAGGTGGGCAGGAGCTGGATCGCGCCGCTGGTGCTGATCCAGGCCGAGGTGTAGCTCTGACCATAGAGCAGTAGCGGGAACGGCAGGGTCACCTGGGCCTTCTGCCCGGTCGTGCTGATCGGCAGCAGGGTACTGCCGGCCTGGTAGCCGGGCGCGATCCGCCGGCAGGTGTGGCCGAAGGCGTCCTGCCGCTGGGCGAGCGGAAAGTTCCGGGTGACATCCGACGAGGTGACGGTCAGGTCGGCGGTGGTCGGTGCGGCGCACCGCGACGATGGCTCGGTGTACAGCCGATAGCTGCCCGCCGGCACCGTCACCGAATAGTGCCCGTTGACGTCGGTCACCGCGGAGACCGCGACGTCGACCAGGCGTACCAGCGCGGCGGGGTCGGGCTGCCCGCCGACCGTCACCGTGCCCTGGATGGTGTACCTCGGCAACCGCACCATGCTCAGGTTCAGGGATGCGGTGCCACCCGCGGTCACCGTGACCGTGCCGCTGCGCGGCTGGTATCCGAACCTGCGGGCCTGCCAGGTGTACGTCCCGGTGGCCGCCGGCTGCCAGTCGAGGTCGCCGTCGGCACCGGTGGTCAGCGTCTTGTTCACCGGGCCGGTCAGCGTGAGCTGAACGTCGCCCAGGTCGGCCGTGCTGCTCTGGTCGATCGCGTGCGCGGTGAGCGTGCCGGTCGGGACGGAAGGGCCGGCGACGATCGAGGCGTACACGTCGAGCCGCCCCTCGCCCCAGACGTTGTTGTCGTCGGCGCTGCCGCCGCAGGTGGTGTCGTTGACGTCGATGGCGCCGTTGTCCAGCAGGTTCCTGGTCGCCGCGACGTTGCCCTCCAGATGTGGGCGGGCGGCCCAGATCAGCGCGACCGCGCCGGCCACGTGCGGGGTGGCCATCGAGGTGCCTCCGAGGGACTCGTACCCGTCACCGTACGCCGAGGTGACCGCCACCCCGGGGGCGGCGATGTTCGGCTTGATGTCGCCGTTCTCCCCAGGGCCGCTCGAGGAGAAGTCGGCGATGACGTTGTCGGAGTCGAACGCGCCGACGCCGTACGCGGAGAGGTCCTGGGCTGGGGAGCCGGTCGACCCGCACGGCGTGGTCCCCGAGTTGCCGCTGGCGAATACCGGAAAGATGCCGGCCGACACCCACGACTCGACGATCGGGCTGTACCACTGCGGTCCATCCTCGGGGTCCCAGCCCCAGGAGTTGTTGACGACGTCCGGCGCCAGGTCGGGGCGGGGGTTCTCGCCCAACTCGTCGGTTGGGGCGAGCATCCACTGGCCAGCCGCCACCAGCGCGTTGTAATCGCAGAGGACCGCTCCGCAGGCTCGGGCCGCGATCCACTTCGCACCTGGTGCGACCCCGACCTGGTGGACTCCGTCCGGCGTGGCGCCCACCCTGATCGATGGACCATGCATCCATCACTGTGCATGGTGACCGTTGAGTGGCGGGGTCCCTGCGTACTGTGACGATCACCATGTTGCCAAATGGCCACGGAGACGCCTCCGGTGCCCAGAACCAGGGCGCCGTAAGCCTTGCCCTCCCGGGTGGGGTGTAGCCGAACCGGAGACGTCCAGCACCCGGCAGCAGGCGTCGACCGAAAGGTCCTCAACGGACACGCGTACCGGGCGACGCGCTATCCTGCCGGTGTACCAGCAGCGGAACCCGAGCGGCCCTTCTCATCCCGTCTCCGTCTTCCAACTCGTCGCCGCAGGCAAGACTGCTCCGGCGCCACATCCACTCGCCTCGGAAGCGCGCGACACATGGATCGAGGCCGGCGCCCTGGGTTCGTCCAGGGGCCTCAGCCACGATCAGGACCACGACCGCATGACCCAGAGCCGGCGACAGACAGAGGAGAGCCTGACCAATGGGCAACCGTGTCGACACGACGACCGCATCGTGGCGCACTGCTGGCGAGTCACACGACGTCGAGCTCGCGGCCGCCTGCCTGGCCGAGGACGTACAAGTCATCTCGCCGCTGACGGCACGGTTTCGGTTCCAGGGCCGCGACCAGGCCCGCGATATGCTCATCGCCGCCTTCGAGGTCATCGACACGATCCGCTATCACACCGAACTCGGCGACGGATCGGCCCGGGCCCTGTTCTTCAACGGACGCTGCGGCCGCGAGGACTTCGAAGAGGCCCAGTTGCTTCGATTCAACGACGACGGGCTGATCGAAGAACTGACCCTGTTCGGAAGGCCGTTGCCCGGCGTCACTGCCGTCATGGCGGCGATCGGACCGGCCATGCTCAAGCGACGGCAACAACCTCTCCTGGCACGCCTGATCGGCGCGGCCAGCGCCCCGCTCGTAATGCTGACCCGCACCGGCGAGAAGCGCGTCGTTCCACTCGCCGACCCGAACCGACGGTAGTTGAAACCGTTACCGGGCAACGGTTACCGTCACTCCGAGCACCGGCCGGCTTCGAGCGGACACGACCGCAGGTCACCATGATCCGTCGAACGCGCTCGGGGCCGGACTTCAGGTAGCGGCGTGCACCGGATCCGGCACCCGGATCTGGCCGCGACCGGGTGCCGCGGTGCGTAACGAACCGATCGTCGGCTCGGCGCACGGATCCGGCGATGGGCGGACGATCCGCGTGCCGGGCCAGGTCCTGCGGGGATGGTTTGCCGGCGGACCGCCCAACCGCGCGCGGGTATCGTCGCCGGATGTATTTGATCGAGATCACCTCGACGCCGGCCGTAGCCGGCGATCGAAACACCATCGGTGGATGGCCGATCCTGGATCCGGGCCAGACCTGGCCGGCCTGCCGGTGCGGCACCCAGATGGCGCTCTTCTTCCAGCTCGACATCCCGCTCGACGTCCCCACCTTTGGCGGCGACCATCTGCTGGCGTTCCAATGCCCACGGCACAACGAGGCATGCTTCCCGCCCCGGGACCGGCAGCTCCCAGCACTGTACTGGGATCAACCGCCGCCCCCGAACAAGATGTCGTTCTGGCGAATCCTCCGACAACGCGCCGGAGTCAGGGCCGCCTCGGCCGACCCCCACCTGCAGCCGCTCCGGCTGACACTCGAGCGTGCCGAGGAGGTCAGCGACAGGCATGGCAACGGCGCCTCGGCGTTCAAGGTGGGCGGGCTGCCGGCATGGATCCAGGGTCCGGAGAACTACCGCTGCGCGTGCGGCACCGAACTGGCGTTCCTCTGCCAGGTCCCGGAAAACGTCGGCTTCCCCAAGCGACCTGAGGCAGAGCCGCAGATCGACTCGTTCAGCGCCGCCGAGTACGGCATGTTCCTGGGCAACGAGGTCTATCTCCTGGCCTGCCCGGCCCGGTGCGACCCGGCAGCGGTGTGGCCGGTGAATCAGAACTGACCTGTCACTCAGCCGGACATCGCAGAGGGCGCCGATGCATCCTCGGTCTGGAGCCGCGCTGGGGCCGCGTACCGCGCGAAATGATGCCGAACCCCTGCCTGCACCTGCTTCAGACGAGCGCAACAGAGCCGTCGCGCCAACCGCCCGCAGCGCGACACCCGGAAGTCGTTCTCGCTACAACCGTCCCGCGGCGCGCAGCAGGTCGAGCGCTCCCCGGGCGGTCCACTCGTGCAGCTCCGCGACCGCCTCGACGGAACTCGCCGCCGCGTGTGGGGTGAGGATCGTGTCGGGCCGGTCGGCGAGCGGGTCGCCGTCGGTCGGCGGCTCCAGCTCCCGTACGTCGAGGGCAGCCACCGCCACCTGTCCACTGTCCAGCGCGGCCACCAGCGCCGCCTCGTCGACCAGCCCGCCACGGGCCACGTTGACCAGGATCACACCGGGCCGGGTCAGCGCGAGCCGCCGGGCGTCGAGCAGGTGTCGGGACTCGGCGGTCGCCGGCGCGCACAGCACCACGGCGTCGGCGGCGGCGAGCAGCGCGTCGAGATCGACCAGCGGGGTCGGTGCGACCGCGCCGGCGGTCAGGAACGGATCATGCCCGACCGCTTCCAGGCCCAGGCCGCGCGCCTTCGCGGCGACCATGCGGCCGATCCTTCCCAGGCCGACGATGCCGACCGTACGCCCGCGCAGGCGGCGCAGCGGAGCGGTGAGTGCGGCGCCCCCGGCCCATCCGGCGCGGCGGCCGGCACGGTCGAGCATCGGGATCCGCCGCCAGGCCGCGAGCAGCAGCGCGACCGCATGGTCGCTGACCTCCTCGGTGCAGTATCCGGCAGCCGTCCGCAGCGGGATGCCCCGGTCGTGCAGGCTCGGGTCGACGTAGTCGGATCCGACGCTCGACGTCTGCACGCCGACACACCTGCTGAGCGTGGCGACCTCGGCGGCGGTGAACCGCCGTCGACCGGTGACCACGACGACGTCGGCGTCGGCGATCGCCGCCCGCGCCTCGGCCTCGGTGGCCGGTACGACCAGCCGGGCTCCGCCGGCCTCGAGGATCGCCCGCTCCTCTCGGTAGCTGAAATGCGGCAAGGGGTCGAAGACGACGACCACCGGGGACTCGGCCATCTCAGCCTCCGCTGTGGATGATGGGACTGACGAACGGGGGCAGCTCGTCCTGCCGGTGGCAGGCGACGTCGTGGACCAGCGCCGGGGTGACCTCGGCGCACACCGGCCGGGCGTGCGGGCAGCGCGTACGGAAGGCGCAGCCGGACGGGGGTGCCAGCGGGTCCGGCAGGTCACCGGCCGCCAGCGGTACGCTGCGCGCCCGCTCGACCGCGACGTCCGGCACCGGCGCGGCGGAGAGCAGCGCCTGCGTGTACGGATGCCGTGGCAGCGCGAACATCTCGTCCACCGCGCCTCGCTCCACGATCCGGCCGAGATACATCACGGCCACCCGGTCGGCGAGATGCCGCACCACGGCCAGGTCGTGCGCGACGAACAGCAGGGCGAGGCCGAGCCGCTCGCGCAGGTCGAGCAGGAGCTGGAGGATCTGCGCCTGGATCGAGACGTCCAGCGCGCTCACCGGCTCGTCGCAGACCAGCAGCTCCGGGTCGAGCACCAGGGCCCGGGCGATGCCGACCCGCTGCCGCTGCCCGCCGCTGAGCGCGGCCGGGTAGCGGTCGAGGAAGCGGCTGCCGAGCCCGACGAGATCAAGCGTCTCCGCCACCTTCGCGCGCCGCTGCGCCGGGGTGCCGGCGCGGTGCACCTTGAGCGGCCGCTCCACGATCTGCCCGACGGTGCGCCGCGGGTCCAGCGAGGACTGCGGGTCCTGGAACACCATCTGCAACCGGCGCCGCGCCTGCCGCAGCGGGGTTCCGGAGAGCGTGCCGAGGTCGACGCCGGCGAACCGCACCTCGCCACCGGCCAGCGGTTCCAGCCGGAGCACGGCCCGGCCCAGCGAGCTCTTTCCGCAGCCGCTCTCGCCGACCAGGGCGACGATCTCGCCGCGCCGCACGGTGAGGTCGACGCCGTCGACGGCGGTGACCGTGCCGGCCCGGGTCCGGTAGGAGACGGCCGCCCCGCGCACCTCCAGCAACGGCTCCTCGGTGGTCATCGGGCACCTCCGGTGGTTTCTGGTGCGACCTCGGCCAGGTCGGCATGGCGCCAGCAGGCGACCAGTCGGCCGTCGGCGGCGTCGAGCAGCGGTGGATCCGCTTCCCGGCACCGGTCGACGACGTGCCGGCACCGGGGCGCGAAGGCGCAGCCGGCCGGCAGTGCCGCCGGATCGGGCGGCGAGCCCGGAATCGCGGCGAACCGGGTACGGGTCCGCGCGTCCAGACGTGGGACGGAGGCGAGCAACCCGTCGCCGTACGGGTGGTTCGGCGCGCCTATCACGTCGGTCGCGGTGCCGTGTTCGACGACCCGGCCCGCGTACATGATGGCGACCCGGTCGGCCAGCCCGGCCACGACGCCGACGTCGTGGCTGATCACCATCAGGCTGGTGCCGAGGTCGTCACGGAGCCGGCGGAGCAGGTGCAGGATCTGCGCCTGCATGGTGACGTCGAGCGCGGTCGTCGGCTCGTCCGCGATGACCAGGCGCGGCTCGCAGCTGATCGCCATGGCGATCACCACCCGCTGCCGCATCCCACCGCTGAACTGGTGCGGATAGTCCCGCAGGCGGCGGGTGGCCTGCGGGATACCGACCAGGTCCAGCAGCTCCCCGGCCCGCCGGGTGGCCGCCCGCCGACGCAGCCCGAGATGGCGCTGGACCGCCTCCTCGATCTGCCGGCCGACCGGGAGCACCGGGTTGAGCGCGGTCAGCGGGTCCTGGTAGACCATCCCGATCGCACCGCCGCGCAGCTCGTTGAGCTGCCGGGGTGGGCAGTTGAGCAGGTCGACGCCGGCGAATTCGACCCGCCCGGCGGTCACCCGGGCGTCCTCGGGGAGTAGCCGGAGCACCGACAGGGCGGTGACGCTCTTGCCGGAGCCGCTCTCGCCGACCACGGCGAGCGTCTCGCCCGCCCGTACGTCGAGGCTGACGCCGCGCGCGGCGCGCACCCCGCCGGGAAACTCCACGGACAGCTCGCTGATCCGCAGCAACGGTTCCGTTGTCATCGGCCCAGCCCCTTCCGGTCGAACACCTGGCCGTAGAGGTTGACCGCGACCACGAACGAGACCAGGGCGAAGCCGGGGAACAGGCTGGCCCACCAGGCTTCCGGTGTCTGCACCGCGGTGGAGACCATCGCGCCCCACTCCGGCGTCGGTGGTTGGACGCCCAGGCCGAGGAAGCTCAGCGTGGCGCCGGCCAGCGTCGCGGTGCCCAGGTCCAGCACCGCGACCAGGGTGACCACCGGCGCCGCGTTCGGCAGTACGGTCTGCCACAGCACCTGGGCCGGTGACGCGCCGGTCGCCCGGTCGGCGAGGACGAACTCGCGCTGGCGCAGGGTCAGCACCTGACCGCGGGCCAGCCTGGCGTACCGCGGCCACATGACGGCCGCGATCGCGATGACCGCGCTGCTGACGCTCGGCCCGAGCGCCGCTGCGATGGCCAGCGCGAGCACCAGTGCCGGCAGGGCGAGCAGTAGATCGGCCACCCGCATCACCGCCTCGTCGAGCCAACCGCGAACGAAGCCCGCCAACGCACCCAGTGGTACGCCGACCAGGGTGGCCAGCAGGACGATCGAGACACCGATCGGCAGCGTCGCCCGCCCGCCGTGCAACACCCGGCTCAGCACGTCGCGGCCGAGCTGGTCGGTGCCGAACGGGTGGGCGAAACTGGGCGCCTGGAGCCGGTCGGCGGTCTGCTGCGCCAGTGGATCGGCGCTGACCAGCGGCGCGAGCACCGCCAGCAGCACCCAGGCTGCGATGATCGACAGGCCCACCCACTGGGCGGGCGAGACCGGACGCAGCAGCCGCAGCCCCGGCGCCGACTCGACCGGGCGCGTCATGACGCCTCCACCCGCGGGTCCGCGACCCCGTACAACAGGTCGACTATCAGGTTCACCAGCACGTACGCGATGCCGATCAGCAGGGTTCCGGCCATCACGGCCGGAAAGTCCAGCTTGGTGGCGGCGTTGTACATGTAGCGTCCGACGCCGGGCCAGCCGGTGATGGTCTCCACCGTGATGGCACCGGCGAAGAGTTCGCCGAAGGTCAGGCCGACGAGGCTCAACGTCGGGATGAGCGCGAACCGGAACGCGTGCCGGCCGACGATGACGCGCCCGGACAGGCCCTTGCCCCGGGCGGTCCGCACGAAGTCGCCGCGCAGGGCGTCGACCATCGTGGAGCGGACCACCCGCGCGAAGAAGGCGCCGTGGATGACGCCCAGCACCACGGCCGGCAGCACCAGGTGGTGCAGCACGTCCAGCGCGACCGCCGGCCGCCCGGCCAGTAGGGCGTCGATCGTCATCAGGCCGGTGACCGTCGGCGGCGGGTCGAGGAAGGGGTCCAGCCGGCCCGGCCCGGCGACCCACCCGAGCTGCAGGTACAGGACCTGGAGCGCGAGCAGGGCCAGCACGAACGGCGGCATCGAGACACCCAGCAGGGTGGCGCCGCCGGTGAGCCGGTCGAACAGCGAGGACCGGCGCGCCGCTGCCAGGATGCCGAGCGGGATGCCGACCACCAGCGAGATCAGCAGCGCGGCCACGGCCAGCTCGAGCGTCGCCGGAAAGGCGGCGGCCAGTTCGTCGGCCACCGGGCGGCTGGTGGAGATCGAGGTGCCGAGGTCGCCGTGCAGCAGCCGGTCCAGGTAGATCCAGTACTGCTCCCACAGCGGGCGGTCCAGGCCGTACCTGGCGTTGAACGCGTCGACCGCCTGCTGGTTGTCGGCGCCGTTGTTGCCGAGGAAGGCGACGGCGGGGTCGGCTGGCAGGAACCGGCTGATCAGGAACATCAGCAGGGTCATGCCGAGCAGCAGGAACGGCAGCGTGACCAGCCGCCGGGCGATCGACCGGCGGCGGCCACCCCGGCGCCCGCGACGCAGCGGGCGCCGGGTGTCGACGGCCGCCTCGTCCGCCGGCGCCGGGGTGACCACCTGATCAGTCACGGCGCAGCGCCGCGACGTCCAACAGCACGACCTGGTTGGTGGCCTGGTCGAAGCCCTTGATCCGGGCGTCCGCGGCGAACTTGTACGGCACCGAGGCGAGCCCGATCCACGGTCCGTCGGTATTCATCCCGGCCACCACGTCGTGCCAGAGCTGGACCCGCTGCGTCTCGTCGGTCCGCGTCAGCGCGTCCTTCGCGGCCGCCGAGTACTTCGCGCCGTCCCAGCCCGGGTTGGCGCTCGACCAGCCCATCCGCAGCGCCCGGGCACCGTCGGGCAGGTAGGGCACGATGTGCGAGGGGTCCGGGAACGCCGGCCCGTCGATCGTGAGCACCATCTTGCACTGGGCGGCCCGGTACTTGGTCAGGAACGCCGAGTTCTCCTGGCCGTCGATCTTGACCCTGATACCGACGTTCTTCAGGTCGGCCTGCACCTTCTGGGCAAGGTCGAGCGCGGACGGCTGGTGGTCGGTCGACGTGGTGGTGCACAGCTCGGTGTCGAAGCCGCCGCTGAGCCCGGCCTCGGCGAGCAGCCGCTTGGCTTTCTCGACGTCCTGTTTCGGCGCGTCCTGCTCGGCCACCCCGCCGGGGATGAACGGCGGGATCATCCCGTACCACTGCTGCACGCCCTCGGCGAGCTGGCCGATGCCCCGGTAGTCGAGGGCGAGGTGGATCGCCTCCTGCACCTGCTGCTTGGCGAGGTTGGGGTCGGTCTTCGGCGCGCGGGTCATGCCGAGCAGGAACCAGGTCAGGCCCGGCGAGCCGGCGACCTGCAACTTGCTCTCCGACGCGAGCGGCTCCAGCAGGCTCTGCCCGAGCGGCTGGGTAAGGTCGATCTCGCCCCGTTTGAGGGCGGCGAGCTGGGCGTCCGGTGTCGGCATGTCCTGCAGGATGATCTTTTCGAAGTAGGACGTCGGCCGCCACGCGTTCGGGTTCTTCACCATGACCAGCCGGGAGCCGGCGGTCCACGATTCGATCTTGTACTGTCCCGAGCCCGCACTGTTGGCGGAGAGCCAGTTGGTGGCGGTGTCGGTCTTCGCCGCGTCGGCCGCGTCGGTGGCGCCGTTCGCGGTCGCGGTCTCCTTGTCGAGCACGGAGAAGTGGCCGTCGACGAACTGCCGCAGGAACGAGACGTCGGGGCTCTTCAGCGTGACGACCACGGTGGCCGGATCCGGCGCGGTGACCGACGCGATGGGCTCGGCGAGGTAGGACGGCGGACCGGCGAGGTTCTTCAACCGGGTGAAGCTCCACCGCACGTCATCGGCGGTGACGGTGCGTCCGGTGGCGAACTTGGCGGCGGGGTCGAGACTGAACGTGAACGTCTTCGCGTCGGGCGCGACGGTCCACGCCTTGGCCAGGTCGGGGACGACCTTGGCGTAGTCCGTTCCGGCATAGGCGACCAGCGTGTCGTAGGCGGCCCGGTTGACCACGCGGTCGAGGCCGACCGCGCCGACGTGCGGGTCCCACGGACCCTGCGACTTGAGGTTGACCCCGTAGACGAGGGTCTTGGACCGGGCGTCGCCGGCGTCGCCGGATGTGCTGTCGCCGCCGCAGCCGGCGGCGGCGGTCAGCAGCGTGGCAATGGCTAGAAGCGGTATAACACGGCGCATTGCTGCCCCCAGGTGAGCAGAGTTAGAGAGCACGACCGAGTCGAATGGAACTTCGTTTCATGTTGTGACCCGGGATCATTCGCGGCCGGGATCGGCTCTGTCAAGAGGCAGTTCACGACCGTCCACATAGGCCGACGATGGTGATCGAACCGCTCCCGGCAGCCTGTTGACATGGAACGATGTCGTGCCTAGCGTCCAAATGAAATGTCGTTCCATCTGATGGTGGTGGGCCATGCGTAGTAGTTCCGCACTGTGATCACGGCCCGCGCGGCCGTCCTGGAGGAGAGCGGCCGACCGAGGCCCTACGCGCACAGCCGGCCCCTGACCGTCGGCGACCTCGAGCTGCACCCGCCCGGCGCCGGCGAGGTGCTGGTACGGGTCGGTGCCGCCGGGCTCTGCCACTCCGACCTGTCGGTGGTCGACGGTTCGCGGCCACGACCGCTGCCCATGGTGCTCGGCCACGAGGCCGCCGGCGTGGTGGTCGAGGTCGGCCCCGATGTACGCGGCGTGCGCGTCGACGACCACGTGGTGTTCGCGTTCGTGCCAGCCTGCGGCGGCTGCCTGCCCTGCCAGTCGGGGCGACCGGCGCTCTGCGAGCCCGGTGCCGCCGCCAACACCGCCGGGACGCTGCTGCGCGGGCACCGGCCGTTCCGGCGCGCCGGTCGCGAACTGCACCACCATCTCGGCGTCTCCGCGTTCAGCGAGTACACGGTCGCGGCGGCGGAGTCGCTCGTACCGGTCGACCGGTCGCTGCCGATGGACCGGGCGGCGCTGTTCGGCTGCGCGCTGCTCACCGGCGTCGGCGCGGTCGTCAACACCGCGCAGGCCCGGCCCGGTACCGCCGCCGTGGTGTTCGGCCTCGGCGGCGTCGGCCTCGCGGCGGTGATGGGCGCCCGGGCCGCCGGTTGTCATCCGATCGTCGCCGTCGACCCCGTGACCGCCAAGCACCCCGTCGCGCTGGCCGCCGGCGCCACCCACACGCTGGCCGGCGATCCGGACACGGTCGCCGCGGTACGCGACCTCACCTCCGGCGGCGCCGACATCGCGATCGAGGCGGTCGGTAGCGCCGCCGTGCTCGCCACGGCCTATGCCGCCACCCGGCGGGGCGGCACCACCGTCACCGTCGGGCTGCCGGACCCGCGGCAGGTCCTGTCGATCCCGGCGGTCTCCCTGGTCGCGGAGGAGCGCACGCTGCGCGGGTCATATCTGGGCGGCGCCGTCCCGCGCCGGGACATCCCGCGCTACGTCGCCCTGTACCAGGCCGGTCTGCTCCCGGCCGACCTGCTGCTCGGCGGGCACCTGCGGCTCAACGAGATCAACGCGGGCTTCGACGCGCTCGCTTCCGCCACCCTGACCCGGCAGGTGATCACCTTCTAGGGCGGTTCCGCAGGCCGCGCCTGGCGAGCAGGTCGGCCAGGTCGGACTGGGTCAGGTCGAGTTGGCACCGGCGTTCGGACCATGCCGGGTGCAGTTACCAGCTACAGCCCTCGGTGCCCGGCCCTATGAGATTGGTGTACGGCTTGGGTGCCATGGCCCTGCGCGGCGCCCTACGTCCGTTCCTCGTTCGACGCACCCGTGTGCTGCCCCTGCATCCGCTCGTCGAGCAGGCCGAGGACGGTCGTGCACCAGGAGATGTTCTGTTGCTCGTACATGCGTCCGCCGAGCAGCGTGAGATAGGGGCCGATCCGTTCGGTGTCGCGCAGGTACGTGTCCTCGTCGCGTCCGTCGAGGAGGGCGTCGCGGAGGCGGTCGTAGCGGGCGAGTTTGTCGCGGGCCTGCTCCAGCCGGCTGGTCAGGGCGTTCCGTACCGAGGGCAGGTCCTCGGTGTCGGCGGCCTGCAACTTGACCAGGAGGTCGTCGCGGATCGCGGTCGGCCTGGCCGGTTGCGCGACGAAGGCGCGCAGCTCCGCGCGGCCGGCGTCGGTCAGCCGGAACACCCGCTTGTTCGGCCGGCGCTGCTGCTCGACCACGCGCCCGTGCAGCAGTCCGTCCGCCTCGAGGCGTTCGAGTTCGCGGTAGAGCTGCTGCGGGGTGGCCGACCAGAAGTTGGCGACCGAGACGTCGAAGTTCTTGGACAACTCGTATCCCGACGCCTCGCCCTCGGACAGGGCGGCCAGGACAGCGTGGCGCAGCGCCATCTACACAACTCCCGAAGATTGCATTAGTCTCATTGGCACCTATTCAACTTGTTGTCTAATGAGAGGTCAAGTCATGCATCCCTTCCGAGTCGCCATCGAGGCCCGAGACATCGACGCGGCCGTGGCGCTGCTCTCCGACGACGTCGTCTTCCGCAGCCCGATCGCGTTCAAGCCCTACCGGGGCCGGGCCGCCGTCGCGCCGATCCTGCGCGCCGTCGCCCAGGTCTTCCAGGACTTCCGATACGTACGCGAGATCGGCGCCGAGGACGCGGCCGACCACGCGCTGGTCTTCCAGGCACGCGTCGCCGACCAGCAGATCGAGGGCAGCGACTTCCTGCATCTCGACGACCACGGCGCGATCGACGAACTCGTGGTGATGATCCGCCCACTCAGCGGGATGCTCGCACTGCGCGACACGATGGAAGCACAGTTCACCGCCGCCCGGGGCGCCGTCCAGGCGTGACCCCGACCCACCGATCGAGGGACGCGTGCTGCTCGCGAAACTGCTAAACGATCCGACGCGCCTTGAGACACTGTGGCGTAATTGCCTCGACCTACTGCAGGTACCGCCGCAGAAGCAATCCGCAGCCAACTGAGCAGATGGAGTATGCGGACATGAAGGAGTTTCTGGTGGAGCTCGTCACTGATGTCCCAGAGGGCACCGACCCGGCCGAGGTCGATCGACGCCGTGCCGCCGAAAAGGCACGGGCCGGGGAACTGGCCGCCGCCGGTCACCTGGTGCGGCTGTGGCGTCCTGTCGGCGAGTTGCGCAGCATCGGGCTGTGGCGTGCCGCCGACGAGGCCGAACTGCACGAAAAGGTACTCGGGACACTGCCGTTGCGCCCGTGGATGACACCGGCCATCACCGAGTTGGAGGCCCACCCCAACGACCCCGGCAAAGCCGACCTGCCCGCGTGATTCGGTACCCGCTGCCACTGTTTGCCACGCGGCGATGGTGCGTCGCGCCGCGGTGAAGGCTCAGTGCTCCTTACTGATCCGGGACACGTGGTACTGCCGGATCCGCCAGCCGCCCTCGCTGAGCTGAAGAACCAGCGACAGTTGCACCGGGGCTTCCCAACCCGTCGGGTCCCGAAAGGTGACGCCCGCGAACCCACCGGCTACCTCCTGCCCGATCATGTACGTGTGCAGCAGGGTCACCTCGGCATCCCGGTTATCGGGCACCGACTCGTAATAGTCGTGCACCGCCTCTCGGCCGACCACGACCTCGGGCCCGAACCCCTGGAAGAGGGCATCCGGAGTGAACAGGTCCGCCATGGCGTCCACCTGATGGCCGTCGAACGCCGCCTTCCACCGGTCCAGCACTTCTTTCATCGGATCACTCGTCATATCTCGGGGCCTCGTCTCTGTTCGTTGGCGATGTGGAGCTCTGTTGCTGGAGACCGGGGCGTGCCGCAAAAGATCGGGAACCACGCCAGACGGACCGGAAGCCAACGAGCCAAGTCACGCGGGGCACGCTGTTCTCGGCAGTCGCCCGGCTGGTTGTCCCGGTGCGCCTACCAGCCGAAACCAGCGCCTCCCCCCCTTGCAAGAACTAACGATCAAGACTGCTCCGAGCGAGTAGTCATGATGTGACGATCTGGAGGTGCGCTCCAAGGTTGTGCGCCGGCCAAGATCTCCGGTAGGTCCGGTCGAGCCCGTGATCCTCAGCCGGCCAGCTTCCGATTGAGGTACCGCTGCTCCGGCAGGCTCGCCGTCAGCCGGGCGGCAATCCGGTACTGCTCCTTCGCGCCTTCGGCGTCGCCGTCGAGGTCGAGCAGGTGCCCGCGCACGGCGTACAGCCTGTGGTGGCGTTGCATTGCGGGGTGCTCCCGTAGCGGTTCGAGCATGGCGAGACCGGCCGCGGGTTCGTGTGCCATGGCGACGGCGACCGCGTGGTTCAGGGTGACGGCCGGACCCGGCGCGATCCGGCTCAACATGTCATAGAGCAGGCTGATCTGGAGCCAGTCGGTCTCCCGGTACATCACGGCCTCCGCGTGTACGGCGGAGATCGCGGCCTGTAGTTGGAACCTGCCCACGTGGCCGCGGGGCAGGGTCCGCTCCAGCAGTTCGACGCCCTCGGTGATCAGGTCGCGCCGCCAGAGTGATCGGTCCTGCTCCGCGAGCGGCACGAGATCACCGGCGGCGTCGACCCGGGCGGGAGATCGGGCGTGGGTGAGCAGCAGAAGGGCGAGCGCACCGGCGACCTCGGCATGGTCGGGCAGCGCGGCGCGCAACTGCCGGACGAGCCGGATCGCCTCCTCGGCGAGCAGGACGTCGAGCAGCGCCTCGCCCGATGTCCGCGCGTACCCCTCGGTGAACACCAGGTGGCACACGTCGATGACCGCGGCGACCCGGTCGGGCAGGTCCCGCTGCGACGGCAGGACGAACCGCGCACCGGCCTGGCGCAGCGCCAGACGCGCACGACTGAGGCGTTGCGTCATCGTGCGGACCGGGACGAGGTATGCGGCCGCGATCTGCTCCACGCCGAGGCCGGCCACCGCCCGTAGGCAGAGCGCGACCTGCGATGGGCGTGTCAGTGCAGGATGGCAGCAGAGGAAGAACAGCCGTAGCGTGTCGTCACGGTCGTGGGTGGTTACCTCCTCCATCGCGTACGGCCGTCGGGCCGCGTCCAGCGTCTCGCGACGGACCCGGGCCGAGTCCGTCCGGGCCCGGTCGATCAGCCTTCGCGAAGCAACGGTGATCAGCCAAGCTCTCGGCACGTCGGGCACTCCGTCGACGGGCCACCTGGCGGCGGCCGCCTCGGCGGCGTCCTGCAGCGCCTCCTCGCAGTCGCCGAGATCGCCGTACCGGCGCAGCAGTGCCCCGAGGACGTGCGGTGCCTCCCGGCGCCACACGTCCTCGAGGACCGAACGCGTCACTGGTCGTCGCCACCCGGCCACATCAGCGGCCGCAGCTCCACCGTCTCGTCCGGGCCGGAGAACCGAGCGGCGACCTCCTCGGCACGCGCCTGGCTGTCGACGTCGACGAGGAAGAATCCGGCGAGATGCTCCTTCGCCTCCGAGTACGGCCCGTCGCTCGCGAGCGGTTCGCCGTCACGCCACCGGTACAGTCGGGCGTTGGCCGGGTCGCCGAGTGCCTCACCGCCGAGCAGTTCGCCGTTGGCCTGCAGCTCGGTCATCACCTGCTCGAACTCAGCGTTCAGCCGGTCGCGGACGTCGGTGGGCAGTGCCTGGTGGGCCGCGAGGTAGTCACTCGTCGGATGCCCCCAGGGCTGCGGGTTCGAGTGGATCAGAATGACGTACTTCATCGGGCCTCCTAGTGCGCACGACGGCCGTTCCGTCGCTCACCTGGTACGTCGGAGCCGCCCCGCCGATGTCTACATCTTCCACGACCTCGCCGACCGCGCTCCGGCGGCACAACGGATCCTCGTCGGTGAACCGCTGGTAGAACTGGCCCCGGCACCACGTCGACAACGGCCGACGTCCGCTCGTAGCCGCCGGAGTCACCTGTCCAGCCGTGTCCAGCCGCGTCCAACATTCCACTCGGGGCGCCGCTCCCGATTGCGACGATGACCGCTCGGTCCGGGCCGTCCGGCTCCTGACCCAGCGCACCAGTCCCCTCGTGATGGGAGCGGTGAATGTCAGAACGTGTTGTCAGCCACCCGCGTACGAAAAGACCGAGCCGCAGGTCCACGCTCGCGATGGCACTCGCCGTCGTGGCGACGGTGGCCCTCGTCCCGACGGCCGCGGCGGCCGGGCCGGTCGACCGGCCGGTCCTGCCCGCGGGTGCGGCAGACTCGGCCCGGACCGATGGCGCGGCGACCCTGGCCCCGGCCGGCGGCGTGGCCGACGGGTCCCGGGCGGACGGGGCGGCGGACATGGCCGGGGCGATCGCCGAGCAGCGGGGCATCAGCCGCGATGCCGCCGAGAAGCTGCTCCGCGCCGAGAACGCCAATGTGCGACTCGCCAACCGGTTGACCACCGAGCTGGGTGCCAGCTCCGGCGGCGCGTACCTGTCCGACGGCGACCTCGTCGTCACGGTCACCGACACCTCGGCCGCCGCGAAGGTGACCGCCGCCGGCGCGAAGGCGCGGCTCGTCGCCCGTGGCGAACGGCAACTTCAGACCATCCAGCAGGCCCTGGAGACCGCGGCCAGCGAACCGAACACGACCTGGGGGGTGGACCCGGAGACCAACCAGGTGGTGGTGAGCCTGCCGGCGTCGGGGGCGAAGAACGCCACGCAACGCTCGGCGGCGCGCAAGTTCGGCGCGGCGGTCCGGTTCGAGACCAGCGCCGGCCAGATCCAGCCGAACGTCGGGATCTCCAGCGCGGACGCGTTGGGCGGCTGCTCGGTCGGCTTCACCGCCACCGACTTCACCTTCAACTACATCATCACGGCCGGGCACTGCACGCAGGGCTTCCCGCACTGGACGCTGCCCAACGGGCAGGACGTCGGGCCGTCGCTGGAGAGCAACTACCCGGAGAACGACTACGGCCTCATCTGGATGAACGGTGCGTCGGTCTGGCCGACCGGCGTCATCAACCTGTGGAACGGCACGAACCGGAGCATCCACGGTTGGGCGACGGCCGTGAGCGGGCTCTCGGTCTGCAACTCGGGCAAGACCACCGGATTCAGGTGCGGCTCCGTGCTCAGGACCAACGTGACGGTCAACGGCACGGGCGGCACCGTACGCCAGATGGTCGAGACCAACATCTGCACCCTCGGCGGCGACAGCGGTGGACCGCTTTTCGGCAACAACACCGCGTACGGGCTGAACTCGCACGCGAACCGGAACGGCAGCCAGTGCAACGCCACCCCGCGAACCTGGCACCAGCCGGTGGGAGAGGCGATCAACGCGTACCAGGTCGTCATCTACGGCGCGTCGTGACGAGCGGCGACGAGCGAAGGAGACAGGGATGAGAGCCGCATTCACCAGAGCCGCACGCCTCACCGCCGCGGCCGTCATGGCGACGACGGTGGCCCTGACCGTGGCCGTCGGCCCCGCTCAGGCGGACCTCTGGCAGCACACTGACGGATTCGAGGGGGATCCGGCAGCGGTGTGGGAGTTCCACCGCTCGGGCGCCGGCAGCGGCGCATTCGAGCTGGGTACGGGAACGGCCCGATCCGGTTCCAACAACGCCATCCTCACGACATCGGCCGGCGGTTGGTCCGGGGTGGGCAAGCTGCTCACCGTCCGGCCGCGTACCGCCGGGCACTCCACCACCTGCGGCGGAGGGTTCTTCGTCCGGGGGGTGAGCGGACCGGCGGTGCTCAACGTCGAGGTGATCGATCCGGCGAGCTGGACCTATCTCGCACTACGCACCGTCCGCATCACCGACACCGCCTGGCGGCGGCACGACGTGGCCAGCTACGCGGACGGTCCGACCCAGGTGTTCATCCGGGTCTCCCTGCTCGGTGGCAGCGGTGCCGTACGGGTGGACGACATGGCCTTCCAGTGCACCTTCTTCCGCGCCTGAACCAGTCGAGAACAGCGGGGCCGGCGCCACGAGCGCCGGCCCGTTGGGCCACCGCTGGTACGCAATCCTGGCGCCCTCCTCGACGCTGCCGGCGTACGCCGCCTTGAAGCCGGCCTGGCACGGCTTCTGCCTGCCGCCGTTGGCCCGGAACCGGTCGACCAGTTCCCGGTCCGGCATGGTGCTCATGAGTTCTGGGGCAATCCGTGCGCTCGTTCCGGTCCCGTCAGGCTGGGCCGGTGACCAGCGGGTCGTGGACCCGGCCGAGGAAGAGCGGTACGCCAGTGAGCTGGTCGTGGATGACGTACAGGAATGGCCGGTTGACGAAGAACTGCGGCCCTTGCGGGATCGACGGCGGCCGGACGATGACGGCCGACGCGGCTGCGGCCTCGGTACCCTTCTCGTCCACCGCGATGAACGTCTCGTGCACCACGTCGTCGATGCACAGGGCCGGATCGGTGCTCATGCCGGTGAGGTCGGCCTGCGACGTGAACGCCGTGGGCATGCCGAGGCCGCCCAACGCGGCACCCAGCTCGGCCGGCAGGCGGAACGTCCATCGGGGCAGGCGCAGTTGGACGTCGACGAGCCGGAATCCGGTCAGCAACGCGCTGAGCCACGTCACGTCGAGATCCGCCTCGACCGCGGCGAGATCGTCCCGGGTCGGCAGAACGATGGCCATGGCCAGTTCCCCGCCCGCGTAAGGCACGTCGACCGCGCGCCACCCGTCCCCCTCCAGGTAGCCCATCCGATCGAACGGCCCGCGCATGACGGGGACGTCGACGACGCTGCCGTCATCCCGGGTGAACGGCCCCACCGCCGTGGCCGTCGCGGTGAACGGGTACTTCCAGGCCGCCATGAGGTAGATCGCGTTGGTGAGGATCAGGCTGGTGTCGGGGCTCACGGTGCCGGACAGCAACAGCTCCGGAATCTTCGCGTTGGTCCGGTCGGAGACCCAGGTGTTGATCTCCTGACGGGCCGCCTCCGGCGCGTTACGGAAGTCGACAGGGTGTGGCGCGGCACCGTAGTGGCCGGCCACGATGTCCCGGAACCCGGGTCTCAGGCTCAGATCGGACCGTGTCCACAGGGCGTTGGCCGTGGTCAGCCGGGGCTGCCTGGTTCCGTCGCCGTCCCGGTACCGGCCGGCGAGCATCTGATCGACGGTGTTGAGCCCGCTGTCGAGCGCGCCGGGTCGCGGATACGGCGCGTGGAGCACGGCGTCCATCTCGTCCGCCGTGGTCGAGCCGGCGCCTGCCCTGGTCATGGCGAGGGCGAGCCCCACCGAGTACGGCGCGCACACCACGTTCTCACCCGCTCGGGTGGACGCCAGGGTGCGGTAGAGATCGGCCGTGAAGCCGCGTACCGCAGTCGCGGCGGCCTCCACCGTGGCCGGGTCGGGGGGTACGCGTACCGGATCCGTCGACGCGGACGACTCGCCGAGCCAACGGGGATGGCCCGGGACGGTGGTCAGGGCAGCGGCGGCAAGCGGTACCGTCCGCAGGACCGATCGACGCGAGACCATGCAGCGACGGTAGAGCGGTCCTAAGGGGTGGCACCAGGTACAGGTCCTGAATTCATCGATATTGAGCAATGTTTGCCAGGTGCCTTGGATCAAACCGCACTCCCTCACCGGGAGCCGGGAGCCGGTAGCCCGACGTCCGCATCTGCCGTCTGCTCGTCTGCCGCATCTGCCGTCTGCTCGTCTGCCGCATCTGCCGTCTGCTCGTCTGCCGCCCTCGACGCAAGCCCCTACGTCCCGAGCAGGCCAGGGCACTAACATCGCCTCCGTGATCGAGGACTTCGCCAGCCGGCTCCTGCTTGATATGGCCCGCCTCGACCCGTGCGCGGCAGTGGTCGAGGTCGGCGAGCAGGAGGTCGACGGGCTCACCGACTACAGTCCGGACGGCCACCAGGCCCGCGCCGATCTCGCCGCCTGCGCCCTACGCGAGCTCGAGACCCTGCACGGGGTGCTGCCCGCGACGAGCTCGCTGCACGGTCACCTCGCCGAACGGCTGCGCGCCCGCATCGCCTTCCACGATGCCGGGGAGGATCTGCGCGAACTGCATGCGGCGGCCACCGGCCCGCTCCAGCTCATCCGCCAGTCCGTCGAGGCCGCGGTGCCCGGCCGCGACGCCGAGGGCACCGCCTACGAGGATGGCTGGGCCCGTGTCGGCGCGCGCCAGGCCGCGATCCCCGCAGCCCTCGACGGGTACGCCCGCAGTCTCCTGCTCGCCGCCGAGCGCCGTCACCTGCCGACCCGGCGCCAGATGGAGCTCGTGACGCAGCGCTGCCGCAATTGGGTTGACGATGACATCGCTCTGGTGGAGCGCTACGGCGATGGGCGGCAGCGGACGTCGTTGCAGGCGGCGGCACAGGGCGCGCGGGAGGCGTACCAGAAACTGGCCGCGATGCTGACCTCGGAGCTGGCACCGCAGGCGCGCAGCGAGGAGGCTTTCGGGCCGCAGCGGTACGCACTCTGGGTGCGGAATTTCCTCGGCATCGAGCCGGACCTGCGCGAACTCTACGACTGGGGCTGGGACGAGTTCACCACCATCGAGGCGGAATTGGTCGCGGAGGCGAAGACCCTGGGCGGAAGCGTGCCCGCGGTGCTCGACCGGCTCGACGGGCCCGACGCGCCAGGCACCCTGCACAGCCGGGCCGCGTTCGGTGCGTGGCTGCAGGAGTTGTTGGAGGTCACCACCGGGCAGCTCCACGGCGTGCACTTCGACATCCCCGCGCCGCTGCGGCGCATCGAGTCCCGGGTGACCGTGTCGGCCGGTACGGGCTACACCGGGCCGTCGCTGGACCTGACCCGGCCAGGCCGCGTCTGGTGGTTCCTCCCCGACGGCCAGGCGAGCTTCCCCACCTGGTACGCCTACAGCACGGCGTACCACGAGGGCGTTCCCGGCCACCACCTCCAGGTCGGCTACGAGGCCTGCAAGGGTGGCCTCGGTCAGCGGCTGAACCTGCTCGGTGGGCTCTCCGGCTGCCGAGAGGGTTGGGCCTTGTACGCCGAGCGGTTCATGGACGAGCTCGGGCGCTACGAGCAGCCCGGCGCACGATTGGGGTACCTGTTCATGCAACTGCTGCGGGCGGCGCGGGTCGTGCTCGACATCGGCCTGCACCTGCGGCTGCCGGTGCCGTCCGGTGACGGCGCATCGTGGACGCCGGATGCCGCGCTGCAACTGCTGCGGGACCGCTGTCATCAAGGACCGTACGCATCCGCGGAGCTCGCGCGTTATCTGGGTAGGCCAGGCCAGGCGCTGGCCTACAAGGTAGGCGAGCGGGTGTGGCTGGCAGGCCGCTCGTCCTTCCCCGGCGACCGGCGAGCATTCCACCGTCGGGCGCTGGAGGTCGGCTCGCTGGGACTGGACCAGCTGGCGGAGGCGCTGGCCGGATGACCGCGTCACTCGACCAGACGGGGCGTCACCACCAGAATCAGCGAGGCCATGCTCGCTACGGCAGCGCAGCACCGTTTCGCGGACAAGCCAGCCTCCGTCGGAGGTACCGCGGTGGTTGCGGCAGTTGTCCGGCGGCTCTACCAGGGGTACACGGACGTGCGGAGGGCTGGCAGGCTTGCGGACACCTGGTGGTCCTGCGGTAGGAGCACTTATGCCAGACCCAGCACTGTACGTCGTCGTCCGGCGGGGACGCCATGAGTTCCGGCTCGACCGGTCTGGTGCGTTGAGCCTGCCGGCGTCGCTGTTCGATGGCCCGGACGCGTGGAGGGATCCGAAGGGTCGGGTCGAGGCCGAGCCGTACGACGAGGTGTGGGCCTCCGGCGGTGTGCTGCTCGACCACGACCGGCGCCTCCTGCGCTGGTACAACCGCCAGGGCATCGCCAACGACAGCGCCGGACTGCGCCGTGCCGTTCTGCCGCTGCTCGGATGGCGCTGGCCCGGCTGGACCGTCGAACACGCCGACCACGGGTACGTGGACGTGATCGCGGGCCTGCCGGTCGACGGGGGCACCCTGCTGATGCCCGACCGACCGCTGCGTGGGCTCACCATCGCGGACCTGGTCGCCGGCATGAACGCGCCGAGCGGCGTCCTGGGCCGGCCACTGAGCCTCGACGAGTACGTGGCCGCAGTCGACCCGTTCGAGCACCTGTCGCACCTGCGCGGGTACGAGTTGACGGTCGTGAGTGTGCGTGACGTCGAGGGGACTGTCCGCGACCACGTCGGTGGGATGTCGCTGACGCCCCTGCTGGCGACCGGTCCGGAGCTGCTGACAATGCTGCGGGACCTGCCGACTGTGACCGTGCCCGGCGAGCAGTACGTCGACGGTGGGGTCTTCGTCGATGTCGCGGGCCGGACGGTCACCGCCTGGCAGGGGCGCAGCGGCCGCCTCGCGTCGGCACGGCTCGCCGAGCGGTGGCCGGGCTGGCTGCTGAGCGTTCACCACGAGGGGCTGCCCGGACACCTGCGCCGTTCCGGCCGGAACGACGCGCCGCTGCGGCTGCCGTGGCGGACCGTCCTGGCCGAAGCATGCCTGATGTTCGATCACGACGTCGGGCGGGCCGAGAAGGACTTCGCGGCGCTGCTGCGCGACGGAGCCGCCTGGCCTGGCCGGCCAGGATTGACCGGCCGACGGCTGGCGGTGCTGCACCGGCTGTGCGTCACCCGTTCAGGCGCCGACCCCGGTCCTGACCCGGATAGCGCATCCCCAGTCGCCTCTCCGGGTCAGCGCTGAACCTCTTGTCGAGGGGCACGGAAGGGCTCATTCTCGAGGGCCTCTGGTGGAACCAGGCACGAGGGCCGGCGGTCCAACCCGACATGCGCATGGTCGTCTTCCTCAGCTCCGTCCTGTTGGGCCTGCTCGTCGGCGCTCTCACGCTGCGTGTCGGCTGGGATCTGCCGGTGCGTACCTCCTGCTCAGGCGACCAGTGCACATCGCACTCGTGGGTCGACGTCGACTGGGACCGCGTCAACTGGGAACTGAAGCCGACCAGAATCGCCTGCTTCGAGGCCAACCCGACCAACCATGACGTTCTGATCGGACCGGGCGACGAATGCGTACGGTCCCGTGGTGACGTCATCGAGCACCAGGCCACCTACGAAGAGCTACGAGAAGAGATCCGGCAACGGCGCATCCGGGCCCTTGCGATCGCCGGCGCCGCGATCGTGCTGCCACCGATCGTCGTCGAGATGTGGTGGCGGGTTCGCCGCAGGCCGACACCGGCCGCACACTGACCCACGCTCCCCCGGACCGGGCGTCCATCGCCCTGGACGCGGTTCCTGTTCCTGCGTCCGAGCGCGGTGCAGCGCCGTTGGGAGCGCAGTCCCCTTGTTTATTCGGGTAGGCGTAGCCGGGTCGCCGGCATGCGTCAGGCCAGGGTGTACTCCAAGACATAGGAGTGGCTGCTGTCGTCGGACTGGATGATCTCGAAAGCTCCCACGATCCCGGTGAGGTCACCGGAGCCCGTTCCCGGGACGACGCGGATCGCGAGTTGCTCACCGTGGCTGCCGGGTGCGCTGTGTTGGAGGACGAACGAGCCCTTGAGGCCGTCGAGTTCGCCCGTGAATCGCTCCACGGCGACATAAGCAGCGGGGCTGCCCTCGATGTCGGCCACCGACAGCATGGTCACCGTGCTGATGCCGACCAGGCCGCCCTGGAAGGTCTTGGTGATCCGCGCCCGGCCAAGCGCGCCCCCCGGGCCTTCGTCGAGCACCTCCGGCTCGAATGATGTGACGTCAAATGTTCCGCCAGCCGTCGTGCTCATTTCGCACCCTCTCGCCTTGACCGCATTTATCGCGGAGCAGCCTTGCACACGGCACTGACATTCCCCGGACGGTGACCCTCGGAAGCCCTGCTCAGTGCTTCCGGCGGAGGGCCGAACTTCCCGGACGCCGACGCGGGAAGAGGCATGCTGAGGTCGAGTGAGCTGCGGACGTTCCCATCGCACAGCGTTAGATCGGCTGTTTCGCGCGTGTCCGGCGCGCCGAGGAAGTCGACGGTGCCCAGGTCTGTACGTCGAAAGTGGGCAGGTAGAACCCCATCCTCGAGATGGGCTACGGGCGCGCGCAAGCCCTGTGCCCGGTGACGACTACACCGAAGTTTCGGCTTGGGAGTCGTTTCGCCCACAGCCTTGCGCCCAGATTCATCAAACGTCTACCCTCCAGATCGAGACCTATCGTGACCCATGTTCCGCGAACGTGTGTCAGGCGCCGCCAGACGTGGCCAGATTCGCCATGGGAACGGTTCGTCGGCTGATGAGCGCCGACAGTACTCTCAGTTGGCCCAGGGGTATGGGCCCTGCCGGATCACTGTCAGCCGTTCGGCCCTACTGATCGGCCACATTTCGATCAGGTGAGTGAAGTGGTCACCGTCCACGTCGGGGTCGGCGTTCGGCAACGGGTCCGCTGGTACGTACGACACGCGAACGCGGTACCGTCCCGGCTCCACGTTCAGCGCCTGCGTGAGGTCGCGTGGCGCTGTGCAACCCACGAGTAGAACTGCCCCGGTCACGACATCAAGGTCTGCCTCGACGACATGCTCAGCCTCCGGCACGATCGCCGGAGCAGTCTCATGGACCGATAATGCCGTCTCGACGAAGTCTGATCGCGCCGCGCCCACGGAGATGGAGTGAGGTTCCAGCCCGATCCGGTGCAGGCGCACTGCTTCGTCCGTCCAGCCGCCTGCTGCACGAGTCGGGTCGGTCGCTGCACCTGCCCGCATGGCCGCGTTGTGGGCTTGGGAGTCCTGTAGATAGAACTGGCCGTAATCAGCGAACACCGTTGCGTGCCGCATCCCGATCACCGTCCCGCTTCGAAGACATGTTCGTGGGTTTCATGGGCCAGTATCGGTTCTCGTGCGTTTATAGGTCACAGCTGGTGGCTCCGCAGCGGGAGCTTCATTCGGCCAGGGCTGGATCCGCTCGGCGAGGTAGATAAGCGGGACCTGCGGGTCGAGGCCGAGCGCGGAGCGACGAGCTCGGGGCCGAGCGTGTTGACGTCGGGTTCAATGCTGGTCCAGCGACGAAGGAGCTGGCGCTGCTGGTCGAGGGGGCGGCGCCCGGCCGTGGAAGGCGTTGATCTGTTTGGCTCTCAGGCTGTTGGCCGGGTCGATCAGGACCAGGCGGGAGCGGTGCGCGAAGCGGAGGCACTGGCGCAGTGCGGTCAGTCTCCGGTGGCGGGCTCTCGGCGCAGTGGCCAGAGACGCCTCGATGTCGCGCACGTCGAGCCGGTCGAGGCCACCGGGAGCCAGTCCCCCACCCGCCGGCCGAGTTCGGTGTTCGACAAGACCTCGGCGGCCAGCAACACCCGCCGCGCCCGCTGCAGGTGCCCGGCAACAGTCGTGCCCCGTTGTCCGGCACCCCTGCCGTCGAATCACTTCGAACACGCGGCCCTAACCGGGTGGCACAGTCGTCACTGAACCGGAGTCGACCTCGGTGGACACTGGGGCGGCTACCCAGCAGCACGCGAAGCACGACTTTATGCCATCGAAGAGCGACAGTAGCAAGTGGACACATTTGGTACACTGCCTTGCCCTACCCCCGAGGAGAGACACCGACGTGAAGAAACTATCAAGCACCGCGGCCGTGCTGGCACTCTCAATCGGAGTCACTATTGCCTCGACAACGCCTGCCTCCGCTGCGACGGATAGGAGCGGGGCGGAACGGCTGAACATCCCGAACAGCAGTGTATGCAGGGCGGGTCGTACGGTCCTGCAAGGCATGGTGGCGGGGCCGGGCGGACAGCTCTACATCATTTTCTCGAAGGGCAGCGCCGGGGAGCCGGTCCTGTCCAGATGGTTGCGCGACGGCTCAACCTGGGACGGCGCTAGCTGGACCTGCGCCGGGGCGCCAACCTCCATGCCCTCGCTCGGCCACGGTAACGACCTCGCCTACAACCCGAACTATCTCGGCCAGGGCCCGGCCCTGATCGCCACCCAAGGAAGTCAATCCGCATTTCCGAGCGACGATGTGACGATCGTGCACCTGAACGCCAACGGATCTTTTGGCGCAAGCGAGGTGGTCCATCTACCTATAGGCAACATCAGTGGCCTCTGCTACAGCGCGACGGCGGCCGGCGGAGCCGGCAAATATGCCGCCCGACGTTTGGGTAAACTGTGGACCCATCCCGGTGCCGGTTCGCTTACGAGTGGATGGACGCTGGTCAAGAGCAACCTGACGAGTCACGATAATCGTTCCGACCAAGGCATCGACTGCTCCGAGAACTACATCTGGAACACCAAGTCAATCAACGACTCGACGCCCGATACCGGATGGAACTGGGTATACCAGTACAACTGGTCTGGAGGCGACGTGGAGAGCGACATCGGAATTCCGGGGAACAACCTGACCGACGAGATCGAAGATATCACCCACATTGGGAGCGACTTCCTCGTCGGTGTCAACCGAAACGGCGGGAGTGTCGACTCGGTGAAGGTGCTCACCGAGTAGACCCCAAGACCGGAACAGCTGTAACGCTGTTGAAGTATCTGTGCCGCTCGCCTAGCTCTCTCGGTCTAGCGGAGAGGGGTCGGCTTCCCGGACGTGAACAACTCTGAGCCAACGATCGCACCAGGATTTCGGTGGGTCGCCCCCCAGCACGACACCGTAGCCATCCCCCTTGGCATCGAGGTAATCCTTCGCCAGCGCTTCCTCCGAGACGGCGGTGTCGACGTAGGCGTCCGACGTCGAGCCCGGGGAACGTTCACGCCGGAGGACGGCGAGTAGCTGAACGCGCGGATGCCGGCCACCTTCGCGGGTGGGCGGCATCCGCGCGTCCGACGCGGGGCGGGACGGCCTATTCCTCAAGCTCCGACAGCCGGGACGGTGACGTACGACGAAGCCGGACGAGGATGGCGTACCCCGGTCGACCGACCTGGTGGACCGCGGACGGTTCCGGAACGGCGATCCGCTGCTGGACCCGGTGTCGCCGATGTCGTTCCGGTCGACGGAGGGCGAACCGACGCATCGGTTTCCGCGCGGCGACCGGGCCGTCACGGCGAACCCCTCGGACGGCACCACCCGGCACGTAGCCCGCCGTCAGCGCTGGCGGATCAGCCCGCCGGTGTTGTCCCAACCGGTGGCACCCACCAGCCGGCCACCGCTGACCATGGTGGTCGGCACACTGAAGCCGTACCGCTGCTGCGCGGCTCGCCCACCGGGTCGCCGGTCGAACGACTGGCAGCCGACCAACGCCGTCGCCGCACCGTCGGCCACGTAAAACCCGTCCGCGGTGTCCGCGGCGCCGTCCACGTCGTACATCCCGGCGGTGTCGGCCACACAACCGACGAAGGTGTTTCGGTCCCATTCGATGTACCAGCCGTGGGACTTCGTGTCCTGGGCCTCGCAGCCGATGAACTTGTTCCGGTTGGCCTTGACGTGCCACCCGTATCCGCGGACGTACCACGCCTTGCACGCCTGGAAGAAGTTGTTCGCCGCGTTGGTGCCGACGTAGAAGCCGGCGTTGGCCCCGGTCGACGACCGGGTGGTCGCCTCGCACGAGGTCCACCAGTTGTCCGGCGCGTCGATGTGGAACCCGTACTGCCCGGCGCCGCGCACCCGCACCCGGCTGGTCGAGGTCGCCTGGGTGTCGGTCCCCCGGTAGACGACGCCGTCCACCACCGGGCTGTAGACCCACAGGTTGTCCAGCCGGCACATCGAGTCGGGTTCGCCCTTGTAGTTTCCGGTGGTGCCGACGATGTAGAGGTCGATGCCGGTAGTCGCCTTGGTGGCACAGTCGAGCACCAGGTCACCGAGGTAGACCCCGTCGATGGCCTTGCCCTGTCCGACCGCGATCATGGCCGCCATCGCGCTGCCAGCGACGATCTCCGTCTTCTGGCCGACGCCACGGATCGTGCAGCCGGCGGTCGGGACGATCGGCGTGGTGATGGTGTAGACGCCGGCACCGAGCTGGATCGCCTTGGCACCCGCATTGATTGCGGATTGGATGGATCCACCGGGCGCGACGTATTCCCACGGGCCGACCGCGGCGGCCGAGGCGGGCGCCGCGTCGAGCGCCACGGCGGAGACGCCGGCCAGGCCGGCCACCGCCAACCCACCACCGCGCAACAGTGCGCGACGAGCGTGGCCAGCGGACGGTTCGGGTGAAGACTGCGACATGTTTAACTCCCCGTTCTATGGACGAGTGCACCATCCGGTCTGGACGGCGCACCATTGTGGACACTTTCGGTTCGGCGTCTAGTTGGCAAACGATCGCACAGCCCCGGTGCCTCTAGGAGAGGGGGTAGCTTCCGCCCGTGGCTGTCCCCCGAGGTCGGCGTTCGCCGGGTCTCGATTCCCGCCGGAGGTGGTCGCGGTCGCGGTGCGCTGGTAACTGAACCGGTCCTGCCCGCCCTGTTACCACCAGCAAGGGCGCGTTCACTCCACCCGATCAGGCCGGCCACCTGACGACCTTTCCGGGGCACTGCTGACTGCGTGACTGTCCTTGGCCCACGGCGATCATTTCGGCTTACGGGCGAGCGTGAACACATTCCGCAGGATCGTCGATGCAACGGCATCGGTTGCGAGCGCGCCATTGAATGCGATGGACGACGCACTGAAGACGAAGCCTCCGTTGGGTTTCTCGAGGAAGACCATTGAGGCACCGCCGCCGGGGTTGGTGCCGCGTGCGAGAACCTGCGAGGTGGTCGCTTCGCCCTCCAGCCCGAGCAGGGAGTCAACCTCCCAACCGCTGGCCCCGCCGTTGTATCCGCTCTGACCGAACTGGTCACCGACGGAAAGCCCGGTGCCCGCCAGCAACGGGTGCTTGTTGACCACCGTGTAGGGCGCGAAGGCGCCGGTAGAGCGGTATAGCCATTTCACTCCCTCGAACTGCTGACTTCGCCGGCCAGGCGAACTCCTGAGCGGCCGATACAGGGTGCCGCGCTCCGCACACGTCGCAGCACCGCCGCAGCGCCCGTAGGAAACCCATACCGGAGATCGCCTGGCCGGCCGGTGACTCGCCGCTTTGACGGGCCAGACGGGCCAGGTACGGAAGCAGGGCTATTGCCTGAGAGAATTACCGCTTGTCACGGTCGAACTTCTTATGGTTACGGTTTCGAATGAGGTCGCGCGGTCGACGATCGGCGCATCGGGTGGCTCCGGCGAGGTTGGTTCGCCGTTGCCGCGGTGTTATCCGATCGCCGTGTTATGCGGCGTGGCCATGACGGCGGGGCCGTTGCCGGTGCCGGCCTGATGAGCGTCTTCACGTAGCGTGACATCGCGGACGCAATGCGGGCGGTTCTCCCTGTGCCGTTCAAAACGCGCCCGGGTGCCGAGTGGGTGACCCGCATCGATCAACCGAGGTGGGTTTGTGCCCCACCTCGGCCGGCCCAGCGCCACCCGACACCAAGCCGCCCGGATTGAGAAAACTGTCCATGTAAGACGGTTTTGGATCATGTTTGACGCGAAGGGATCATGGAAATTTCAAACAGAGCTATCCTGGGTCGGGACGTCGAAGAGCAAAAGAGCGTTTACGGGGATCACTCATGGACTTCGCCGACGCACTGCGGCGACAACGCCACATCGCGAACTTGAGCCAGCAGGAACTTAGCAACATAGCCGGGCTCAATTTAGCCACTATTCGTGATTTAGAACAACGACGCACCCGACAGCCGCATCCCAGGTCGCTTCGAGCACTCATCGAAGCACTGCGCCTCACCGGTCAGCAGGCGGCGATTTTCCAAGAGTGCGCTCGGTCGACGCCAAAGATAACCCCCGACTCCAGATCCGTGGAGCCTGAATCGGTAACGGTCCCAGAAGCGCCGATCAGGATCGAGGTGCTGGGTCCGCTCGTCATAAAGAGGGGCGCAGCCCCTGTCCGCCTTCAATCTGCAGGGGCGCGGACCGTGGTAGGCCGGCTCGCGCTGAGCCCGGACCGCACCGTCCCGCGCGCTCAACTTATCGACCTCCTTTGGGGAGATGACCCACCGCCCGCAGCCGTCCGACTCCTGCAAGCCTACGTAACACGCGCCCGCCGAGCCCTCGAGCCACTGCGACCCCCACGGGAGCAGTCGCAGATCCTCATGCTGATGCCCGGTGGATACAAGTTAACCGGAACTCCCAGCCAATTCGACGTCGGGCAGTTCCGACAGCTCGTCAAGGATTCCGCGAAATCTGCCGACCCGGCACAGGCACTGGCCCTGATCGAGACCGCTCTTGAACTATGGCGGGACGACCCACTTTCTGACATACCGTGTCTCCGTGGTCATCCGTTGGTGTCTCAACTGAACGACGAGAAAATCACGGCAGCCCTGCTGCTCGCTGAAATCTGTGCGGCTCAGAACTCTCACCAGCGTGCCTTGCCGTGGTTGCGGGCCTTGTCCGCGGGCAACACCCTGCACGAACCCGTGCACCTGCGCCTGATCGCCGCATTGGCCGGGAGTGGCCACCAAGCCGAGGCATTGGCCACCTATGAAAAAATCCGGAGCAGGTTAGCAGATGATCTAGGCATCGACCCTGGCCCAGAGCTTATCGAGTTGCACCAGCGCGTGCTTCGCCAAGAGGTGGCCCGTCCGCAGACGGCCGGGGTTCCGCCAGTTCCACCATTCGTCCAAGGGACCGGCCCGGGACTCAACTTCACCTCTTCACCGCCTCAAGAGTTACCAGCCGTCTCGAGTTGTTTCATTGGTCGCTCAGCCACACTAGCGGAACTGGACAGAATTCTGCCGAGCAGTTTCGTCGCTGGTTCAGCAGTCTCCATCGTAGCGATTGTCGGCACCGCTGGTGTAGGTAAGACAGCGCTCGCAACTCATTGGGGACGTAGGGTCGTGGACCACTTCCCCGACGGACAACTTTACGTCGATCTGCATGGATACTCCGCTAAACCCTCGATGCAACCGGTCGAGGTGCTCGGTGCTTTCCTTCGTTCGCTGGGAGTTCGCCCGGACGCGATGCCGGCGGACACTGACCGAGCAGCTGCGATGTATCGATCGCTCCTGGCTGGCCGACGAATGTTGATTCTCTTGGACAACGCCCGCTCGGCGGAGCAACTGCGTCCGCTGATACCCGGCAGTACTGGTTGCCTCGTCCTCGTCACCAGCCGCGACCGGCTCACCGGGCTGGTGGCGCGCGAGGGGGCACATCGCGTCTCACTGGACGTCCTCACGCCGTATGAATCCCGTCGGCTACTCAGTCACGTGCTCAACGAAGAGCGGGTGCTGGCGGAACTCGATGTCGCCGACCAGCTTGCCAGTATCTGCGCTCACCTTCCGCTCGCGCTGCGCATCGCGGCGGCACATCTCGCAGACCGCCGTTGCCGGACCATCGCCGACTACGTCGACCTGCTGCAGGGGTCCGATCGCATCGCAACCCTGGGTGTCGCGGATGATGCGGGCTCTGCGGTCAGGATCGCCTTCGACCTGTCCTACGCTGCGATTCCACGCGAATCGCAGCGACTCTTCCGGCTACTCGGCCTGATCCCCGGCCAGACCTTCACGACGGATGCCGCCGCCGCGCTCTATGGCACGACGCAAGCTCATGCGGTCCACATGCTGGATCAGCTCGCGGCAGCCCATCTGGTCGAGGAGTCCGCGCCGAGTCGCTATACATTCCACGACCTGCTCCGTCACTACGCACGCGAACGCAGCACCTCACTGGCTGAGCCCGGCGACACCGAAGCCCTCGACAATTTGTTCAACTGGTACGTGCACGGCGTGGTTCTCGCTGCCCAGATACTCTATCCTCAGCTACTCCGCCTAGCCGAGCCGACGGGCACCAGCATCACTCCTTCGCTTGTCCTCCGGAGTAGATCCGAGGCTCTGGCGTGGCTGGACGATGAGTGGAGTAATCTCCGCTCGATCATTCAATTCGCCGCGGACCACGGCAGATCGGCGATAGTGTGGCTGCTGGCCGACGGTCTCCGCGGCTATCTTTGGCAACGGGCCGACCTTACCAGCTGGCTGAAGGTGTCGCAATTGGGGTTGGCGGCCGCCAAGGATTCGGAGAATCCGGTCGCCACGGCGGCGATGCACACCAGCCTAGGGCAGGTCTCATACGTTCTCGGCCACTTCCGAGCCGCCATCGAACACACCACCCAAGCAATGAAGATCAGCTCTCGTACTGCCTGGTCGGCCCGCCACCTGGGTGCCATCACAAATCTCGGAATAATTTATGCGGATTTCGGACAGACGGAGGTCGCGACGAGGCTCCACCTACTAGTCGCGAAACACTGGCAGCGGCAAGGGCGGACACTGGACCAGTCGACGTCTCTTATCAACTTGGGTATCGGTTATCGATTCATGGGGCGCCTCGAGGAGTCCGTGGAGGCACTGACCAGAGCGCTGAGCCTGATCGACGAAAGCGCACAAACAGGAGTTGCATGGGCCGTTGCACTCGAATCCCTCGGAAACACCTACCACGACCTCGGCCAGCGCCAAAGAGCCTTGACCCTGCTGTCAGAGTCACTGACCATCTCACACGATCGCGGCAACCTGCGACAAGAACTGAACGCTCTGATCGGAATCGCCACCATTCACCTGGCAGCGGGTGACCTTGAGACAGCATCCGAACTGGCGACGGAGATAGAAACCTTGTTCCTACACCTGAAGGGAAGCTGCAACGACGGCGAATTCTTCATCCTGATGGGCGCGATCAGTGCGGCAGGGGACGACGAGAAACAAGCGATTCGCTGTTACGAACGTGCGCTGTCGTTCCGGCCCGCCATGAGGGCCCATCCGAGGATCGTGGCCAAGCTGGGACTGGCCACGAGTTTCGGGCGACTTGGACATTCCGCCGTAGCGAACAGACACGCTTCCGAAGCCCTGGCGCTAGCCGACCGATACCGATACGCCATCCTGAAGGGACTGGCCTTGACCGCCCTCGCCGAAGCTCACCTGTCCGACGGCCAACACGGGGAGGCTAGGGCGTACGCGACACGCGCGCGCAACAGTCACCGACGCACCGGGCATCTTCCTGGCGAGGAGCGCGCCCTGTCCCTACTGGCCAGGGCCTCAGCGGGGCTATCGCAAGGTCGAGACATGCCCGTTTCAGGCAGGTCCAAGGAGTCGTAGGTCGGTACCGGTCCCGGCCGTTTCGACGCAAGACAGGCACCACGGCGCCACGGCGCCACGGGTCCGGATCGCCTGGGCGCTGAGTCGCGGACCGCACGTCGTTGGCCATCCTGGGTACGGGCAAGATCTCGTTGGCCGTGCCGTCAATGCTCCAAGACCAGGTGAAGTGACAGGTCACGGATCCTCGGCCGGGTACCGACCGGCAGGGCGCCACAGGCGCTCTGGTAAACCGCCCCACAGTGCCGCAGAATGCTGCCATGCGTGGCGATCGGGTGAGGCGATGGTCGTGGCTCGGAGTACTCGCCGTCGGCCTACTCCTCTATCTGGTTGTGCTGCGCACCCTCGTGGTCACCCAGAACCCCAACTTCGTGCCGGCGCTGATTCTGCTCGGCGCCACCGTCGTACCGTTGGCGTTCCTCACGTTCGCGCAGGCCCGCACCGGCCGCTGGCAAGTGCCAGCGTGGGCACTGGTTACGGCGGCGTTCTTCGGCGGCGTCATCGGCACCGTGGTCGCCGGCACGCTGGAGTACGACACCCGGCGCGATCTCGGCACCGTGCCCACCCTGTTCGTGGGGTTGATCGAGGAGTCAGCAAAGCTGATCGTCCCGATCGTACTGCTGTTCACCGTGCTGGCCCGGCACGCCCGGCGGCTGCCCTCCGACGGACTCGTCATCGGGGTCGCCGCCGGCTTCGGATTCGCCGCCCTGGAGACGATGGGCTACGCGTTCACCGCGTTGCTGTCGTCGAAGGGCAACATCGGTGCCGTCGAACAGACCCTGTTCGTGCGCGGGCTGACCGCCCCGGCCGGGCACACCGCGTGGACCGGACTCACCGCCGGGGCGCTCTGGGCGTTTCTGGCCGCCCCGGGCGCCCGGCGACTGCTGGCCTTGGCCGCCACCTTCGTGGGTGTGGTCATCCTGCACACACTCTGGGACACGTTCACCAGCGCGCCGGTCTTCGTGCTGCTGGCGATCATCAGCTTGGGCTGGCTGTTCTGGGCCCTGCGTCGGTACCGGACCTTCGCCGACCACTCGCTGGAGTCCCCGCCGCCGGTCCTTTGACCCTCGGGAGGAAGAACCTGGCGGTTCTGGGCCTGGTCCCGAGCTGATGCCCAGGGGTATGCCGTCGGTGGCGAGGTCCTGGAGCGACAGGCCGATCATGCGATCGTAGGCGGCCAGTGCCAGCCCTCGGCGGGAAGGACCTGGCATCCGGCGCGGGTCACCGGCTCGGGGCCGAACCTGACGATGGTGGTTGACCATCCGACCGAAGCCAACCACGTCTCGCTGAGGGCGACCGCGACCGACAGCACCGGCAACTCCGTCGAACAGACCATCATCCGGGCGTACGCCATCGAGCACGCACGCTGAAAAGCCCGGCCGCAGCGGCGGCGACCGGTGCGGCGGATCAGTTGGTGCGCAGCACGACCCTGCCAAGGTTGCTGCGGGTTTCGATCACTTCGATCGCGTTGTCGATCTCTTCGAGCGGGAAGTCGATGTGCTGCGGGCGCAGCTCGCCGGTGGCGAGAAGCTCCCAAAGTTCGGCCCGGCGCTGGTCGATCAGCTCGGTTCGCTCCCGGCTGACCAGACCGATGGAGAAACCCGATGACCGACTTGAGGCCGCACCTGTTCGCCGCGCTCGCCCATGTTCCCGCCCCGCACCATGAACAGCACTTCGACCATGGCCTGCAGCTCGTCATAACCGGCATCCGCAGTGGTACCCGCACCGATCACCGTGTTTCCCCCGCCGATGAAAGCCGCCGCCTTCCGGTACCGGTGTCGCATCACCGCCGCGGTGCCCTTGTCGGGTGGACGGCCCTCGGTCGCGGGCCGTCCACCCATGCTCAGCCGACCGTGGTGAACGGCGTGCGCTCGGGAGCGTCGGCCGGGCTGTCGGCCGGGAGATCGGACGTCGGCACGGGGAGGAACAGCAGCCGGGCGGCCCAGTTGGGCAGCCACCAGTTCCCGCGACCGAACAGCGACACCGTGGCCGGGACCAGCAGACAGCGCACCACCGTCGCGTCGAGCAGGATTCCCGCGCCCAGTCCGGTGGCCAGAATCTTGATCTCGGTACTCGGCGCGGTGGACAGCGACAGGAAGGCGAGGAAGAGGATCAGGCCGGCACTGGTGACCAGTCGGCCGGTCCGGCCGATGCCCTCGACGATCGCGGTACGGGTGTCGCCGGTGCGGTCGTACTCCTCGCGGATCCGGGCGAGGATGAACACCTCGTAGTCCATCGACAGTCCGTAGAGGAAGGCGAAGCACATCAGCGGCACCCAGAAGGTGATGGCACCGGTCGCCGGGATGTCCCAGACGACCTCCGATCCGTAGCCGTGCTGCCAGACGAGGACCAGCACGCCGTAGCTGGCGGCCAGGGACAGGAGGTTGAGCAGCACCGCCTTGAGCGCCAGGAGCAGCGAACGGAACGCCCGGGCGAGCAGGATGAAGGTGATCAGTCCGATGACGGCCAGCAGGACGGGGAACGGCCCGTAGAGGGCCTGTTGGGCGTCCTTCTCCAGCACGCCGAACCCGCCCACCCGGGCTCCGGGGACGCCCGTCAGCGTGTCGCGTACCCGGGTGATCGTGCTCTTGCCGCCGTCGCTGCTCGCCTCGTCGCGCGGAAGCACGACCAGCAGCCGCGTCCCACCCCGCTGCCAGCCGGCGTCCGGAGGCACCACGGCCGCGTAGCTGCCGGGCAGTGCGTCCAGCCCGGTCGGGGGTGCCGTGCCGGCCGGAATCAGCACCTCGATCGGGGTCAGCACACCGGTGGGGATCCCGGCCCGGGTCAGGTCGGCCAGTCCGGCCGCCGCGTCCGGTCTGGCCGAGCGGGCCAGCGCCTCGGAGTCGGCATCGCCGAGCTTGAGGCCGGTCGCCGAGACGGCGAGGGCGCCGAGGATCAGCACGCCGACGGTGGCGGCCAGCCAGCGGAACCGGACCACGCCGCCGGCCCAGGCCCGCCAGGCGCGGCTGGCGGTCTCCTCCCGGCGTAGTCGGGGCCAGTCGACCCGGCGTCCGACGGTGGCCAGCAGCACCGGCAGCAGGGTCAGGGTGACCAGCACGCTGACCAGGGGGACGAGCATGCCGCCGTAACCGACGCTGCGCAGAAACGGCACGGGCAGCACCACCAGCGCGACCAGCCCGATGGCCACGGTGACGCCGCTGAACAGCACGGCCTGTCCGGCGGTGGCCATCGCCCGGTGGACCGCCTCGTCGCCGGGATGGCCATGGGCACGTTCCTCCCGCCACCGGGTGACCAGCAGCAGCGAGTAGTCGATGGCGACGCCGAGGCCGACCAGCGCGACGAGGAACTGCACGATGAAGCTGACGTCGGAGAAGGCGGTCAGCCCGAGCACGATGAGGAACGTGGTGAGGATCGACACGGCGGCCACCAGCAGTGGCACCAGGGCCAGCAGCGAGCTGAAGACGAACGCCAGCACGACCAGGGCGCCGAGCGCGCCGATCAGGGTCTCGGTCAGCACGCTGCTGCCCGAGCCGGTGTCGTCCGCCGTGGCCAGCTCGCCGAGCCCGGTGACGTGCACCGTCGCGCCTGCCGGCAGCACCCGGGACATCGCCTGGGTGATCTCCGCCCCGTAGTCGGGTGCCGGCCCGCCGGTCGCGGGCGGCAGGAAGACAAGCCCGAACACGGTACGTCCGTCGGCGCCGACGAAGCGGCGGTCGCCGGTCGAGGGGTACGACACCACCCGCAGTTGCGGGCGTACCGCCGCCGCGTCGAAGGCCTGCCGGAGCGCGGGAGCGTCGGCGCCGGTCCCGTCGGGCAGGACGACCACGGGCACCAGCGGGTACGTCCCGGCGCCGTTGCCGTACGTGGCCAGGATCGCTCCGTTGGCCTCGTCGGCGGCCGTACTCGGGAACGAGAAGTCGCGGGTCAGTTGATCCGACAACTGGCTGGCGGCCACCGCACCGGCGAGGAAGAGTACGAGCCACGACAGGGTCACCGCGAGTCTGTGCCGCAGCACGAAACGCGAGAGGCGGATCATGCCGCGACCCGGCGGGTGGCCCGCGGCACGGGCGGGAGGTCGTGCCGTCCCCGGCGCGCTCTGCCGTCGCGGACCTGACGATCGACCTGATCCGTGCCCTCACATCTGCGCATCGCGTCTCCTACGTCGTTCCCGGTGGGCGGACGCTCCGGCGGCGAGCCGGTCCCGGAAGGATCTGTCCCGACCCCTCCGGAGGACCGCCGGCCGCGGACGGCGCCGGCCGGTGCCCTCGACGAGCGCCGACCACGTGCCCGCATGTACCCGGTCACGATGCCGCCCGGGACGGCCGTGAGTCGTCGGGCCGGGGAGGACAGTTGCCGCTGCCGCCCGCGACGTAGCCGGGCGGAGAACTACCTCCGGGGCGGTAGTGGTGACGTCGACCGTGGTCCGTCCGTCCGGTCCACCGGCAGGTAGGAGTCGGTCGGTCTGCCGGCGACCATCCGTCAAGGCCGGACGGCCGCCGACGGGCCAGCGGACGTCATCGGGAACCAGCCCGAATCTCCCCGCGCTGTCCGGTCACCTCACGCTGGTGGCGCGTCGGCCGGCCGGGCGGAAGACCCGGCGTACCGCTCCGAGGAGCCGGTCACCGGGGACCAGGCCGAAGTTCCGCGAGTCGCAGCTCTCGGGTTGGTTGTCACCGAGCAGCACGAACCTTCCTGGCGGAACCCGGGACAGAGCGGAGCCGGCGGCCGGCACGACCGTCGCCGGCACCGGATCACCGGGACCGGCAACGGCCCGCTTCACGATCCACCGACGTTCGGGCCCGGGTGCGACACCGCCGACCAGCGGCCACGTGTGCCAGGCGCCACCGACGGGTTCCTCGACGACGACCACCTGACCGATCCGCACCGCACCGGGCGGGACGCGGCGGACCAGAACGCGGTCGCCCGGTTCGAGCGTCGGCACCATGGACCGACCGTGCACGGTGACCAGGACCCACCTGCGCCGGAACCGGGTGACGAGACCGGCCAGGGCGGCCCCGACCGCCCCGGCGAGCACGACGTAGATCATGGGTGCCGTGCCGTTCAGCCGGGCACCGGCTGGTAACCGGCAGCCTGGAGGTTGAACAACCGGGCGTACGCGCCCTGGTTCGTCAGCAGCTCGTCGTGGCTGCCCTGCTCGGCGATCACCCCGTCGCGCAGCACGACGATGTGGTCGGCGTCCCGGACCGTACCCAGCCGATGTGAGATCAGCAGGGTGGTCCGGCCCTCCCGGAGCCCGCGCAGCCGCTGGTGCAGGTCCGCCTCTGCCTCCGCGTCCAGACCGGCGCTCGGCTCGTCCAGGATCAACAGGTCCCGGCCGGCCCGCAGGAAGGATCGGGCCAGCGCGAGGCGCTGCCACTGCCCGCCGGAAAGCAGTACTCCGCTGCTCTCGTCATCCCGGTCGTCCGGGTCGGCGAACGTCCTGCTCAGCTGGGTGGCGTACCCGTGCGGAAGCGCGGTCAGTACGTCGTGCACGCCGGCCCGTTCTGCCGCGGTGACGATCCGTCCGGTGTCGCCGAATGCCGTGGTGTCGCCGAGGCCGATGTTCTCCTCGGCGGACAGATCGTAGGACATGTAATCCTGGAACGCCGCTCCGATCCGGTTCCGAAGTTGGACGACGTCCAGCTCGCGGTAGTCGACGCCGTCCCAGCTCAGGCTGCCCCGGGTGGGGTCGTAGAACCGTGCCAACAGCTTGACCAGAGTGCTCTTGCCGGCGCCGTTCAGCCCGACGAGGGCCACCGTCCGCCCCGGCGGAATGGTCAGGTCGACGCCGCGCAGCACCCACGGGTGCCCGTCCCCGTACCGGAACCAGACGTCGCGCAGTTCGATGCCGCCGCGCAACGGCGGCACCGGCACCGGCTCGGCGGGCAGGGGCAGGTCCGGGGCGGTGCCCAGCACCTCCCGGTAGTGGGTGAACCGCAGCAGGCCCTCGTGTGCGGTGGCCACCTGGCCGATCCCGCTGGCGACCGCTCCCTGTATGCCGGCCAGGGCAGCGACGAAGATCGTCACGTCGCCGATGCTCAACCGGCCGCCGCGGGCGGCGACGATTGCCCAGATCAGACCGGCGCCGGCGACGACCGCACCGACCACCGCGAGCCCGGCCTGCACGAGAACCTCTCGGCGGTCCATCCTGCGGTTCTCGGCATTGAGCGTGCGGAGTTCCTTGATCATCCGTTGCCCGAACAGGCCGCCGAGATCGAACAGCCGGATCTCCTTGGCAGCGGCGAGGCCGGTGAGCAGATTGGCGTAGAAGTACTGGCGCCGCTCGATCGGGCTGAGTCGCCAGAACAGGCCGGCCCGCTGCCGGGCGAGTCTCAGCTCGGCTTGGGCGGTGGGGAGGGCGGCCAGCGCGAGAACGCCGACCATCCACGGGTTGAGCAGGGCCAGAGTGCCAGCGAAGCCGGCGATTGTCACGATGGAGCGCAGCAGTTCCAGGCTGCTACCGGCGATGGTGACCGGGCTGTGCCGGCCGGCAGAGTCAGCCACGTTCAGATGGTCGCGGAAGGCCGGGTCTTCCAGGCGGACGAGGCCGGGTAAGCGGTCGACCGCCGCGTAGAGGTCCGCCTGTGCCCGCACCGCGACCGCCCGGCGCCACTCGGCATCCACGTATCCGAACAGATGCGGCAGGGTGGCCACGGCAACGCCGGCAACGCCGAGCCCGACCGCGAGGCCGATCACCGTCGTTACCGGGCCGCCGTCCAAACCGGCAAGCCGGTCCACCACCATCTTGGTGAGCACACCTACCAGGACCGGGAGCAGGCCACCGCCGATCGCGATCAGTGCCTGCGCCACGGCCGCTCCCGGCGCGGCCCGGTAGGCCAGGCGGACGGCGGCGGTCACCAACCGGAAGTCCACCTTCGGCCGGGTGCCTCCCGAGGTCATGCGGGGACGGGGACCGGAAGCTCGGTCCAACCGCTGCCGCTGCGCGCGACGGTGCCGGTCGCGTCCAGCAGGCACCAGGAAGGGAAGGCGCGTGCCTGGAAGGCCGTGGCGAGTTTGCCGTCGATGCCGTCGACGACCACCCGCGCCACGCCGTTCAGCCGATCCGCGAGTCCGGTTACCCCCGGCCCGTCGCCGGTCACCACCCCGAGCACCTGGACACGCCCGCCGGGAAACCCGGCCGCCTGCGTCACGAACCGTGGCAACGCGTCCGTGCATGCGGGGCAGTCCGGGGAGAAGAAGGCGACCAAGACGTCACCGCCGAGGTTCTCCCGGCGTACGACGCTGCCGTCGGTGTCGGTGACCGCGAAGTCGCCGGGCGTCTGCCCAGCCTCGATGATTCCGCTGCCAGCACCGGTCGCGAGCCCGGCCAACAGTTCGGTGTGCTCCCGCAGCCGACGGATGACGGCCAGGGTGAGCAGCAGGTTCAGCGTGCCCAGCGCGCTTGCCAGGACCACGGCGGCGACAAGATATGGCATGAATGCTCCTTGTTCGTGGACCCGGGCCGATCCGCGTGGCCGGCGGGGAGAACGAGGTCCGGCGGCGGGCTGGGGGGCAACTCGCCGCCGGACCTCGTGGTCGATTCCCACGCCAGCGCGCGTGGTTGGTTGTCCCGCTGCCACGGCCCCCGTTGCCGCCGCAGTTCGTCTACGGCTCGGTCGATCACTGGGACCTGCTGACCGTCCGGATATCCGGGACCGTTCTACTGCTCGTTGTTCAGCAACGATGGGTCGATGGGTCGCAGGCGTCACACTTGCAGTTGCTGTTGCTCCAGCAGCGGCAGAACTGCCAGACGTTGTCCTTGCAGATGTTCTTCCAGTGGGCGCTACCGCAGTCAGCGGCTGCGGCGGTTGCCCGTGGGACGAAGGCGGCAAGCATCCGGTCACCCAGTTCGTTCATGACTCGCAACATTTGGTTCACCTCCTCTCGATCGACTCAGCTGTGCCATCGTGGATCTCCGCACTGGTTATTGACTGGATGCACAATGGACGACCGCAACGCCATTACTCCGCTACTGGCCGTTACGGCACCGGGGAGTCACGTTGGAACTGGACGACGGGTCGGAAAAGCTGCGGCTCTGTCTGCTGGGCCGGGTACGCCTGTGGCGGGGCACGGTGGAACTGCCGGTCGGTCCACCGCAGCGGCGGGCGGTACTGGGTCTCCTCGCGCCGGCCGAGGGTCAACCCGTCGGCCGGGACGAGTTGGTCGACGCGCTCTGGCCGACCGGCGCGCCGCGCAGCGGTGCGAACGTTATCCACACCCACGTGAAGTACCTGCGCCGGGTGCTGGAACCGGGCCGTCCGCTGCGGATGGCGAGCCAACTGCTGCCGTCGGTGGGCACCGGATACCGGCTGGTGGTGGACCCGATCGCCATCGACGTGCTCCAGTTCAGGCGACTGGTGGCCGAGGCCCGCACGGCGCGCGCCCGCGCCGACCAGGCGCGGGTCTGGGAGCTGGCCGGGGAGGCGCTGCGGTTGTGGCAGCCGCCGCTGGCCGACGTACCGGTGCTCGCCGGGCATCCCCGGACGGCGCCCCTGATCGCGGAGGCGCAGTTCGCGTTCTCCTGGCGGGTTGACGCCGCGATCAGGCTGGGCCGGGCCGAGGAGGTGCTCGGCGTGGTGCGCGAGTGGGCCGAGGCCCGGCCGCTGGACGAACAGGCCCAGGCCCACCTGATGCGGTGCTACATCGCCCTGGGCCGCCGGTCGGACGCCTTCGCGGTCTTCGACACCGCGCGGAAGCGCCTGGTTGCCGAGTTGGGCGCGGATCCGGGTGCGGTGCTCGCCGACGCCCACCAGGAGTTGCTCGAATCGGACTCGTCCGCCGGTGTGCCCTGCGGGCCGGTCGAGCGGTCGCCGAACGCGGTCGGCGGGTCCGCGTCGGCGGCGATGCCTCCGGTGGTGGTCCCGGCCCAGCTTCCGCCCGACACGGCAGCCTTCACCGGGCGGGTCGCGCAGTTGCGGTGGCTCGACGAGCTGATCACGGCGGAGAAGGAGGGCGGGCCGACGGTGGTCGCCCTGACCGGGACGGCCGGCGTGGGCAAGACGACGCTGGCCGTGCACTGGGGACACCAGATCGCCGAGCGGTTTCCCGACGGGCAGCTCTACGCCGACCTCGCGGGCTTCGACGCCAGTGCCGACCCGGTCCGGCCGGACGAGGTGGTACGCGAGTTCCTCGACGCGTTCGGGGTCGCGCCGGAACGCGTCCCGGTCAGTCCGACCGCGCAGATCGGCCTCTACCGCAGTCTGCTCGCCCGGCGACGGGTACTGATCCTGCTCGACAACGCCCGCCGGGCCGATCAGGTCCGTCCGCTGCTGCCCGGCTCGGCCGACTGCCTCGTCATCGTCACCAGTCGGAACGAGCTGTCCGGTCTGGTGGCCTCCGGCGCCCGTCCACTCAGTCTGGGCCTGATGACCGATGTCGATGCCCGGCAGATGCTGGTCGACCGGATCGGTCCGGAGCGGGTCGCGGCGGAACCCGACGCGGTCGGCCAGATCATCGCCACCTGTGCCCGGCTGCCGCTGGCGTTGGCCATTGTGGCCGCCCGGGCCAGTACCCAGCCGGCGTTCCCGCTCAATGCGCTGGTCGGGGAATTGCGGGAGGGCTCCGGCGACCTGGCGGTGTTGTCCGACGACGAGGCGGCGTTCGACGTCCGGACCGTGTTCTCCTGGTCGTACCGGCTGCTCTCCACCGAGGCGGCGACGCTGTTCCGGCTGATCGGTCTGCATCCCGGCCCGGAACTCTCGGCCAACGCGGCGGCAGCTCTGGTCGGCCTGCCGCTGGACCGGGTCCGTCCACTGCTGGCGCAGCTGGCTCGGGCCCATCTGCTGGTCGAGCACCGGCCCGTACGGTTCGGCTGTCACGATCTGCTGCGCGCCTACGCCGCCGAACTCGCCCGGACGGTCGAACCGGAGCGGGTACGCCGGGCCGTGCTGCGGCGGATTCTCGACCACTACCTGGACGTGGCCGCGATCGCGGACCGGCTGATCTCACCGTACCGGCACGCGGGATCCGTTCCGGCGCGGCTCCCTGCCGCGCTCGACGACGTTCCGGCAGCACAGCGGGCCGGTGCCGAACAGCCGGGCGATGCCGAGGCGGCGTTCGGATGGTTCTCCACCGAACACCCGGTGCTGCTCGCCCTGATCGACCAGGCGGCCACGGCCGGACTCGATCGGGAGGTCTGCGAGCTGGCCTGGTACCTGTGCTCGTACTTCGACCGGCGGGCTTACCGGCACGACCAGGCGACGGTACAGCGGACCGCGCTGTCAGCGGCCGGGCGGCTCGGGGACCGGCTACTGGAGGCCCGGGCCCGGCGTGAACTCGCCCGTGCGTACCTGCGTCTCGGACTGCACGACGACGCCCGGCGGGAGTTGCAGCAGGTACTCCGCTGGTACGAGGAACTCGGCGACGACGCGGGCCGGGCGAACACGGAGATGAGCCTCGCCGACTCGTGCGAGCGGCAGGGCCGGTACCGGGACGCGCTGGCACACGCGAAGCGCGCGCTCGTGCTGTACCGCGCCGTGGGCTACCGTCCGGGCCGGGCCAACGCGCTGAACGCGATCGGCTGGTGCCACAGCCTCCTCGGTGACCACCCGGCCGCGCTGACGTACTGCGCCCGGGCGCTGCGGCAACACCAACTGATCGGCGACCACCGGGCCGCGGCGGACACCTGGGACAGCATCGGCCGGGCCAACCACGGCCTGGGCCGGTACCGACCGGCCGTCCGCTGCTTCCAGCAGGCCATCCTGTTGTTCCAGAAGGTGGGCGACCGTCTCGGCGAAGCGGTGTCACTGACCCGGCTCGGCGACACCCGCGAGATGGCCGGTGACCTGAGAGCGGCTCGGGCCGACTGGTCGCGGTCGCTGGCCATCCTCACCGAACTGGACCACCCGCGAGCGGCCGAGGTCCAGGCTCGGCTGACCCGCTCACCCCTGGCGAGGGCGTGACCGCGTCGACCCGGCGTCTGCCGCCATGAGCTTCAGGCGTCACGGTTCACCCCGAAGGACAATCGCCCCGGCTGGAGGTTGGTGAACCTGCCGCACGGTCCAGGTCGAGCCCTCTGCGAGGTGCTCCACCAGGAGCCATGCCTGACCGTCGGTCTTCGGTAGTCGCACGCCGGCTAGCGCACCGGCGTCCGACGTCGACAGCGTCACCGGAAACCGGAGGATGATCCTTGCCCCTGGGTCCGCGAGAACGATCGGTGCCGCGACCGACTGTGGCTCGCGAGTCGAGTCGGCGCGTTGGCGGGTGAGGAGGCCACGAATCTTCGCGTAGACATCCTCTCCGGCCCTGGTGGCGACAGCTTGGACGAAGGGCGCGAGCGCCGATCCGGCGAGCACAGCGAGGAACAGGTCGCCTCCGCCTCGTTGTGCACCGCTCCCCGGGCGGGGATAGACGCCGTCTGCTGGCAGGCGATCGATGTTCATATGCTTCAGTCTGGCAGGACCGATGGCGGTCCTGCCAGACTCGCCGTATGGGATCGACGCCAGAGGCTGTCGCGAGGATAAATGCCGAGGTCGCAGATCTGGAACGGAACGTGTCATTCCAGTTGGGCAAGCCTGCTTACGAGATCCCACCGGCGCTGTTGGACGCCAGCATCGAAGCGCTTGCGTCGGTAGCCGATGCTCGTCGTGGTCTCCTCTACCCGGACGTGGCCATCCGGGTGTGGTCGACACTCGCAGGCGCGTTGAAGTCCCGCTTCATTCAGCAATTGGAGCACGGCACTGCGCGAGTCGAGGACATCGACCAGGCGATCATCCTGTACAGGGCCGCCCTCGAACTACTGCCGGAGGGCGCTGACCTTTTCGCGTTACTGGGACATCTTGCGCAGGCGCACTTCGCCCGTTGCATTGAGCTGCCGAACGACGCGAGGGCCGTACACGACGCCGTGGTCGTCAGCGCGCAAGCCCTCGACGTGCTGCCCGCCGACCACCCCCACCTTCTGTATGCCTTACAGAGCGCGGCCGCCCTGCTGAGACTAGAGATGCCTCCGCTGGGCGGGGACCTCGGCCTACAGGTGCTGGCCGAGTCGTTCCGCCGGGCGTTGGGTAGGGCTCCCGCCGGCGGGGAGGTCGAACGCGAGAGCGCCCGCGCCCACGCCGAGACGCTGCGGCTCATCCGTGAGCGTGGCGACTCGGTCTCGCTGTCTGAGGAAGTAACGGCTTGGCGGCAGGTCCTCGTCACTGCGCAGGTGGCGGATGGGCACGCCCGCAACGTTCTCTACCACATCGGCGACCAGGTGCTTCAGCGTCACCTGGCGAGTGGTTCGGCATCGGACCTCGATATGGCGATCGACGCCCTGAGCGCGGCTGCGGAGGCTGCGGAGGCTGAGCCGACGCCACAGCCGGCATTCTTCGCCATGCTCGGGCACGCGCTGGGCCTGCGGGCCGAAGCGGGTGGGCCGAGTACGGCTGACGACCTGGATGCTGCAGTGTGGGCGATGCGAACGGCCCTACGGGCGAGCAGCACCGGGGAGGAGCAGGACGCAGCGTCGACGCGACTGTGCTCATTGCTGCTCCAACGCTTCGAGGCTAGCCGCCAGTGGGGCGACCTGGACGAGGTCATCGATCGTGGTCAAGGTGTCTATGACAGGCAGCCCGATGTGTCCGCTGCCCTTGCCTCACCCGTCGCTTCCACCCTCGCCAGGGCCCTGACCTTGCGCGGGGAGCTGACTGCTAGTTCGGTAGACAGCGCCGTGGCTCACTTCCTACGTTATCAGCTGTCTATCAGACGTGATACCGGGCAGGATTCGAGGCTGATCGGCATATCCAAGGCCGTGCTGCAGCGGCCTTACTCGGTCTTGGCGGCGAAACGCAGAACCGACGGTCAACCTGATCTCGCACTCGTCCAGGAGATGGACGAGACGATCACCCGGCTCAGGCAGGCGATCAACGGCCCGACCTCCGATACCGCCCGGATGGAGCTTCGCGAAGGACTAGTCGACGCCCTTATGGGCAGGCACATGGCCGTACCCGAACCTGTTCTCCTGGATGAACTCATCGCCGAGTTGCCCATGATCATTGCCGAAATCCCCGAGCACCAGCGTGGACACCGCGTGGCGCATCGGCTCTGTCTGGGTCTTGCGCTGCAGGACCGTTTCCGCCTGGCCGGTCGCCCCGCGGACCTCGACGCTGCCGTAGACCAGTGCCGGCGAATCGTCGATGACGAGGCCGCGGCCACTCAATTTCGCATCCGGGCAGCGTGCTTGATCGGCCGCACCGCTGACTTCGGCCACTGGCAGACCGCTCACGAGGCTTTCGGAAGGGCCATCAGCCTGTTGCCGCGGCTGGTAGGCCGCTCGCTCGCTCCCGACGACCACCTGCGCGAAACCGCGATCTGGTCGGAGCTCGCCTCGGACGCGGCAGCCGTGGCAGTGCGGGCTGGCGCGCCCCACGAGGCACTCGAACTGCTGGAGCGAGGCCGTGGCCTGCTCCTCGGGCGGGCCCTCGACTCACGCGGGGACCTCGACCAGATCCTGGCAGCGGACCCGGAGCAGGCTCCGCAGCTCATCGCGGATCTCCGCCGGATCGGCGACGAGCTAGCTGTCTCGGAAGGTAGCCCCGATCCGAACACGCCGCACGCCCGACAAAGCGACGTTGACCGCCGACGTGCCCTGGTCAGGGCCTGGGATCAGACCGTCGTTCGGATCCGCCGCCTGCCGGGCTGCGCGAATTTCCTGGCGCCGGTCACCATCGACCAGTTGATGCCTGCGGCTGCCGCTGGTCCTGTGGTTACCGTCAACGTCAGCCGGTACGGCAGCCACGCCCTGGTGCTCACCCGGGACGGCGTCGACGCGGTCCCCCTGCCGCAGGTGACCGTCGAGGCTTTACAGGAGCAGGCGGCGGCCTTTCTCAACGCGCTGCCCTTCGCCGAACTCCAAGCGGAAAATGAGCATGCGACTCATGACGCCCAGCAGCCGTTGCGGGATGTGCTGTCTTGGCTGTGGAGTACGGTGGCCGGTCCGGTGCTGGCGCACCTCGGCCGAGACGGAAGCCCACCTTCTCGGATCTGGTGGATCCCTACGGGCAGCCTCGCCGCACTTCCTCTGCACGCCGCCGGAACGTCCCCCGGTCAGTCGGTGCTCGACCTGGCTGTCTCCTCGTACGCTCCGACGGTCACCTCCCTGCTACGAGCGGCAAACCGTTACGGCGCTGCCGAACCGGCTTCGCCCGCTGTGCAACTGATTGGGATCCGCGCGGCTCCCGGGCGGCCCTCACTGTCGGGTGTCACCGCCGAGGTGAAGCGGATCCTCAGACGCGTTCCGCACGCGCAGCAGCTCCTCGACGGCGAGGCGACGTGCGCACGGGTGCGCTCCAGGCTCCGAGCAGGCGGATGGTTGCACGTGGCGTGCCATGCCAGCAGCTATCCGAACGCCCCGGCGGACAGTGCGCTGCACCTGTACGACGGGCCCCTGTCCATACGCCAACTGCTGGCGGAACGCGCAACCCACGGAGAGCTGGTCTACCTGTCCGCCTGCGCGACGGTCCTCAGCAGCCCGGCCGTTCCCGCCGAGGTGATCCACCTTGGGACGGCGTTTCATATCACCGGCTTTCAGCACGTCGTCGGCACGCTGTGGCAAGTCACCGACGGCACCGCGACGGAGACCGCCCGACTCTTCTACGAGGGGATCGGCCGGATACCCGATGCGGGCCGAAGCGCGCAGGCGTTGCACGATGCCGTCCGACAGTTGCGTCACCGCTACCCTGGCATACCCACCCGCTGGGCAGCATACGTACACATCGGACCGTAGTCGGCTGACTGCCGACACGAGGCGGAGGTGCTGTGGGCGGAGGCGAGCCGCGCCTTCGTGACCTACCCGGATACGAATCGCCGCTCGCAGAGTCGAGCTGTCTGGTCCCGATCGGCAGCGCGGCGCTTTTCACCGCGACCCGGGCCAGAGTCCAGTGCGCTCATCTGCCCCGATCGCGCCCAACTCAGCGTTGGGGCGAGCCGGTGCGGTCGACGTTCGGACGTGCCGATGTGGATGTACTGACCCGGAGCCGTTCGAGATGATGCGTACGATCGTGAGGTGCGATCTGCGGGCCGGCCCGCGTCGGTGTACCTGCCTGGAACGTCGCGGTCCCGTTGCGGCCGAGTCGGCTGGCAGGCGCCGTCATGGCGGGGCTCAGCGGTCAGGCCAACCGCCTCGTCGATGTTGAGTTGATGCCGCATCCGGCTGTCATGATGGCCGTCTCGTCCTGCGTTGTGGTTCGTCCGGGCACCGAAACGTAGTCGTGCCCTCCTCCGGAAGGCGCCATGATTGGCTCCGTGACCAGCTTCCCTGCGCAGGCGCGCCGCGTCCGCGACAGCGCGCTCTCACCGCAGCGCAGGCTCTACGCATTGCGGGAGTGCACCCTGCACTGCGCCCCATACGGATTCCGCGCCACCTGGCACCACCTGGTCGTCGCCGCCCGTATCCCGAGCAGACTCACCGACGATCCCGACGCGCTCGTGCGCGCCGCTGACGAACTACAGCGGACGCGCGACGTGGTCCTACATCGTGCGCAGGAGTACGCCGCCTTGCGGCATCGCGAGAAGGCGGCTGGCAGGCGAACCCCACGGACGCCACCGCCCTGGAACTCGTGGGGCTGGTCCGGGATCGCCTACTGTCCCGACCCTGAGCACCACCCGACGGGACCCCTCGTCACGGTCGTCCGGGCGGTCTTCCATCGCTACGATGCCGGGGTCGACGTCGACAGGCACTGCCTGGCATGCGGCACCGAACGATGCCGCCCGGGCCGTGCCTGCCCGACCTGCGGCGTCCATCCGGACGGCCCCGCCGCACGCTGGCGTGCCTCCCGAATCGAGGAACGCTGGCAACGGGCCTGGCGCCGTGAGCTCGACGACCGGCCGACGCCCCTCGGCCCATGAGTTCGAGGTCCACGGATCTGCCGCCAACCGGGCGTCGCGCCGCAAGGAGCAGCGGCGTTCGGCACCCAGTTGAGTCGAGATTCGCGTCGCGGCGGCGCCGGACAACGCGGCGTACCACAACGAGGCGCAGCGCAGGGCCACACCGCGAGGCAACATGGTCGGCCGCACCCCGCGCCGCTACCGCTGGGACTCATTCCTGCGGCGCAGATCAGCCGCAACCGCCGGCGGCAGTTCGTCAAGCTCGTCCATGGTCCGTCCCGGGCGGAGAAAGTCGAACAGCAGCACCGTGCGGCTGCTGTCAGCGTAGTTCCAGGCCTCGTGATCGACCGTGTCGTCGAACAGGAACAAACCACCTTCCTGCCAGGGCCGGGTCTGCGAGCCCACCCGCAGCGCACAGTCACCGTCCGGCACCACAAGTCCGAGATGGGCACGATAGACGGTCGTGACCCAACCCTCGTGGGGCTTGATGTGAGTGCCCGGAGCCATCCGGGAAAAGCCGGCAGTTGTCAGGCCGGGAACGCGGCACAACGCCTCGGCTGTGCTCGGGCAGGCGGCCAGCGCGGCGTCAATACGCGTGCCGAACGCAACGAGGCCGTACACGCTCCAACCCGTGCCGTACATCTCACGCTGTACCCACGGCTCGAACAAATCGTCGCCCAACGCCAGACACTCGGTCCGGATGTCGGACCACGCACCACGCAGGTCCTCGAGGAACGGATACGGCGCCTCATCCACGAACAACGCATGCCCTCCGACGTCCTGATTTGAAGCGTTATCGACCGAGAGACAGGACATATGACACTACCGGTGATCGTCCATCGGCTTATTCTCCGCACCCGGCGGCCCCTCGCGTCGTCAGCGTCACGTCCGGACCTGCCGCCGATCGTGTACGTCACACGCCGACTCCCTTGTCACTCTCCGTACACGGTCCTTCAACGTGTCGGACGCACGCTCGTGCCGATGTGCGGACGTTGAGGCGGCATCTCGAATGCTCAGCCCTCGGACGTGAGGTCGGCGGTTGCGGTGAGGTTCGTAGTGATGTCGAGAAGGTTTTGTAGCATCGGTCCTTCGCGAGTGGGCGTCCATGCGACGACGGTTTCGGCATGGTCGTTCACCAGCGGTACGAATACGACTCCGGTGCGGCGGATGCTGCGGGCTGAGCGGGCGAGGCGGGTTACTCCGACGCCGGCGGCGACGAGGCCGAGCAGGTTGGGCACGCCGGTGGCCCGTTGGACGACCCTGGGGGTGAACCCGGCGGCGGCGAAGTCGTGGTCATACTTCGCATGCCAGGGCGGCCACGACTCCCTCGGGGTTAGGACCCAGTCCTCGTCAGCGAGGTCGGATAGTTGGAGTGCGTCGCGGGTGGTGAGCGGGTGCCGGACAGGTAGCACCGCGCATACCGGCTCGATGGCCAGTGTCCGGGTGGCAAGGTCGGTGACCAGGGGCGGGCGGGTGAACGCGGCGTCGAACCGCCCGCTACGCAGGCCCGCGACGAGTTCGCCGATCGGTACGTCATGGGTCGTAAGTTCGAGGTCTGGGAACCGCTGACGCATGGCTCGCACGACTGGCGGCAGCATGTAGTTGGCGGTAGAGGTGAGGAATGCCAGGCTGAGGCGGCCGACGTCACCGCGGCCGGCGCGCCGCACTACGGCGATTGCGGTGTCGAAGCGGGCGAGGACGGCGCGTGCTTCCGGCAGGAACACCTGTCCGGCGGCTGTCAACCGGGTGCCGCGGGTGTCTCGGTCGAACAGGCGGACACCGAGACCGCGTTCGAGTGTTCTGATCTGCTGCGACAGCGATTGTTGGGCCAGGTGCAGGCGTTCCGCGGCGCGGCTGAAGTTGAGGTGCTCGGCAACAGCGACGAAATAGCGCAGTTGCCGCAGTTCGACGGTCACAGGATGAGACTGTAACCGCTGAAGGAAGGCTGTGTTGGCGGCGTCTCGGGGCGGCTGGGCAATGTAGACCCGAGAGACCTGGACGACGCATGTAGGAGCGACAGTGACGATGATGGAACCAGGCAGGGTGTGGCTGATCACCGGTTCTTCGGCCGGATTTGGTCGAGAGTTGGCCTTGGCGGCCCTCGGCGCCGGAGACCGGGTGATGGCCACAGCGCGCCAACCGCACCAGCTGAACGATCTCGTCACCATCGGGCGAGGCCGGCTGCGGACGGCACCGCTCGACGTCACCGACGATGCGCAGGTCGCTGCCGCGGTCGCGCAGACAATTGCCGAGTTCGGCCGGGTCGATGTGCTGGTGAACAACGCCGGCCACGGGAGTGTCGGCGCTGTCGAGGAACTCGACCTTGCCGACCTGCGGGCCTTGATGGACGTGATGTTCTTCGGTGCGGTCGCAGTGACCAAGGCCGCCCTGCCGCACATGCGTGCCCGGCGCAGCGGAGCGATTATCCAGCTCAGCTCGATGGGCGGGCAGTTGAGCATGCCGGGCTTCGGAGCATACTGCGCGGCGAAATTCGCGCTCGAGGGTCTGTCCGAGGCCTTGGCGGCTGAGGTCGTACCGTTCGGCATCCGCGTATTGATCGTGGAGCCGGGTGCGTTCCGGACCGAGTTTGGCGGCCAGCGGATGCACAGATCGCGGATCATTGAGGAATACGCCGTGTCGACGGCGGCCACTCGCGCCGCAGTCGACGCCATGGACGGCACCCAGCCAGGCGACCCCGCCAAGGCGGCGCGGGCCATTCTGGAGGTACTCGACAGTCCTGACCCACCGCTGCGACTGGCGCTCGGCAACGACGCGGTCGACCACATCGCAGCGCATCACGAACTGCTGCGAACCGACTTGGCAAGATGGGAAAAGGTCAGCCGTGGAACAGACCTGGAGTAGGCGTCAACAGCTCGGGCGCCGCACGACATCACAGGGTTCCCGGCTGCCCTGGTCGGCCGTCCAGAGCCGGAATGGATGCACGCTCATGCCTACAACATCGCCCGCTCCAACGCGACGTGGTGCTCGGCTGTCCACTGATAGGCCCCCCGTACCTCGTTTACCGCGCCGAGCGCGCGTAGCCGCATCATCGCTGGCTCGCCGGCCACCGCGCCGGCCTCGATTCCCCTCCAGCAGCGGTCCTGCCACCACAGAACCGTTCGAATCAGTTCTCCTCGGGCCCGCAGGCCGTAGGCGTCCGCGATGAGTCGCACCCGCCTCGCGGCCTCACCGACGTCCATGCCCGGTCCCAGACCGACAAACTGCCAGCACACGTGGGCCACGTCGTGCACCCGAGACCCCGGCGCCGCAAGATCCCAATCGATGAAAGCCACCGGACGCAGACCCTCTCCGAGATCGCGGTAGACGGTGTTCTTCAGGGACAAGTCGTTGTGACAAACAACCTCCTGATCACCGGCGAGATCGGTCCCCGCGGTCAGATCATGTAGCTGACGCACCAAGCGGGCCACCGCCACCAGACTCTCGTCCGATCGCACCTCAGCCGGCTGCGCCTCCTCCCAGGCCACGTGCCCGGCCAGGAAGGTGAGGATCTCACGGCCCAGCTCATCGAAGCCGAGGTGACGGGGCGCGCCCGGCCAGTGGCGATGCTCAAGAAACCGCAGGAGGTCCCGGACGAACCCACCGGACGGCGGGACCGGTCGCCGCACCGTGTCACCCACCCGCACCACAGCATTGACGAAACCGCCGGGCAGCGGCTCCGGCCCGTCCGCGCTCACTCCCACGATCCTGCACACCTCCTCCGCACAGACCGTACTGATCCTGAGCCCGCCGGATGCGTGACGTCACCGCGTCGCCGGTGACCAGGCGATTCGCTACCGTACGAGCAGGGAGCGCAGCACTCTGATGATCTCATCAGGTGCTTCCTCGGCCATGAAGTGCCCGGCCGAGGTGGTGCGGTGCTCAAGATCAGCGGCCCAGGTGCGCCACAGCGCGGCGGCGTCGTAGCCGAGTGCGGTTCCCCAGTCCTGCTGGACCACGGTGACCGGCATGGGCAGTCGGTTGCCGGCGGCTCGGTCGGCCTGGTCGTGTTCGATGTCGATGCCGGCCGAGGCGCGGTAGTCGGCGACGATGGAGGGGATCGCCTCGCGGGAGGCTCTCAGGTACTCCGCCCGCAGGTCTCCAGGAATGGCCTGCGGCTTCTGAGCCCATACGTCGAGGAAGTAGCCGAAGAAGGCGTCCGCGCTGGCGCTGATCATCTGTTCGGGCAGGCCGGGTGGCTGGGCCATCAGGTACAGGTGGAAGGCGACTGCTGCGGTGGACCCGTGCAGGATGTCCCACATGTCCAGGGTCGGCAGGACGTCGAGGATGGCGAGGTGGGTGATCGTAGCGGGATGGTCGAGGCCGGCGCGGATGGCGACGAGGGCACCGCGGTCGTGTCCGGCCAGGGCGAAGCGCTCGTGGCCGAGCCTGCTGGCGAGGGTGACGATGTCGGCGGCCATGGTCCGCTTGGAGTACGTGTCGGCGTCGCGCGCATCGGGCTTGTCGCTGGCGCCGTAGCCGCGCAGGTCGGGACAGATCACGGTGTGGTCGACGGCCAGGTCGACGGCGATGTGCCGCCACATCAGGTGGGTCTGCGGAAAGCCGTGCAACAGCACGATCGGGCTGCCGGTGCCGCCCACCGCCACGTTCAGTGTCACGTCGTCAACCGCGATGCGCTGGTAGCCGAATCCGGGAATGGCAGCTGTCATGATCGTCCTTTTCTCGTCTCGTCGGTGGACGACTCCAGCGTGCCGATAGCGGATGAGCAACCGATGAGCGCGCTACGTTGAGCCGAGACGCGGAAGGGCGGTTCGATCAGTGCAGGTCAGATTCGGTGTACTCGGACCGGTTGTCGCCTGGGACGGCGTCGGTGCGCCGATAGACCTGAAAGGGCCGAAACACCGTGCGGTGCTGGCGCGACTCGTCGTCGCGCGCAGCCAGGTCGTACCGGTCAGCCGTCTCGTCGATGATCTGTGGCGGGAGCCGCCGCCGGGCGCGGTGAGCGCCGTCCGCACGTTCGTCGCGGCGTTGCGGCGCGCGCTCGAGCCGCAGCGTCCACCGCGTGAGCCGGCTCGGTTGCTGGTTACCGAGGGACCGGGCTACGCGCTTCGGCCCGCACCGGACGCGGTCGACGCCTGGCGGTTCGAGGACGCGGTCGCCGCCGCGGTCGCCGCGCCGCCGCACAAGGCACTCGAACGGATCGAGCGTGCCCTGAGCTGGTGGCGGGGGCCCGCTTTCGCCGACTTCGACGACGAACCGTGGGCGCGCGCCGAGCGTTCCCGGCTCGAGCAGCTACGGCTGAACGCGATCGAGCAGCGGGCCGAGGCGCGACTGACCGTCGGGCGTGCCTCCGACGTCGTACCGGATCTCGACGCGCACGTGGCCGAGAATCCGTGGCGGGAGGAGGCGTGGCGGCTGCTGGCGCTTGCCCTGTACCGCGCAGGACGTCAGGGTGACGCGCTTGCGGTTTTGCGCCGAGCGCGCAGCCTGCTGCTGGAACAGCTCGGCGTCGATCCGAGCCCGCGGCTGCGTCGCTTGGAGGCCGACATCCTCCGCCAGGCCGATCGGGTCAGCGACGGTCCCGACGGGCCGGGACCGGAACGGGTCTGGGCGGAGACCGCAGCGGCGTACGACCGTACGGTGGCCTCCGGTTCCGGGGCTCGGCTGGAATCGACGGTCGGCCTGCTGCGAAGCCTCGCGGTGACGGGGGCGGGCGGGCTCGAGGCGGCGCGGGAGCAGCGGATCGCGGCCATCGCCGCAGCCGAGCGGTGGGCCGATCCTGAGCTCACCGCCCGGGTGATCGGCGGCTACGACGTGCCTGCGATCTGGACGCGCTCGGATGATCCGGCGCAGGCGGCGCAGATCGTGACGGCGGCCGAGCGGGCCCTGGCCGCCCTTCGCCCCGGCCCGCCCGAGGCCATCCGGGCCCGGCTGCTGGCCACGATCGCGATGGAGTCACGCGGCACGCGCGCGGCACGCGGGCCCGAGGCGGCCCGGGAAGCGGAGCGGATCGCGCGCAGACTTGGCGATCCGGTCCTGCTGGCCTTCGCCCTGAACGGCGTGTTCATGCAGACCTTCCACCGTGCGGGCCTGGCTCCCGAGCGCGACGAGATCGGTGCCGAGCTGGTTGCGCTCTCCGCCCGGCACGGCCTGGTGACGTTCGAGATCCTTGGTCATCTCGTCCGACTGCAGGCCCGCAGCGCGCTCGCGGACTTCGCCGTTGCCGACGAGCACGCCGCCGCCGCGGCCCAGCTTGCCGAGCGGCACGAACGCCCGCTGGTCGACGTGTTCATCCAGTGGTACCGCGCACTACGACTGGCCGCGACCGGGCCGTCGCCGCAGGCTGCGGAGGCCGCCTACCGCGACGCGGCAGCACAGCTTGCCGACGCCGGCATGCCCGGCGTCGAGCGGGGCCTTCTCCCGCTGGCCCTGCTGGGCTTGCGCGTGTGGCACGGCGACCCGGTCTGCTTCGACGACGACCCTGACTGGGGCCCCTACACGCCCTGGGTACGCCCGCTGGTCCTGCTGACCCGGGACCGCCCGGCCGATGCGGCCGCGGCGCTGCGTCGGACCCCGGATCCGCCACGCGACCTGCTGTTCGAGGCCCTGTGGTGCCTCACCGCCCAGGCTGCAATCGCGCTAGGCGACCGGACCGCGATGGAACGCGCCCGGAGCGAGCTCACGCCGGCTGCCAACGAGCTGGCCGGGGCCGGCAGTGGCATGCTCACCATCGGCCCCGTTTCGCATCATCTCGACCGCCTGGTAGCGGCCCTCAACCGCATCCGATGAGCCGGGAAGGTGCGGCCCCTGCGATCCTGGTCGTCCCCGGACCACCGGTCCCCAACGATCATCCTCATGCGAACACGCCGTAGACGTCCCCCGGGGGGACGCGGATCGCGGGCGTCGGCGATGGCGGTGGCGGTGGCGGTGGTCACGACGCCGCCCTCGACGGGATGACGCTGGTCCGTTCGCCGGCGTAGACGGTCGTGGTTATCGTCTGCCGCACCAGCGTTATCCTGCCCGGGTGCGTCCGGTCGTGATCGCCGAAGTCACTCTCCCGCCAACAGGATGGATCATCTACGTCGCCGGGACCGGATGGCTGGCCACTCACCCGGCCGAACGGTCGGTGACAGTCCTGGACGCCGACCTACGCGTCGTCGCGCAAGTGCCCGTCCCCGTGACGGCGCAGCAGTTCATGGCGAGTGCCAGCGAGCGCCACCTGGCTGCGGTGACCCTCGACGAACTCGTTGTCTGTGACCGGCTCGGCCGGACGCTTTGGCACAGAGAGCACACGATCCCCCGTACGGGCCTGCCCTGCCGGCCGAACTGTCATCTCGACAGCCAAGGAAACCTGTGGGTGTATCTGCCAGCCGGCGACGAGTTGGTCGTCTACGACGCGGCGAGTGGTAAGGAGATTGACCGCGCCCGGCTGGATTCCTCGGTAGGCGCGGCCTACTTCTTTCCTCACCCGGATCGCCAGCGGCTCGGACTACACGTCGCGATGGGGCAGGACAGCCCGCTCAGCCATCTGGCCTGGGTATCCGACGGGCGGATCCACGGACGGACGGTTCCCGGGGCGTTCCTCAGCGGCTTCACCAGTACCGGCGACCGTTACCTGGCGCTACCGCACGCCGACGTACCGGAAATTGCGATCCGTGACGTTGCCACCGGCGCGATCGTTGCCGCCTGCGATCCCACCGAGATCGCGGGCTACGACTGCAACGGCGACCACCGCCTCATGGAGGCCGCCGCGCTGGTCGACGACGACTACGTCCTCGTGGCCGTCAACACCGATGATTTCGCCAGCGACTTCGAGGACCACCTACTGCTCTCTACCCGCAATCTGCGCTGGCAGGCCGACGTCAACTACGGCCACGACATGAAGCACAACGCCATTGCGGCTGCCGACGGCCAAGGCCGCTGGGTCACTGAAGGGGCGGACGGCACCATACGGCTGTGGCAACTCCCCGAGCGGATCACCGACGAGGTACCCGGACAACTCCAGCTCTGGTGAACTCGGCTCGCTTCGCTGCCACAGCGGACAACCGACGACCTACCGCCTGGCTCCGATGCGAATCTCCAGGCTCAGGTCGATGCAGATGCTGATCACGCGAGGTCCGGAGGAACACGACCTCGGCTGCAAAGTCTCGGCGAGGGAGCTGCCACGGTTGTCGAACATCCACCTGGTTCCCCGGAACTTCGACAGTCACCGTAAGGCGCCCGGCCAGGCCCCACGTCGGCGGCCGAGGTGTCGGAGCAGGTACCAGAGGCAGCGCACCGGCCCTCAACGCTGGCACTGGTTTCTCTGGCTGCGCTGATCCAGCGACGCTACAGGCCGGGATACTCCGCGTGAAGGTCACCGGCGAACAGGCGCCAGCAGAAGTTGTTCATCCGGGCGGCGGCTGGCGCGTGTCTGGCGATGATCTCCGCTACAGACGGCGGTACGTCCGGTGGGATGTCGCCGGTCGCGCATCCACGCACGAACTCGTCGCGGGCGACGGGACCGCTGTCGGACGGCACGGGCACACCGCATACCGATGTGACCAGCCAGTTCACCAGCCGCATCGAAGCGTAGTCGGCATCGTGGCCGGCGTTGCGGGCGACGAAGTCGCGCTCGGCGTCCGACAGGTCGAAGCGCGGGGAGGTGGCGAGTCCGAAGTCAACGAGGTAGAGCCGGTGGTCGTCGGCCCTAATGTTGCCGAAGTGTCCGTCCAAATGCAGCATCTCGCGGTGACGCAGAAACGCCACTACCTCGAACAGTTGCCGCTCGACCGTCACGGCGTTGCCGACCGGGTCGTCAAGCCACCGGGGCAGCCCGTTGGGGAGGTGTTCGAAAAACAACACGAGGCTCGCGGTGGCCCCCGCGAGCGCTTCGAGTCGCCCACGCACGGCCTGGCTATCGCCGAACTGGGCGACGACGGCGTCGATGTCGAGGTGCTCGGGTGCGACCGGCGGGCGGCCGGGCAGCACCCGCCAGTGGTGCAGCAGCGGGAACGATTCCGCCTCGCCGGCGAGGACGCCCTCGGTGACGCTCAGGTTCGCAGCCAGCTCGCGCCACGCGTTGAAGCTCGGGCCGGCCAGGCGGTACATGCCGTATTGCCAGCGGACCGGAAGGTCGAACAGGTTCGCCGTGCTGTGGGGATGAGCCAGCTCCCGGTCGCTGACAGGGATCCGCTTGACGAACACGGGCACACCGTCGATGTCGGCGATCAACGAGCCGCCGCCCACGCCCACGCCGACGCCGACGCCGTTGAGTGATGAGGCCCGCAACAACGCCGCCAGTTCGCCGTCGGTGTGGGCTGCCAGCGACGCCACGACGCGGTCATGGCGGGATCGCCGGGTGAGGAGCATCGCCGCATCGTGCCATCGAGCCACCGGTCGCTCGGCGCACGCTCGCCTACCTGCTTCAGCACGGCATCGGCACGACACGGGACGACACCCGGGCAGCCGTGCTCTCTCGGGCCGCCGCTGAGGCGGGAGACGCGCTTGCCGCGTTCAACCGCGGTGTCCTGGCTGGCGGATCTCTCCGCCTATTTCCTGATCCCGTATCGCAGAAGTGCTATGCCATTGCCGAACAAGGTGGCCTCGACCGGCTTCAGGTCCTGCCGATCCTGGAAAATGCGGATTCCCTGCCTCGCGACACCGGGCAGACCAACATCCGGATTTCGTCGACGAGGCCGGCGGCCAACACGGAGCGCATGAGTGTCAGGCTCCCCCACAGCCAGATGTCCTTGCCGCTCTGCTCCTTGAGTTCCCAGATCATGGCGGCCGGGTCGCGCGTCACTGTCGCGGCAGGAAAGTCGCCCCAAGGGGCCTCCACGAGCTTCGACGAGGCGACGAACTTGGTGAGGTTGTTGAGCTTCTCGCCGTACTCGCCCTGCTCCTCGGCGTCCGGCCAGTAGTCCTTGGGCTGGGCGTAGGTGTTCGCGCCGAGAATCATCGTGTCGACCGAGTCGATGAACCCCATCACGCTTGCCTTGAACGCAGGGTCGGTCTTCTCGGAAAAGGGCTCCCCTGACACGAAACTGAGCCCGCCATCCTCCTCCGCAGCGATGTTGTCGACGGTAACCCACTGCTGGACTATGAGCTTTCGCATGACGCCAACTGTCCTTCTGTTCCTTGTCTCGTTACCTGGATGATCGGCCGGCCGGGGTCGACCTCAGACACGCTGGCGCTCGTCCCGTCGTTGGATGAGTTCCTCGACCGCGCTCGGCAGCGTCGTTTCGAAGTCGATCAGCTTGGCCCAGGTCGGGGTCACGACGATCCGGACCATGCCGTCGCGGTAAAGCGAACGCACCCCCGCCTCCCACTCGACCCGTTGCTCAGGCGACATCTCGTAGCTCGTGGTCACCTTCATGTACTCGTCCGGGATGCCATCGACGACGTCCAGGTCGGCCCGGCCCCGGAGGAGCAGGATCTTGGGCGGGTGCACCTCGGTGTCGATCGTCAGGGCAACCGCCGGGTTCGCCCGCAGGGCCGGGAGCTTCGGGGCGTTGGGCGGAGTGCACATGACGATCTCCGAGCCGTTCCAGGTGAACCCGATCGGAACGTTCCGCGGGGTGCCGTCCTTGGCGACGTAGGCCAGGCGGGTTATGTCGCGTGCCAACAGTTCCCGGCTGATCGGTCCGTTGAGAACCTCGGTTAGCTCGTTCGGTTGCCTCATCATTCTCCTTCGTTGCGGATCCGTGGCTTGCGCTGGCCAGCCGGACGGCGACGGTGGCCAGGATCAGCCCGAGCCAGGCCAGTCCAAGGACGCCGCCGACCATGGTCAGCAGCCCGCCGTGCCTCCCGACGCCCAGGGCGTTGCGGGTGATCAGGGCCTGGTCGGGACCTGGTTGCATGATCAACACCAGCATGATCAACACCAGTGCCGCGATCGCGAACGTCGTCATCACCACTTCCCTCCGGTACGACAGTCACGATGCCGGCGGCCGATTGAGAAGTCCAATGCCAATACCGGCGCGTACCTATGCCTAAAATTTATGAATGGTGACCCTCGTCCAGCTCCGCGTGATCGACGCCGTCCACCGCCACGGGTCGGTCACCGCGGCCGGTAAAGAGCTGTGCTACACCCAGCCGGCGATCAGCCATCACCTGTCCAGGCTGGAGAGCCAGCTCGGTGCCCAGCTTCTCCAGCGGGTCGGCCGCGGGATCCGGCTCACCCCGGCCGGCCGTCTCCTCGCCGACCGGGCAGCCGAGATCATCGGTCGGGTCGACTCGGCGACGACGGAACTCTCCACCCTTGTCGGGCTGGACGCCGGACGGGTCAGGCTGGCCGGCTTCAACTCCGTCATGAGCTCACTGGTCCCGCAGGCAGGCACCGTCCTCGCCCAGCAGCATCCCGGCCTCCAACTCGGCCTGACCGACACCCACCCCGAAGAGGCACTGCAACAACTCCGGACCGGCCACGTCGACGTCGCCGTCATCTTCCGCTACGACACCACCCCGGAAGACGACACCGTCCGACTGACCCACCTGCTCGACGATCCGCTCTACCTGCTCACCATCAGCGGCGGGATCACCCTCGCCGACCACGCCGACACACCATGGATCGCCGGCTGCGAACGCTGCCGCAGCCACCTCGTCGAGATGTGCCTGGACGCCGGCTTCTCCCCCAACCTGGCCTACACCACCGACGACATGGTCGTCATGCAAAGCCTCGTCGCCGCAGGCATGGGCGTCACCACCATCCCCGGACTGGCACTGCGCGCACACCGACACCCCGCGATCACCGCCACCCGACTACCCACGCCACCCCGCCGGATCTACGCCGCCACCTACGGCGAACCACCCGACCCACCCGCCACCGCGGCGCTCCTCGACGCCCTCACCCGCGCCGCCACCACGCTGGACAGTCGGGAGCTCGGCTGACGCCGAATCTTCCGGCGCTCCGGCCGAACTCACCAGCGTGGCGATGCCACCCGCACGGAAGTTCGGCTACCTGCGGGTGTCCTCGGTACGAGCGAACCTTCATCCGGGCACTCCCGCCGACCTGCTGGGCTCACCCCCTGCGCCGCCACTCCGCGACCAGCCGCCCCTGGCACCTGGCCGCGCCTGGTCACGTTCACTGTCATGCCGCCGATCGCGCGCGTCTGGTGGCGTACCGATGATGAGCGAGCGAGTGATCCTGGCGTCCGGATCCGATGCGATCCAGCATTCGGAGTGCCGGCGGTGGTACCGCTGGCGGGCACAGGGACGCCGATGCTGTAGCGGTCGCGCCGCCGATGGCGCCCTGTCGCCGACCGATGGGCCAACCACCTCGAACCCGGCGGGCCACGCATGTTCGCCGACCCCGGCCCGATGTCGGCACCGCACGCTCGCTGACGTCGTCCGTGGTGCCCCGCGCCTCGCCGGACAGCTCACCGTCTGCCATCACCGGCGCCTCGACAGCACAAACCGTCAATGTGCCAGCCGGGCCCGCACCTTCTCGGCGTCCTGATGGCGCACGTTGTCGAGCAGTGCGAGCGCCTCGCGCCAAGCCCCGCCCGCGGCGACCGTATCGCCCAGGCAGGAGTGGGCGTCGCCGAGGTCGGTGAGGATGAGCCCGGCGAGGTGGTCGTCGCCTGCCTGACGAAAACGGCCCAGGGCTTGGTGATAGCAGGTCAGCGCCTGGTGGTAGTCCCCGAGACGGTGATGCGAGTAGCCGAGGCTGTGCCAGGCGTTGGCCTGACAGATCGGGTCGTCGACTTCGGCGGCGAGTGTCACGGAGCGCTCGCAGTGTGCGAGCGCGTCGGCGTACTCTCCCAGCAGCGCCTGATACCAGCCGACGGCGTTGAGCGCGCGGGCCTGTCCCGGCCGGTCTTCCATCTCGACGCAGATGCCGAGCGCGTGTCGTGCCTGGTCGCGCGCCGCATCCAGCCGGCCTTCCCGCTCGCTGAGTAGAGCCAGACTCAGCCAGGTACGTCCCTCCGCGTGCCGGTCGCCATGCCGCTGAGCAAGTTCGAGTGCCGCACTCAAATGTGTGCGTGCCTGGCCGTAGTGTCCGAGTCTGAGGTGCGCGCGGGCGAGATGCCGGTGTGCGCCGGCCTCGCTGAGTGGTTCGCGCAGCCGCCGGGCGGCGGTGAGTGCCGCCTCCTGGATGGAGGCCAGGTCGTTCCAGTGGCCCCGCCGGTCGAGGTAGTCGCCGAGCTTCTCGGCGAGCTGCCAGGTGATCGCGTCCTGGCCGCGGGCGACGGCGATGTCGATGGCGCGTAGCAAGGCCGTGTGTTCGGCGGCGAACCAGGCTGAGGCGTCGTCGCCGGGGTCCCCGGCCACGACGCCGGGCGCCGGTGCTTGGAGCGGAGGCTCGACCGGGCGTGCTGCGGCGTGGGCGGTGTGCAGGTAGTGGTGGAGCAGGCGATGTGTTGCCGCCTCCCGCACGCCGTCCGGTTCGGTATCGCGGACCAGTTCGGCGGCGTACCAGTGAAAAAGGTCGTGGATGAGGTAGCGGTCGGCGCCGCGATGGCTGAGCAGGTTGCCTCGCACCAGTTCGGCGAGCGCCGCACCAGCTTCGGTGACGCTCACCGCGGCGAGGCTGGCGGCGGCCGCGACCGAGATCGGCGTTCCGGGATGCAGGCCGAGCATCCGGAACAGGCGCGCCGCCGCCACCGTGAGGGCGTGATAGGACCAGGAGAACACCGCCCGGGTATCGCTTCGCGGGTCGTCGCCGGTCAGCGCGTCGAGGCGGGCCGCGCTCAGCTCCGCGGCGAGGGCTTGCAGCGGGGTGTGCGGGTTGGTGGCGGCCCGAGCCGCGGCCACGCCGAGTGCCAGTGGCAGGCCGGCGCAGAGTCCGACGATTGTGGCGGTCGCGGCGGGCTCGGCTTCGGCTCGGCCGTCCCCGATTCGCGTGGCGAACACGATGTGGGCGGCTGCCTGCGGGAGCGGGCCGAGCGTGATCGGGTGTGCGCCGTCGAGGGCCACCAGGCCGGTGAGCCGGTTGCGGCTGGTGACCACCGCCGTGCACGTGGCCGTCGCGGGAAGCAGCGGGCGCACGTGGGCACTGTCGTAGGCGTTGTCGAGCAGGATCGACACCCGCCGTCCGGTCAGCAGGCTGCGATAAAGTGCCGCGGCGGCGTCCTCACTCGCGGGCACCTGCGAGTCCGGCACACCGAGCGCGGACAGGAATGACCGCAGGGCATGCGCGGCCGTCACCGTGCGGCCGCTCGGGTCGAATCCCCGAAGGTCCACATAGAGCTGCCCGTCCAGGTACAGGTCAGCGGTCCGGTGCGCCCAATGCGCCGCCAGGGTGGTCTTGCCGACGCCCGCGGCACCGTCGATCGCGGCGATCGCCACGACGCCCGCCGCCCTGGTGCCGTCGATCAGCCCATCAAGGACCGCCAGTTCCTCGTCGCGGCCGCTGAAATGCCGGGGCGGCGGCGGGAGCTGGCGAAGCACCGGCCGGGCGGAAATGGGAGCTCTCGGGCGACCGCTGCGCCGGTGCTCGTCGATCCGGTCCCGGGCGGTAGCCAGCGCGCCCTGCTCGACCGAGGTCGCACCGAGCAGGCGTACCAGCGCGTCGAGGCGGTCAGTGGGGGCGAGTGTGTGCCCGGTGAAGTATTCGGCGACGGCCGTGGTTGACCATCCGGTACGCGAAGCGATCTCCCGGTAGGTCAGCTCGCGATCCCGGTTGTGCCGGGCGTGCCTGCGGCGTAGGGCGCGCAGAAGTGCTGCCATCTGGCCGGTCGTGACGGCGTCCGCCGCCCTGTTCGGAAGCTGCTCCTCGGGGCCCTGTCTCATCGCCGCTCTCGCCACAGACGCCGGTGCCGGCAGCCTACCCGGACGGCCGGTGGCGGTGAAAGGCGTTCGCCGATGTTCGCTGATGTTCGCCGATCAACGGAGTACCGGGCCTTCGGATGGTCATCCGGGCCACCATGCCAGCGGGGATCGCTTCGTCTGGAGGTATCTATGGATGGATTGCCGGCAAGATGGCTCGCACGCCTGGGCGTCGGCCTGCTTGTGGCCGCAGGCACGACCTTCGCGGTGAGCCCGGTGACCGCGGCGGCGGCGCCTGGAAAGGTGGCCCCGGCCCCTGGGTGCACCGCGTCGGGCGCTCCGGACGGGACCATGGGCTGCCTCCGGCTCGGGGTGAGCCCGCCAGCCTCCGTCCGTACGACCGCCGCGCCCGCTGCGGCTCCGGCGGGGTGCGGCGATGGCGCTTGGGCCAACATGTCGCGCTTCGCGATGTGCAAGGCGACCGGTGGCGTGTACCAGGTAATTCTGGCGGAGGGCGGCACAGTAGTGGGCGAAATCTACTTCAATTACTCCAGCATGGTGACGCTGTCAGCCAGAGACCTGCGGTGGACCCAGTCCTTCGAGTACTCCCCGACCTACGCCTGGGGTTTGCTCGGGACGCCGACGCTCTGGTCCGTACCCGATTGCATGTTCTACTGCACCCTCGTGGGTGGCAACCCGCCGACCGGCAGTCCGCTGAACAACCTTTCCGGATCGGCGACGTTCACCTCGACGCGCTTGCCCGGCCAGGTCTGGGGTGCGAGGTCGGACTGGGGATTCTGGATCGTCAACCCGGCGACGCTCAACAAGGTGACCCCCACGCTGTGGGCCAACTACCCGGGCCACCGCTGCGACGACGCGCTTCCGGGCGGCTCCGAGGGCTGTGCCAACCAGGACTTCGTCCCGACCCTCGAGGTCCCCGAAAGCCGCTATCCCATGTACGCCTTCCACATCAGACATGCCATCAACACCACCAACCTGCCGTCGCAGCTCACCCGAACGACCAACAGCGCCGTGATCGACGCCAACCGGAGTACCTCCTGCCCCACGGGCCCGAGCTACCCGCGCCCGGCCGGCCACACCTGCGACGAGTACCCCTTCGCCTCCACCACCCAGGGCGCCGTCGCCAATCCCGCCGGGTTCACCTTCAACTTCGACACCAAACGGTTGGGAAGGCTCGTCTGCCAGGTGCCATGGCTGACCGAACACCGCAGCACCACCAACCGTGGCCACAGCGTGTGCATGATCCCCGCGGCGCAGAACAGCCTCGGCGGCTCCGACCTACAGTCGTTCTTCCTCGACAACCGGGTCATCGACCGGGACAACTTCAACGTGCGCGCCTAGTCGGCCGACTGTCATGGCGGTGGGTATCGGCGCGGATACCCACCGCCATGACCTTGTTGATCTAGCATCACAGTCCGGCGGACGGACGGTGCACCCTCAAGGGATGCTCCGAGCACGCCAGAGCGAACGACGGTGGGCCGGCTCTCACGGACGATCCGCCTGCGTAGCGGGCTGACCCAGCGCGAGTTCGCGGCCCGTGCCGGCCCAGCGTCGCGGCGCTGCGAGACCTGGCGCAGAGTCGGAGCACGAGGCCGAGATACGCGTTCTGTCCATCGGCGGGCCCTCGACGGCCGTCCCTCGTCGTCGACTGCCCGCCCGCCAGCATCCTCTCGTGGGGGTACCGAACCACGGTTTCCTCAACGGCTGGTACGACAGCCCGGGCTCGTCATGTAGGTGGTTGGCCATGAGGCTGGGACAGTTCGGGCTGCTGGTGTGCTTGCACCCGTGCGTTCCGGTGTGGCGCGAGGCCGTCGAAGACGATGGCGAGCGCGCGGGCTTTCACCTCGTCGTCGAGGTTTGTGTGCGCGGCGGCTCGGGATGTGGCAACCAGCAAGGCGTAGACCTCGGGTAATTCGACATCGTCCCGGACGGCGCCGGCTTGCTGGGCATGCTGGAGAAGCGCGCCGACGGCTCGGCGTAGTCCGTTTGATGCTTGAGTGGCTTCGCCGTCGCTGTCACCGCCGGCGTCGAGCAGAGCCTCGGCTATGGCGATCTTCGTTGCCGCGTCGGCGACGAGGTGGCGAAAGAACTCGAAGAACGCGCTGCCGGGATCCGTGGTACCGAGCAACGCTTCGGCCTGCTCGCGCAGGCGATCGAACCGCCTGACGAGAACGGCCTGCAGCAGTGCTGCCTTGGTGGGGAAGTGGCGGAAGACCGTGGCGATGCCGACCCCGGCCAGGCGGGCCACCTCCTCCGTCGATGCGGACTCGCCGCCCTTGCCGAAGACCTCTTCGGCAACGTCCAGGATGCGGCGGCGGTTGGCTCGCGCATCGACGCGTCGCGCCCGCCCGTCGCCAGTCTGGCTCATGTCGGAGGTACTCATCGCTCCTTCGCCCGCTTGATATCCGAAGTCCCAACTCCGCATAATCGGAGTCGACACTTCGGATCGTACTCGTTCGCGGACGGACCCGCGCCGATGACAGGAGAATCCCATGGCCCGACCCCTGAGCCCGCGAGAGGTCTTCCTCGCGCTCGTGAACGGCGTTGCGGAGGGCCGTTGGGACGAACTTCCCAGCCTCTACGCGGAACAGACCCACGTCGTGCACCCGTTCGACCCGCTCCGCGCCCCTGCGCTGCGCACCCGCGACGAACTTCGCGAGCACTTCCGGCCAACCGACGCCAGCCCGCGGCTGCATCGTCGGGCGGCCAACATCACCATCCACGAAACAACCGATCCTGAAGTCATCATCGCCGAGTTCGAGTATCAGGGCACCGTCGCTGAGACCGGCGAGCGGTTCGCACTGCCCGGCATCTTCGTGCTCCGTGTGCGCAACGGCGAGATCGTCAGCTCCCACGACTACTTCGACCATCTCACCGCCGCTCGAATCCGCGGCCAACTCGACGGGCTTGTCGCAGCCGTCAACTCGGCCGCCACCACGTCGACCTGACACCGCGCCCCCAGACGCACCGATCTGCCGACGATCGTGCTTGTTGCGCAGCATCCGGTCACGCTTCTTGACGGTGCGGCGATTCTCCTGCGGGAACGCCAACCGGTGCAGATGCTGTACAGGAGGCGAGCAGAGCGAGCTTGTCGGCGCTGTCGGTCCCCGGGTCGGGGTGGTAGACGGCAAGGGCGAGGGTCTGCGCGGTGTCGCCGACGATGAGCTTCGCGCGGTTGAGGGTGAGAGGCCCGACAAGGGGGTGGTCGATGGTGACCGGCCAGTTCTGCTGGGCTTGGACGTCGTGCTGTGCCCAGAGGGTCCGGAACCGTTCGCTGGCGAGGGAGAGCTCGCCGACGAGCTCGACGAATCTGGTGTCGTTGGTGTCGGCCCCGACGGAGCGGCGGAATCCGGCGACGAGCCGGGCGGTCGTGTCGTCCCAGTCCGGGAAGAGGGCTTGCTCATCGGGGTCGAGAAAGACCGCGCGAAGACGGTTCTCCCCCGGGGTGAGCCGGGGCGAGAGCGCGGTGGCGAGCGGGTTGGCGGCCAGGACGTCGAGATAGCGGCCCTCGACGAAAGCAGGCAGGTGCAGGGCTACCAGGAGCTTCCGGATGCCTTCCGGGACGGTTTCGCGCGGCCGCCGGCGCGCCCGCGCCGGGGCCTGCTCGGTGAGGGAGAGCAGGTAGGCGGTTCCGGTCGGGTCGAGCCCGAAGACGCGAGCGAGGGCTTCGAGGACCTGCGGCGAGGGGTGCCGGTCGCGGCCTTGCTCGAGGCGGAGGTAGTAGTCGGGGCTGATCCCCGCGACGAGGGCCACTTCCGCCCGGCGCAGGCCCGGTACCCGGCGGTTACCCGTAACGGGCAGGCCGACCTGATCGGGGCGTACCCGCGCCCGGTGGGCGCGCAGGTAGTCGCCGAGCATGTTCTTGCCGGAGGCCATGTCTTGATCGTAGATCGCCGGAGCGGGGCTGGTCGTAGCCCTGCGGGGACCAGTATTTCGGGGGCATACCCGCGGTGACAGCGGCGAGACCACCATTGGTAACAGATCGAGCGCGACCGGCTTCCCCATCGGAGGTGCGGGCGCTCTCAATGCCGCGTATGCGGCTGCGAACGAAGGGAAGAACTGTGACTGGGCTGGCAGTAGTGACTGGTGCGTCGTCAGGGATCGGCCGCGAGTACGCGCGCCGGCTGGCGTCGCAGGACGTGTCACTGATCGCGGTCGGGCGCCGGCGGGAGCGACTCGACGAATTGAAGGCCGAGTTCCCCGATGTCACCGTGCAGACGGTGGTCGCGGACCTGGCGACGCGGGACGGCATCGAGCAGGCGATCGCCGCGGTCGCGGACCAGCCGGTGACGATGCTGATCAACAACGCCGGTGTGGCGCACTACATGGCGTTCGTCGAACTCCCACCGGAGCAGGCCGCGGAACTGGTCGGGGTGAAGGTGCTCGCGCCGACCCTGCTGACCCGTGCGATCGCCCCCGGCATGGTCGCCCGTGGCGCCGGGCGGATCGTCAACGTGTCCGGGATGATCGCGTTCAGCGGCCCGGCGAGCCTGGAGCAGGTCCCGCTGCGCCGTGCGGTGTACGCGGCCAGCCTTGCGCACAGCGTCGCCCTGTCGCAGACGCTGCATGCCGAGCTGTCGCCGCACGGGATCCACGTCCAGGCGCTCTGTCCGGGCGTCGTCGCGACCGAGTTCCACGAACGGCAGGGCATGGACCTCAGCGCAGCCCCGCGGATGAGCGCGGCCGACGTCGTCACCGCGAGTCTTCGTGGTCTTGAGCTCGGTGAGACCGTCACCGCACCGGGCGTCGAGCAGAACGACCTCCTGCAGAGTGTGTTCGACGCCGACCTCGCCGCATTCGGCGGCCAGTCCCCGCAACTGGCGACCCGCTACCGCTCCTGACGATCGAGCAGCAAGGTTCGGCGGCATCACACCAGGCCGCCGCGCCCCACCTCGTTCCCACACGCCATCACGAATAACTCCTGCACCTCTCGACAGGAAAGGTTGTAACGCAGGTACCAGCGGACGTGACGACGATCTCCTCAGCCGGAAACCGGAACCCGCTGAACGCCAACTTCGGCGGCGCCCACGCCATGCACCGTGCCGCCTCGGTCATAGGCTTCTCACTCCTCATGGACCCTACGGGGGTGAGTTGGTGGTATGGCGCAGCACATCGCGACAGCCGCGAGCGCCAGCCAGGCACCCGAGGAGGAGACATGGGTAGGCCGACCGTACAGCTCATCGGCGGACCGACCGCTGTCCTCGACTACGCCGGCTCGCGGTTCGTTCTGGATCCGACCTTCGACGAGGAAGCCCCGCCAAGCTAGGACAGGAGCGACCGCGGGTTGAAGGTGGTGGCCCGCCGTCCGCCACGGGCGGCGGCGGAAGGCGCGCCGCGGTGGAGGAGGCGGCCGCCGAAACGGAACCACTGGACCGTCCCGTCCGGGCCGCGGACGAAGTTGGCGCGTATGCCCTCCTCGGTGCCGCCGTTCAGGGGCAGGTCTACCACGTAGTCCTTGCGGTAGAACGCGAACCCGTCCACCGCCTGGCCGCCGAACATCAGCACCAGCCGGCCATTGTCGGCGACGAACTCGAACTCCCGCGTGTAGATGGTGCCGTCGATGTCGATCTGCTGACCGGAGTAGCGGCCCAAATACGGCGCGAGCTCGGCGTCGGTGAGCTTGAGCGGCGGTGCGGGGATGTTGCTGACCCCGGCGAATCGGCGCAGCGTCCAATCGTCGACGAACAGGTCGTCGAGCAACGCTGTCCCGGCGTCGGAGTTGGTGAGCACCGTGATGGCGAAGTCGCGGGCGGGCACCATCAGGAAGCCGCTGTGCTGCCCGGCCCAGTCGCCCCCGTGCTGCACCACTGTCGGTCCCTCGGCGGTCGGCCGCAGCATCCAGGTGACGCCGACGCCGTCCAGCTCGACGAACAGGGTGCCCCCGGGGCCGGGACGGGACCGCATCGCCCGGATCGAGCGGCCGCTCAGCACGCGACCGCCGTCGCCGAGATGGAATCGGGCCCACCGGATCTGGTCGCGTGCGCTGGAGATGAGCGCGCCGGCCGGGTGGAGCGAGCGCGGAATCCACCAGGAGTCCGGCGAGACCACGATGCCGCCGGTGGCCGGGTCGTAGACGTGCGGCTGCGCGACCCGGGCGCCGGGGATCTCGTCGAGGAAGAACCCCGACCGGGTCAGGCGGAGCGGATCGAGCAGCCCCCGCCGCACCTCTTCCTCGTACGAGCGGCGCGTCACTACCTCGATCAACCGCCCGGCCAGGGATAGCGCGGCGTTGTTGTAGGCGAACACCCGGCCGGGCGGGTTGAGCTGCGGGAGGCGGTCCATCGCGGCGACGTAGCGGGCGAGCGCCCCGGCGTCGTCGCCGGTATCCAGGAAGAAGTCGCCGAGCCAGCCAGCCGTGTGGTTGAGCGTCTGCCGGACGGTCACCCGCGACGAGGCCGCAGCGTCGGTGGTCCGGAAGCCGGGAAGGTAGCTCCGGACCGTACGATCAAGATCGATGCTGCCCTGCTCCACGAGACGCATGATGGCCGCACCGGTAAACGTCTTGGTGGTCGAGCCGACGCGGAACACCGTATCGCCGTCCACGTCCTCGGGAGCATCGGTGCGAGTGACGCCGAAACCGCGGACATATTCCTTTCCGCGATACCAGAGGCCGAGGCCGACGCCGGCGACGCCGTACTTCTCCATCCCGGTCTGGATCTTCTCTTCAAGCTCCCGGACGGCGGACGGGACCCGGGTGAGTCGTTGCGGCGTGGCGACGGCGGTGACGAATCCACCGGCCGCGGTGGCGCGTAGGAGGTTGCGACGGGACAACTGTTGTGGTGGCATGAGAACCCCCGCGGTTGAGGCCGAGCCTCCAATCTAGATGTGCGGCACAAGCAATCGGATCAATAGGTGGCGCGGCCCGCCGCCGATGTCGTAACTGGCACCGGTGGAGTATCCCTACGATTCTCGGAATTCATTCAAGGATCAACCACCTTGTTCTGCCGCGATCCGCGCGGTACGCAGCCTCACGCCAAGCTGGCCCGGCTGCCGCCCGGACGTAGCCGACGAGCGGCCACGTCGCTTTCCCGCGCGCCGAAACCCGTTGCGAGTGGCCGGCATCAGATGCTCGGTTGATCGGCCACCGACGACGCCACGGCGACTATGCGTAGCCGCTACGGCGCTGTCGCCCAGGATCTCGAGGCGGTACTGCGCTGGACACCCCGTCGGTCAGGAACCGGAGGCCCACGTTCCTGCCAACGCAAGCCGGCCGGCAGCAAGGTCGCAGCGGGCTTCGGCGACCCACCGTCCGATGTCCGCCGCCGACTGCTCTGCCGTTCGTCCGGTCGTGTCGATGACCCGCACCACCCAGCGGTGATCAGTGCTGGGCCAGCCGCTCCAGCGCGCCCACTTCATCCCCTCATACCCGTTGGCAGTGACCACTTCAGGGTGGTGGTGGGGATCGGTGGCGTGCCCGCGGTGCCACCGCGCCCAGTCGACAAACGACCGCTTCGCATCGACATCCCATTTACCGGGGTCACGGCCCTCAATCCGTTGCCAGCGCACCCCGTCGTCGACGTCGAGCAGGCAGGCCGCGATACCGTTCAGCTCAGTGGCCGAAGGACTTGCCAACACCTCACCCAGGGGCGACTGCCCAGTGAGGATCACGTCGAGGCCGACAGCCTGGTAACTCAGCACCCGCTGGATCCACTCCTCCGTGCTGCGCTGACGCCACTTGATGTCCGCGCCGGCCGGGACGCCGATCTCGTCGAAGTCGTGCACGACGAGCCCGTCAATCTCCGCGCACGCCCGAACCGCAGTCGTCTTCCCGGAACAACTCGAGCCCGCGATCGTCAGCAACACGCCAGCAGTTTGCCGGGCACCCTGCCGAAAGCGCGACGCATTTCAGCCCCGGTACGGTTGGCGGCTGGCGAGCGCGGCGGGCGGGACCATCCGCTCCTGCCGCTGATCGCGCACTCGATCTTGGCACTCTGGGTGGGCCGAAGCGGAACTGAGGGACTCCCGGCATCAGGCGCGTAGGCCGGCGACGACGATCTGAACGAGGACGGTGGCGCCGCGGTGTCGCGCGGTCGCGACGCAGCCGATCACGAGGGCTTGAATGTCGTCGGGCGTGACGTCCGGACGGATGGTTCCGCGTTGCTGCGCCTCTTGGAGGAGTTCGGCGAAGGCGGCGTTGAGGGCGGCGTCAGCATCGGCGGGTATGTGGTATCCGCCGCCGGCCAGAACGTCCGCGATGGCGCGATTGGTGAGTCCGGCCTCCACCATGACGGTGAAGAACTCGGCGAAGTCGATGCCGGAACGGGCCTTGTCGGTCAGGGCGTGGAGACGGTCGAGCACCATCAAGGAGCCCACGTGGTGATCGGCGCTCGCAACGCGGCACGCGGTGCGGACGCCGTGCGTGCATTAC